>JAEZCL010000260.1 GCA_023433585.1 Pseudomonadota bacterium
ATCAGCACCACGAGGCGGATCACCTCGGGCGAAGAGTCAAACCAGCGGAACGGATTGGTCGATCTAGCCATCCGGCGACGCTACGGCCGCCCCGCTCACCCCGCAATCAGTTTGGGCTGACAGCACCGTTTCGATGGATAAAGCGAAGGCGGGTCGGAGACGGCCCGCCTTTCTGCTGTCCGCTCGCCTCCGAACGCAGGCGTGACCTGAAGCCGCCGGGCGTCTGGATTTTTGGGGGGAGGGGTGCGTCCTGGCGGCCGAAACGCCGGCCGCCAGTTCGCCCTTCAGTCGGACCGGTCCCGGTTCGCCGCCCTCGCAGCGGGCGATCGCGCGCGGGCGGGAAGGGGGCGGTCCGACCAGAGTCCGTCTGCCACATCGGGACTCAGACGGACTCGGTTGAGCCATGGCTCAGCACCCCAGATGGTGACCGCAACGTCCGGTTTCAAGGGGCGGCTCTACAAATACAGGAACGAGTGGGCTTCCGGCACGCTCTCCATGGACCGCAAACATGGAGAGTCGAATGACTGAAGGGAAGAACCGCGTCCTCGACCGTAACGAAGCGGAGATGGTGGAGCAGAGCCAGGCTCTGGGCGATCGCTCGTCGCCGGATCTTGTCGATCTGATCCGGCGACTGCGCGAGCGGCGCGATCGGGCGCAGCGGATGATCCGGACCCGCACCCGGAAAGCTCACGGCGAGGGGCAGGCCAATCCCGACAACGGCGCCCGCGAAAAGAAAGCCCTGCTGACCGAGGCGATTCAACGGGTGTCCGCTGAAATGGCGCGCAGGAAAGGCGCAAACGCGTCTCAGACGGCCACGAAAAACCTGCGCGAGGCGGTCGAACGCAAAGCCGAGACGCCCCGATGGACAGGTCCGGAGAACCGGACCGGAAACGTGGAAGCGGCCGAGACGCCCAACAGCAAGATCGCGCCGTCGGGCGCCCTGCACGCAGAGGGCATGCGCGCCGCCATCGCCCGGTCGACCGGAGACCGATGAGCCGAATCGTCGGCGCTCAGAAGGTGTCGCGGAAATCGGGATGGGCGATCGCCGCCAGGGCCTTTCGCCGGTCGGCGAACCCTATGCCGGAAAGGCGCGCGACGCCGTACTCGGTGACCACGATGTCCACGTCTGCGGCGCCGGTGGTGACCCGCTCGACGGGCGCTGAACGGATGCGGCTGACCTTGCCACCAGCGGCGGTGGAGGGCAGGGCGATGATGGCCGCGCCGTTCGGAGCGCGCGTTCCGGCCCGGCAGAACTGCGGCTGACCGCCGATGGCGCCGATATAGCGTCCCCCGACTGTCTCGGCGTTGATCTGGCCCCAGACATCGACCTCCAGCGCGCCGTTGATCGACACCATGCCGGGCTCGCGTCCGGCCAGTTGGTGGATCATCTCCACGCCTTCCAGCCGCACCTGCGGGTTCTGGTGGACGAAATCATAGGCGTCCTGAGACCCCAGCACGGCGCTGACCATGCTGACGCCCTGGAACTGGGCCTTGCGGCGGTTGGTGATGACGCCGCGCCGCATCAGATCGACCAGCCCGTCGTTGAGCATTCCGGAATGAACGCCCAGGTCCTTGTGGCCGCGAAGTTCGCGGCACACCGCGTCCGCCATGGCGCCGACGCCCAGTTGCAGGGTGGCGCCGTTCTCGATCACCCCGGCCACGTTCGCGGCGATGGCCCGGGTGACGGGGTCAGGCTCGCCTGCGGGTGTGATCAGAGGCGCGCGATCCGAATGAACCACAGCGGCCACGCGCGCCGCTTCGACTGAGACGCCCGGCGTCTGCGGCAGCCGGGCGTTCACCTCGACGATCACCGTGCGGGCGTGGCGCAGCGCCGCCGGCACATGCAGCGCCATGAGGCTCAGCGGATAGCCGCCGTCTCGGGCCGCCGCCGCCGAGGTCAGCACGACGTCGAACGTCAGGGCGCCTTTTTCCAGCAGCGCCGGGACGTCCCCCAGCGCGACGGGCGTGATGTCTAGCAGCCCCGCGTCCGCCAGTCGCCGGATTTGGCCCAGGGCGCCGTAGCTGCGCAGGGTCAGCCCATCCACGCGGTCGGGAGCGAAGGCCGTCCCGAGCGTCAGGCCCAGGAACACCTCGACGCCGCCTAGGGCCTGGCGCTGTTCGATCAGGGCTTCGGTCAGGGTCTGGGGCTCGCCCGCCCCCTCGGCGACGAGAACGCGGTCGCCGGGACGGATGAACCGGCGCAGATCAAGATCGCCCGGTTCCAGGACGACGGTCATTCGGAGGGCCGGCGGCCCGCGGCGATGACGGCCTGGGCCTGTTTCAGCAACGGCCCGTCGATCATCCGGCCCTGGTGGGAGATGGTTCCCTGTCCGGCGGCGACGGCGGCCTCATAGGCGGCGACCAGGGCCTCGGCTTCGGCGATCTCCTGCTCGCCGGGACGCCAGGCGGCGTTGGCCATGGCCACCTGAGCGGGCGTCAGGCACATCTTGCCCGTATAGCCCAGCGCCTTGCCGAAGGCGGTGTCGGCCGTGAAACGGGCCTCGTCCTTGAGGTCGACCGTGACCTGATCCAGCGCCTGAACGCCCGCCAGCTTCGCCGCCACGGCCACGCGCGAACGGGGATAAAGCACCTCCAGGCTGTCCGAGGTGCGGACCCCGCCCAGATCGGCGACATAGTCCTCGGCGCCGAAGAAGACGGCGAAGACGCCCGGCGCGGCGGCGATGGCCTCAGAGGCCGCCACGCCCGCGACGGATTCGATGCCCGCCAGGACGCGCGCGCCGCTGGCCTCGGCGGCCTGTGCGACCTGATCGGCGCTCTCGGCCTTGGACAGCACCACCAGGCCGCATCCGGCCCGGCGCACCGACTCGCAGTCGGCGGCGAAGTCGTCGGTGTCGGCGGCGTTCACCCGCACCATGATCTCGGCGCGGTCGCCGAGGGCTTTGCCCGCATCGGCCAGAGCCTGCCCCAGGGTCTCGCGCGCGCTGGCCCGTTCGGCGGCGGGGGTGCCGTCCTCGAGGTCAAGCACGAAGGCGTCGGCCGGGATGCGCCCGAATTTGCCGATCAGGTCCAGCCGGTTGGCCGGGGCGAACAACAGGGAGCGGATGGTCCGGGTCACGACGCGGTCGGCTTGCGATGCATCAGGGCGCCCCGCTCGCACGTAGCCACCATCTCGTCATCCTGGTTGAAGGCCTCATGCACGAAGGTGATGATGCCCTGGGTGGGCCGCGAGGCGCTGTCGCGCCTGGCCTTCACCGTGGTGCGCACCCGGATGGTGTCGCCGTGGAACACCGGCTTGGGGAACCGCACGTCGGTCATGCCCAGATTGGCCACCGTGGTGCCCAGGGTCGTGTCGTTGACCGTCATGCCGATCATCAGGCCCAGGGTGAACAGCGAGTTGACCAGCGGCTTGCCGAACTCGGTCGTCTTGGCGAACTCGAAGTCGATGTGCAGGGGCTGCACATTCATGGTCAGGTTCGAGAACAGCATGTTGTCGTACTCGGTGACCGTGCGCCGCCAGGGGTGGTCGAACACCTGGCCGACCTCGAATTCCTCAAACCACAATCCGCTCATGGACACCTCTTATATGGACTGGCCCGCCCGGTGAATTTCGCCGGTCAGGATGAAACTGGAGCCGCGCAGCTCGGCCATGGCGAACTGGCTGACCGGCATGTTGGTCTGCGGCGTATTGTGGACGCGGACGCCCGGCGTTAGGGCCGGCAGGGTCGTGTCCAGATGGCGCGCGGCCTCCATCACCGCCGCCCGCGTGGGCGCCTCGGCCGCCTTCAGGGTCTCGACCGTCGCCTGGATCAGGCTGGGCGCCCAGAAGGTCAGCATGGTGCGCGGCAGACGCGGCGCATAGCGGTCCAGAACCGCGTTCCACTGGACCACGTCGGGGTCCTCGGCCCACTGGGGATCGGTCGGGTCCTTCAGATAGACGAAGCAGCGCACGCCCTGCAGCAGCTCGGCTCCCGTCGGCGCGATGACCGCTTGGAAGTCCGCCGAGGCGTTGGTCAGGATGTTCAGCTTCGGCGACCAGCCTGAGCGCGCCAGCGCCTTGTATCCCAGGGCGGCGAACTGCGGCGTCGCGCCGTTGAAGAAGACGTCCGCGCCGGACGCGCGAAGGTTGGTCAGCTGCGACGTCAGGGTCGTGTCGATAGGCTGGTAGCCCTGCACCGCGACCAACTGGACGACCGGGCCCAGCCGGGCGATCTCCTCCAGCACGCCGCGCTCCAGGTCGTGGCCGAAGTCGGTGTTGTCGCGCAGCATGGCGATGCGCGACCCCGGCCGGTTCTCGGCCAGCCAGCGCACCCACATGCGGCCTTCAAGGGCGCCGGGCGGCTGCAACGCCACGGACCAGCGATGCCGCTCGGGGTCCGTCCAGTGTTCGGCGCCCGAGACCACATAGAGCAGGGGCACGCCCATACGCTCGGTATAGGTGGCGACCGCGCCCGAGTTGGCTGTTCCGGCGGGGCTGATGACCGCGAACACGCCGTCGCGCTCCACCAGTTGGCGGGCGTTCTGGACCGCCCGGCTGGGGTCCAGTCCGTCGTCCAGGGTGTGCAACTCGATACGGCGGGTGCGGCCGTCGCTCATGGGCACCCCGCCCAGGTCCTCGTTGATGTGACGGATCCACGCGCGCTCCGCGTCCAGCATCGGCCCATAGACGGCGGCGGCGGCGCCCGAGGTGGGCCAGGTCTGGCCCAGATGCACCACCGTGTCGGTGATGCCCACATTGGCCAGGGCGATGTCCCCGGCGGGCGAGCCGCATCCCGGCAGCAGGCCGACGCCGGCCAGCCCGACGCCTCCGGCGAGCAGGCGCCGGCGGCTGAGGGGCTGGTCTGTCGGTGTCGCGCTCATGAGGATCAGTTCAACAGGGTGGCCGCGATCTGCAAGGCCAGATCGTCTTCGGATGCGCCCAGGGCGCTCGCGGCGGCGGCGAGGGACGTGGTCTCGACCCGACCGCCCGTGCGGGCGATCTCGCCGGCCAGGGTGCGGGCGGCGGCCAGCGCCAGGAACTGACGCACCGCTTCCGGCGCAGAGGTGACGCATTCCGCCGCCTCGATGGCCATCAGGCTTTCGGCCAGCCGCACATGGAACGCCGGCGAATCCCACTGGCTTTCCGACGCCGCCAGCCAGGCCTCGTAGGTCGTGCGGACGCTCGCCGTCAGGGCACCCAGTTGGCCTTCGCCCGAAGTGGTCCCGCGCGAGGGTTCGCCCTTGCGCAGGCGGCGGACCTCAGCCTTGCCGATGATGGTGCGCTGAACTTCCGACGCGCCTTCATAGATGGTGGTCGGGCGCACGGCGCGCGACAGCATCTCGATCTCCTGGCCCACGATCACGCCGCGGCCGCCGTGGATCTGCTGGCTCTCGTAGATCACCTCGATCGCCGCCTCGGTGGCGAACGCCTTGGCCAGGGCGCCCTCCACCAGGGTCGAAGCGCCGCTGTCGCGCAGCGTCGCCGCCCGTTCGACCAGGGCGCTTCCCCCGGCGATCAGCGCGGACATGCGCCCCAGCTTGAGCTGAAGCCCCGGCAGGTCGGACAGCCGCCCGCCGAACGCCTCGCGGCTCTTCGAGAACTCGACCGCCAGGTCCAGGGCCTTGGCCGCCATGCCCAGGGTGGCCGCACCGACCGACGGGCGGAACACCTCCAGGGTGCCCAGGCTGGCGCGCAGACCCTCGCCGATCTCGCCCAGGCGCTGGGCGTCGCTGAGGCGGCAGTCCTCGAAATCCAGATAGCCGATGGCGTGCGGCGCCTGCAGGTGGATGCCGCCGCGCGCCGTGAAGCCGGGCGTACCCTTTTCAATGAGGAAGGCGGTGACCGCGCGCCGATCGCTCTCTTCGCCGGTGCGAGCGAAGGTGATGTACACGTCGGCGTCCGGGGCGCCGGAAATGAACATCTTGGAGCCGTTCAGGATCCAGTCGTCGCCGTCGCGCCGCGCCCGGGTCCGCATCCCGAGCACGTCCGAGCCGCTGTGCGGCTCGGTCAGGGCGAAGGAGAATAGCGTCTTGCCCGACACCAGGCCCGGCAGATAGCGGCTGTGCTGGTCGTCGGTGCCCATGCGCAGGATGGCGTTGGTGCCCAGGCCCTGGATCGCGAACTGGGTGTCGATCAGCGGCTCGTGATAGCCGAACCGCTCGCGCAGGCGGCACAGGACGGTGGAATAGCGATCGCTGCCCCCGGCGCCGCCGTAGGCCCTTGAGATCGTCAGGCCGAACAGGCCCGCTTCGGCCAGGGCCTCGATCAGGGGGCGGCAGGTCTGCTCGTGATCGGTCCAGCCCTGGACGATCGGCACGAACACGTCCCGGCAAAGGGCGTCGACCCGCTGCAGCAGGGCGTCATCGGTTTCGGGGGCGTTCGTGCGGTCGGTCTCGGTCGGCATGGGGGCTCCAAGGCAAGATCGTTCAGGGGCGCCCAGAGCGCCGTCTTGACAGTCATCGTGATCACATACTACCCAGTAGGTCAACCTTGTGGGGCGCGCTTTTTGGGCGGTCCCGACCTCGCCGCGAACGCGCTAGGATGCCGCCTATGATGTTCCCAACCGTCGAGTTTTGCCCATGCCGATGACCGATGATCAGCTCCTGAACGCCTACCGGATCATGGAGCGCTCGATCCTGGTCGAGCAGGCGATCCTGCGTTTCATCGAGGACGGCAGTTCGCGCGTCCTTTTGCACTCCGGCCGGGGTCAGGAGGCGATCGGCACGGGCGCCTGCGCGGCGCTGCGCGACGACGACATGCTGTTCTACAGCCACCGGGGCGTGACCCAGTTGCTGGCCAAGGGCGTCGATCTGGAGGCGCTCCTGGGCGACTTCGTCGGCCGGACCGGCGGGGCCACCGGTGGGCTCGGCGCCGGAATCGTCCACGCGGTCGATCCCAAGAAGGGCCTGATGGGCTCCAGCGGCACCCTGGGCGGCGGCTTCGTCATGTCGGCGGGCGCGGCGCTGGGTGCCCAGCGCCTGGGCGACGACCGGGTCAGCCTGCACATCTTCGGCGAAGGCTCGGCCAACCGGGGCACCTTCCACGAATCGGCCAACGCCGCCGCGCTGTGGAAGCTGCCGATGATCTGGCTGTGCGAGAACAACGGCTATTCGGTTTCGGTGCCGCACCGCGAAGCGACCTCGGTCGAGGATGTTGCGGACCGGGCCAAGGCCTATGGGATGCCGTCGCGCATCATCGACGGCCAGGATGTGGAGGCCGTTCATGACGCGGTCGCCGAGGCGGTGGAGCGCGCCCGAGGCGGCGGCGGGCCGACCCTGATCGAAGCCAAGACCCTGCGCATCCGCGGACACTATGAAGGCGACCCGCAGACCTATCGCAGCAAGGAAGAGATCGCCGAGGCGCGCCTCAAGGATCCGCAGAAGCTGGTCGCCGAACGCCTGATCGCGCGCGGCAGAACCGAAGCCGATCTCGAGGCGGCGCGCGCCGCAGAGGCCGCCCTGGTTGAGGCGGCGTCCGCCGCCGCCCTGGCCAGCCCCAAGCCCGGCGTCGAGCGTTTGTTTGAAGGTCTTCTAGCCCCCAGGAGCGCGGCATGAGCGATTCCGATCAAGCCCCCCGCGTCCTCAGCTATCGCGCCGCCCTGCGCGAAGCCCTGATCGAGGAACTGGAGCGCGACCCGACCGTCTTCGTGATGGGGCAGGACGTCGGCCCGTTCGGCGGGGTGTTCGGCGTGACCAAGGGTCTGACCCAGATGTTCGGCAAGGATCGGGTGTTCGACACCCCGATCTCGGAGAACCTGATCGTCGGCGGCGGCGTCGGCGCGGCCCTGGCGGGCGCCCGCCCGGTGGTCGAGCTGCAGTATGCCGACTTCGCCCTGATCGCCATGGACGAGATCCTGAACAAGGCGGCCAAGTGGCGCTACATGCACGGCGGCGGCCAGGCCGTCCCGTTGGTGATCCGCGCGCCCGAGGGCATCCTCGGCGGCCTCGGGCCCGAGCATTCGCAGTCGCTGGCCCAGTATTTCTGGGGCGCCTTCGGCCTGAAGGTCGCCATGCCCGCCACCCCGGCCGACGCCAAGGGGATGCTGAAGGCCGCCATCCGCGATGACGACCCGGTGCTCTTCCTCGAGAACAAGTCGCTCTACAACAAGCGTGGCCCCGTGCCGACGGACGATTATGTGACGCCGCTGGGCGTCGCCGCCGTGCCGCGCCAGGGCAAGGATGTCACCATCGTCGCCTGGTCGCGCATGGTCTCGGTTTCGCTGCAGGCGGCGGAAACCCTGGCCGCGGAAGGCATCGAGGCCGAGGTCATCGACCCCCGCGGCGTCCGGCCGCTGGACCTGGACGCCATCCTCGGCTCGATCGACCGCACGGGCCATCTGGTGGTGGTGCACGAGGGGCCGGTGACCGGCGGCCTCGCGGGCGAACTGATCGCCCAGGTGGTCGAAGCCCGCTTCGGCGCCCTGAAGGCCGCGCCGGTTCGCGTCGCCGGACTGGACGCCTATGTTCCCCAGAATATCGAGCTGGAGCCGCTGCTGACCCCTGACGCAAACGCCGTCGTGGAGGCCGTGCGCCGAACCCTCGCTCGCCAACCCGCCTGATCCGGCCAAGGAGCCAAGATGTTCGATATCAAGATGACCAAGCTGGGTCAGACCATGGAAGAGGGTCTGATCACCGAGTGGTTCAAGAAGGTCGGCGACAGCTTCGCCGTGGGCGAGGCGCTCTATGAGTGCGAGACCGAAAAGGCCCGCACCGAGGTGGAGGCCACCCGCGCGGGGGTCCTGCGCGAAATCCTGGTCGACGTGAACGAGACCGTCGAGGTCGGGACGGTCATCGCCCGGGCGGACGAGGCGGAATGACCGACGCGCTGGAGCCCCTGACCGGCGTCCGCAAGGCCATGGCCGGGGTCATGGCCCGAAGCTGGGCCGAGATCCCTCACTTCGCCGAGATCGTCCTTCTGGACGGGGCGCCGCTGCTGGCGCGTCTCGAGCGGGAGCGGGCCAGGGCTCCAGCGGACGGACCCCGGATTTCGATTAACGACCTGATCGTCCACGACGCCGCCCAGACCCTGAAGGACTGCCCGCAGTTCAACGTGCTGTTCGTGGACGGCAAGCTCCAGCGTCCGGCCGACGTCAACGTCGCCGTGGCCGTGGCGACTGAACAGGGCCTGATGACCCCGGTCATTCACAAGGCCCAGGACATGGACGCCCTGGCGGTGTCCGGCGCCATCCGCGACCTGAGCGCCCGCGCCAGGGCGTGGAAGCTGGCCCCGGCGGAATTCGAGGGCGCGGTGATGACCGTGTCCAACCTGGGCGCCCACGGCGTCGACACCGGCTTTCCGGTCATCAATCAGCGCCAGACCGCGCTGCTGTTCGTCGGCAGCCTGATCGAGCGGCCGTTCGTGATCGACGGCCAGGTGGTGGCGCGGCCCACCTTCTATATCACTCTGGCCTGCGATCATCGGATCATCGACGGGCTGACGGCCGCCCAGTATCTGGGCGCGCTGCGCAAACGGCTGGAAGCCACGACGGAGCAGGACTGATGGCGGGCGTTGAAGGTCGGATCGCGGTGGTCACCGGTGCGGGGCAGGGGCTGGGCCGGTCCTACGCCCTGGCCCTCGCGGCCGTCGGCGCCAAGGTCGTCGTCAACGATATCGGCCAGGGCGAGACCGACACGGCGCAGCAGGTGGTCGACGAGATCGTCGCCGCAGGCGGTCAGGCCGTCGCCGACCGCAACAGCGTGGCCACGCCCGAGGGCGGCGCCGCCGTCATCCAGACCGCCCTGGACGCCTATGGCCGCATCGACATCCTGGTCTCCAACGCCGGGATCGAGCGCAATCAGTCCTACGCCAAATCGACCGATGAACAGTGGCGCGCCGTCATGGACGTGCACCTGAACGGGACCCACTATCTGTGCCGGGCCGCTTGGCCGCACATGATCGCCCAGGGCCACGGCCGGATCATCCCGATCACCTCGCCCTCCGGCCTGTGGGGCAATTTCTCGCAGTCGTCCTACGCCGCCGCCAAGATGGGCATGATCGGCCTGGCCAATGTGCTGACCATCGAGGGGCGCCGCTACGGCATCCTGACCAACTGCCTGGCGCCCATCGCGACCACGCCCATGTCGGCGTCGCTGCTGTCCCCGGCCCTGGCCGAACGGCTGGCGCCCGAGCATGTGGCGCCGGTGGTGCTGAAGCTGGCGTCCGATGAGCTGGATACCTGCGGCGCCATCCTGATCGCCGGTGGCGGCTGGGTGTCCTCGGCGCACATCGCCCTGACCCCCGGCGTGAAGCTGGACCATGTGGCGACGCAGGCGGATCTCGATGCCGCCTGGGATACGATCCTCGACGCGGGCGCCGCGGCCGTGGGCGGCACGCTGGATCCGGCGACTTTGGAGAAAATGTTCGCCGGCTGAGTTGCGTCCTGCAACCTACTGCGTAGTATGTCGGCCATAGCCGATTGATGCAGGTGTGCCCGCCATGGACTTCCAACTTTCCGAAACCCAGCTCGAAGTGCAGCGCGCGGTGCGCGAACTGGCGTCGCGTTTCGACGACGACTACTGGCGCGAGCGCGACAACCGCCACGAATTCCCCTGGGACTTCTACAACGCCTTCGCCGAGGCCGGCTGGCTGGGCATCGCCATCCCCGAGGAATACGGCGGCAGCGGCCTGGGCATCAGCGAAGCGGCCCTGCTGCTGCAGGAGGTGGCCGCCTCCGGCGCCGCCATGAACGGCTGCAGCCCCATGCACCTGTCGATCTTCGGCGTGAACGTCATCGCCAAGCACGGCTCGGAGGAACTGCGCCGCAGCCTGTTGCCCGAGGTGGCCAGCGGCAAGATGCACGTCTGCTTCGCCGTGACCGAGGCGGACGCCGGCACCGACACCACCCGCATCAAGACCTTCGCGAAGAAGACGTCCGACGGCTATGTCATCAACGGCCGCAAGATCTGGATCACCAAGGCGCTCGATTCCCAGAAGATGATCCTGGTCACACGCACCACCCCGCGTGAGGAATGCGCCAAGCCGACCGACGGCATCACCCTGTTTCTGGTCGACATCGACCGGTCGAAGATCTCGATCCGCCCGATCGACAAGATGGGCCGCAACGCCGTCGCCTCGACCGAGGTCTTCATCGACGACCTGTACGTGCCCGAATCCGCCCGCATCGGCGAAGAGGGCAAGGGCTTTCGCTACCTGCTGGACGGGCTGAACCCGGAACGCATCCTGCTGGCGCACGAATCCATCGGCATCGGCTACGCCTCGCTGCGCCGCGCCGTCACCTACGCGAACGAGCGGGTCGTGTTCGAGCGTCCCATCGGCATGAACCAGGCGATCCAGCATCCGCTGGCCCAGGCCCACGCCAACCTGCAGGCGGCCGAGTTGATGGCCCGCAAGGCGGCCTGGCTGTATGACAAGGGCGAGCCCTGCGGCGCCGAGGCCAACATGGCCAAACTGTTGTGCGCTGACGCCGCCTTCTTCGCCGCCGACCGCGCCATCCAGACCCACGGCGGTCTGGGCTACGCCAGCGAATATCATGTAGAGCGCTATTTCCGTGAATCGCGTCTGATGCGGATCGCGCCGATCAGCCAGGAAATGGCGCTGAATTTTATCGCCACCCAGGTGATGGGACTGCCCAAGTCCTACTGAGGAAGCATGATGATGATTGAGACGCTGATCGCAGGTCACGACCCTGAAGCGTCCGCGATCATCATCTGCGACGGCGACAACGAGCGGCGGCTGACCTACGGGCGGTTTCTGGACGGTGCGCATCGCTGGGCGCGCCATCTCGCGTCACTCGGTCTGAAGGCGGGCGACGCGGTTGCGGTCTGGCTGCCCAACGGCGCCGCATGGCTGATGATCGAACTGGCCGCCGCGCGGCTGGGGCTGGTCGTGGTTCCCGTGAACACCCGCTTCAGGGCGCCCGAGGTCCGCGAAGTGCTGCGCCGCTCCGGCGCCCGCATGGTGGTGGGGCCCAGGGCTTTCGTCGGCGTGGATTTCGCCGCGCTGCTGACCGAGATTCTGGACGCGCCGCCGCCGGACGGCGCGCCGGTCTCCGACGTCCTGCCGCGTCTGGCCTGGGCGATGTTCATCGATGATGACGAAATCCCCGATGCGGCCGGCGCCCTGCCGGAGCCGGGGGGCGGCGACCGCCTGCTCAATCTGTTCACCACCACCGGCTCCACCGGAACGCCCAAGCTGGCGATGCATCGGCAGTCCGACCTGGTGATCCGCTTCACCGCCGCCGCGCGCCGTTTCGGCTTTCAGCCGGGCGAGCGCGTGCTGTGCGTCCTGCCCCTGTGCGGGGTGTGGGGGCTGGGGGTGGCGCTGGCCACCCTGATGACCGGCGGGACCGCCGTGCTGTCACCGGTCTTCGACGCCGACGACGCGGCCGACGTCATGGCCCGCGCTCGCATCAACCACCTGCACGGCGGCGACAACATGATCCTGGCGATCATGGATGCGGTGGCGGAGAGGGGAGGCCGTCTGGCCGATCTGAGAACCTGCTGTTTCGGCGCCTTCACCGGCCAGCCCGCCGCCGAAACCATCCGCCGGATCGAGGCGATCGGGTCGAATGTCCGGGCCGCTCAGGCTTATGGCTCATCCGAAGGGCTGGCTTTCATCACCGCCGCTTCCCCGCAGGCGCCGCTGGAACAGCGCATCCTGGCGGGCGGGCCGCTGGTGGATGATCGGACGCGCCTGCGCGTGGTGGAGCCCGGCACGGCGTCGCCGGTCGAGGTCGGCGCGACCGGCGAGATTCAGCTTTCAGGCGCGACCGTCGCCCACGGCTATTTCGGCGACGCGGCCGCTACGGCCGCAGCCTTCACCGAGGATGGCTGGTACAGGACCGGCGACCTGGGCCAGGCGACGGCCGATGGAGCGGTCTTCATCGCGCGGCTGGGGGACGCCTTGCGGCTGCGCGGCAATCTGGTCGATCCCAGCGAGATCGAGAACGTTCTTTGCGCCCATGTCGATGTGGCCGAGGCGCATGTGGTGGGCGCCCGCACGCCCGAGCGCGGCGACGTAGCCGTGGCCTTCGTCGCGCTCCTGTCTGATCGCCACCTGTCCGAGGAGGCGTTGCTCGCCTGGTGCCGGGCGCGGCTGGCGGCGTTCAAGACGCCCGAGCGGATCGTGGTCACGTCCGACATCCCCAAGGCCCAGGGCGCGAACGGGGCAAAAGTCCAGAAGACGGTCCTGCGGGAGCGCGCTCAGGCGCTCCTGACCACGCCCTCCAGGGCGTAATCGGCGATGATGTCGGCGATCTCCTGACGGGATCGGTCGGCGCCCCATTTGTTGTCGTCGTACCAGATGACGGTCCAGTTCAGGGAGCCGAGCAGGGGTTTGACGAGGAGGGCGGCGTCCGCCTTTCTGAACACGCCCTCGGCCATGCCGCGCTCCAGCACGTCGACGAACATCTGTTCGTACTGCGCGCGGGCCCTGTTGATCTCGCGCACGAAATCGCGCTTCTCCGCCACCAGCAGGTCGGTGGTGTTAGGCAGGGCCACCCGCGTGAAGGACATGTTCTCCATCACCAGCATGGCGTGCTGATGGACCATGGCGCGCAGGATTTCGGCCGGTCCGCCCCCACCCTTCGCCAGAGGCGTCACGCCGGTCATCATCAGGTCCAGAACGTGCCGGTGCACGTCCATCAGGATGTCGGCCTTGCTGCGGTAATAGTGATAGACGCGCCCCTTGGTGGCGCCCAGTTGATCGGCGATCTCGTCGATCGAGGCGCGGGCGTAGCCCAGGCGCATGAAGGCTTCGCTGGCCGCCGCCAGGATTTCCACCCGCCCGGCCTCGTTCCGGTTGGGCCGGACCAGGCTGTTGGCCGAAAGCATGATGGTGGTGTTGGCGTCGGCCTTGGCCATGTGAATCAGCTCCCCTCTGGTTCCCCGGACATCCTACTTGGTCTGTTGCCCATGATCCATTTCCGCAGACGGTCAATGGGCGCCGCGCCCATCAGGCCCTGAGGCGCCAGGGTGATGACCACGATCAGGACCACGCCGAAGATGGCCTGGGTCAGGGCCTGGCTGACTTCTCCGGCCAGTTCGGGCACCGCCTGCACGATCATCCCGCCCACCACCGCGCCGGCCAGATAGCGGCTGCCTCCCGCCAGCAGGGCGGCCAGGAAGGTGAGGTTCAGCAGCAAGCCGAACGCCTCTGGCGCGATATAGCCCACCGCCGCCGCATAGAGGCCGCCGCCGACCCCCGCATAGCCAGCCGAAACCGCGAACGCCGCCTGTTTGTAGCCGGCCACATCGATGCCGTTGGCCTCGGCCGTCGCCTCGTTCAGGCGGATGGCGTCCAGCGCCCGGCCCATGCGTCCGCGCGTCAGCAGCCAGCCGATGAACAGGGCCAGGATCATGACCACCACCGTGACCATGTAGATCCAACTGACCGGGCTGAGCGGCAGTCCCCAGGGTGCGTACTGGGGCGGCACGGCAAGCCCGGCGTGGCCGCCGGTCAGGCCCGTGAAGCGTTGAAGCAGCAAGGGGAAGACGATCGCCAACGCCGCCGTGACGATGGCCAGGTTGAAGCCGCTGAGGCGAAGGGCGGGCTTGCCGAACAGCCAGCCGAACGCCGTGGCGGCCAGCGCGGCGGCCGCCAGAGCCGGCGCCAGCGGCGCCCATTCGCGCGAGAGCAGGATGGCGACGACATAGGCACCCAGGCCGAAGAAGGCGCTGTGGCCGATGGATAGTTGGCCCGCCCGCCCGGTGAGGATCACCAGCCCGATGGTCGAGACGCCATAGACCAGACCCAGCGTCAGCCGGTCGACGCGGTACTGGGGAAACAGCCACGGGCCGGCGAGGGCCAGGACGACGCCGATGACCGCCAGGGTGATGACGAGGGTTCTGGACGGCGTTCTCATGGCCGCGACACCTGGCGCACGCCGAACAGACCCTGAGGCCGGAACAGCAGGACGAGGAAGATCAGCATCAGCGGGGCCGCGATCTTGAGGTCGGTGCCGATGAACGGGACATAGGTCGCCGTCAGGTTCTCGATGACGCCGATGATGACGCCGCCGGCGATGGCGCCGAAGGGATTGGTCAGCCCGCCCAGGGTCGCCGCGCACAGGCCATAGATCAGCAGCGGGAACATCATGCCGGTCGTCAGCAGGATGGTGGGGGCGATCATCAGCCCGGCCAGGCATCCGAACACGGCCGCTAGACCCCAGCCCAGCATGAACATGCGGCTGGTGTCGACGCCCAGATAGACGGCCGCGTCGGCGTTGTCGGCCGCCGCGCGCATCTTCAGGCCCAGCGGCGAGTGACGGAAGAACAGCCACAGGAACACCGCCTGCAACGCCAGAACGGCGAACAGCAGCAGGGTCTCGCCGCCCAGCCGCAGCCCGGCCAGATCGAATGTCACCGGCGGGATCAGGGCGGGGAATTCCCGCTGGGCGCCCGGCCAGATCAGGGCGCACGCCTGATTGCACACCAGGAACAGGCCCAGCGCCGCCAGCACCGAGGCCAGGGGCGGCTTCTTGCGCAGGGGCCGCATCAGCCCGCGCTCCACGGCCGCGCCGAACAGGAAGCTGAACACCAGGCCGAGCACGGCCGCCAGATAGATCGGCAGACCCCAGGCGCTTAGCTGCCAGATGACGAAGGTCGAGACGAGCGCCATTTCGGCCTGGGCGAAATTGAGCACGCCAGTCGCCCGGTAAACCAGGACGATGGCCACGCCCATGGCGGCGTACAGCGCCCCGTTGGCGGCGCCGTCGATGATCTGTTGCAGCAACAGGATCATTCCGCCGCTCCCTCATCCAGCCGCACCGGCGCCAGATAGACGTCGGCCACCACGTCGGACCGCGCCATCTCGGCCGCGTCGCCCTCGGCGACGATGCGGCCTTGCGACAACAGGGCGGCGCGGCTGGCGATGCCCAGGCTGATGTCGGCGTTCTGTTCGACCAGAAGCACGGCGATGCCGTCCGCCGCGATGGCGGCGATGGTGTCGAAGACCTGCTGGCGCACGATGGGCGCCAGACCCAGAGACGGCTCGTCCAGCAACAGCACGCGCGGCTTCATCATCAGCGCCCGGCCGATGGCCAGCATCTGCTGCTCGCCGCCGCTCATGCCGCCTGCCAACTGGCCGCCACGTTCCTCCAGGCGGGGAAACAGCGCCAGAGCATGATCCCGCGCCGCCGCGAAGGCGCGCCGGTCCAGTCGCGATCCGGCGACCCGCAGGTTTTCGTCCACCGTCAGGCTGGCCAGCAGCCCCCGGCCCTGGGGCACATGCACCAGCCCGGCGCGCACGATGCGCTCGGGGCTCCAGGCGCTGATGTCCTGGCCGTCGTATTCAATCAGACCCCGGCGCGTGATGACGCCGGAAATTCCGCGCAGCAGAGTGGTTTTTCCCGCCCCGTTGGCGCCGAGAAGGACCGTGACCTCGCCGGCGGGCGCTTCGAGGCTCACGCCCTGAACCACCGGGGCGGCGCCGTATCCGGCCTCCATGTCTTTGAGGGTCAGGATCGCCGTCACGCCGAAGCCTCCGGCGCGCCCAGATAGGCGGCGCGAACGGCCGGGTCGGCGGTGATCTCGGCTGGGCTCCCCACCGCGATGATGCGGCCGCTCTCCATCACGGCGATGCGGTCGCAGATGGCGTTGATCAGACCCATGTGATGTTCGACCAGAACGATGGTCAGGCCGCGTTCGGCGCGCAGTTCGGCCAGCAGGCGGCCAAAGGCGGCCACCTCGCCGTGCGCCAGTCCTGCGGCCGGTTCGTCCGCCAGCAGGACGCGCGGATCGGCCATCAGGGCGCGCGCCAGTTCAATCTGTTTCTGGGTGCCGTAAGGCAAGTCGGCGGGCAGGGCGTCCATGACCTCGACCAGGCCCAGCCGTTCGCAAAGGGCCTCCGCTTCGGCCTGCAGGTCCGCCTCGCGGCGGGCCGACCAGCCGAACGCGGACCGCACGAAGTCCGCCGGCCCGGCCACATGGCCGCCGACCAGGATGTTCTCGAAGGCGGTCAGCTCATCGACCAGGGCGATGTTCTGAAACGTGCGCGCGATCCCCGCCTCACGGATACGCCAGGGCTTCCGCCGGGCGATCTCGCGCCCCTTGAGGCGAATGGAGCCGACCGTGGGGCGATAGAGGCCGGAAAGACAGTTGAACAGCGAAGTTTTACCGGCGCCGTTGGGACCGATCAGGCCGAAGATCTCGCCGGCCCGGATCTCAAGGCTCGCCCCCGCCACCGCCCGAACACCGCCAAAGCTCAGCGCGATGTCTCGCACGTCGAGCATTGGGGCGTTCGTGTCGTCCAGGGGCGCGGGGGGCGCGCCCCTGGAGACGGCGATGTCCGGGGAGGAGATCAGAACCGAACCGACAGCTCGGCGCCGAAGGTGCGCGGCGCCCCGATGCGGGACACCTCGTCGCCAAGGGCGTAGTTGATGTTGGTGCGGTACAGGGTGTCCTGCAGGTTCCGTCCCCAGACGGAGACCTGCCAGTCGGTTTCCGGGATCGACAGGGCGATGCGCGCGTCCAGGAGCCCGTAGGAGTCCTCGGTCTGCGCATTGGTCGGCGCCCAGTACATCTTGCCCTTGCGGGTGTAGTTGACCCGGAAGTTCAGGGCGTCCGTCCACGAGCCCAGGTCCGACGTGTAGTCCACGCCCACGTTGAACTGGTTCTTCGGCGTGCGCTGCAGGAATTTGCCGCGATTGTCGTTGCCCAAGGAGTCGGTGAACTCCAGATATTCAGTGTCCAGATAGGTGAGGGCGCCGAACACTTCCAGGCGATGGTTGACGGCGAAGCGGCCTTCCAGCTCGAAGCCCCGGATGCGGGCGTCGGCGGCGTTGTCGGTCACGCTGCACAGGCAGTTGGTGTCCGTCTGGGTCACCTGCAGGTCCTCGTAGTCCATCACGAAGGCGGCCGCGTTCAGGCGAGCGCGCCCGTCGAGGAAGTCGATCTTGGCGCCCAGTTCGATGTTCACCACCGTCTCGGGATCATAGCTGATCCGCGCCGCCACCGCATTGGCGGGCGTGTCCTCGAAACCGCCGCCCTTATAGCCGGTGGAATAGGTGAGGTAGAACAGCAGGTCGTCGGTCGGCGAATATTCCGCAGTCGCCTGGGCGGTCACCTGGCTCCAGCTGTCGCCATAGTCCGCCGTGAAGGACTCGCCCTCCTGGAACGTGGGCGCCAGAGGCGTCAGCGGCACCGTGCCGCCGGGGTTGAAACGGTCGCCGGTGGCGATGGCCGTGCCGGTCACCCGGCCTTCCTTTTCATCGCGCGAGTAGCGCACGCCGCCCACGACCCGCCACTGTTCGTTGAAGGTGTAGCCCAACTGGCCGAAGGCGGCGTAGGAGCGGCTGGTGGCCGAGTTGTCCCACAGGGTTTCGCCCGAGATCTGGTCCAGCGCCGCCATCGGCACCTCGCCCCAGAAATGGTCGATCTTGTCCACGTCGTCCTGCTGGTGATAGGCGCCGATGATCCAGTCGAAGCCCTCGCCCACATGGTTCGAGACCAGGCGGATTTCCTGCGAGAACTGCGTGGCGTCCTCGTATTCGGCGACCGGCGTCGTGAACAGGGTCGGGGAGATCACCCCGAAATTGTTGCCCGGCCCGACACCGGTCTGGTCATAGACGTTGTCGGCGGTCCCGCTGCGATAGCCGATGGTGGCCTGCAAGGTGGCGAAATCGCCGATCCCCTTTTCGACGTTCGCCACCACGCTGAAGGCTTCGCGCTCCAGGCCCTGAGGCGTTTCGGCGGCGTCTCCGCGGAAATGAGGATGGCTGGGCAGGCTCTCGCGGATGTCCAGGGGGCTGCCGCGCAGGGCGCCGATGGCGGCGCGCGCGGCGCTCCACGGGCCGGCGCCGCCTTCCCAGGCGACCTGGTGTCCGCCGTTGGAACGGTCGTTGGTGTAGTCGAAGATCAGCCGCGCCTGCAGGTCGCTGTCCTGCGGTGCGTAAAGCAACTGGGCGCGGGCCTGGAACGAGCGCACGTCGTCCAGTTCGCGATTGTGCTGGATGTCGTAGTTATAGCCGTCATGGTTGCGCGACTGGAGGGACAGGCGCCCGGCCAGGCTGTCGGTGATGGGGCCGGTGATGTGCGCGCGGGCCAGCACCTCATTGTGATTGCCATAGGAAATCGAGGCGGCGCCGGACGGTGAAAAACGAGGGCTGGCGGTGATCACGCTGATGGCGCCGCCGACCACGTTGCGGCCCAGAAGGACGCCCTGCGGCCCGCGAACCACCTCGACGCGCTCCACGTCGAACATGTCGAAATTGAACAGGCCGGGCCGGCCTACATAGACCTCGTCGACGAAGATGCCGATCGACTGGTCGGCGGAGGGGGAATCCAGCCGCGTGTTGGTGATGCCGCGAATGTTGAATTCCTGGTCCAGTCCGGAAATGGCCGTATAGGACAGCGAGGTGACGCGCTTGGCCACGTCCTCGAAGCTCATGATCTGGTCGGCCGCGAGGGTCTCGCCGCCGATGGCGCTGACGGCCAGGGCCGAATCCTGAAGGCCGACGGCGCGCCGCTGGGCCGTGATGACGATTTCGTCCAGTCGGACCGCGCCCGCCTCTTGGGCAGCGTCCGGCGCCGCGTCCTGCGCCATGGCGGCTGTCGAGACCAGGCCCATCGCGATGGCGATCGCCAGGCGGGACGTTGCGCCTTTCATCACTCTCATCATCCTTAATCCTCCCATTGCGCACTGGAGACAGTCGCATGTTTTCGATTGTTGGGCCTTCTAGACCTACTGGGTAGTATGCATTGGTTCCCAGCGTCGTCAAGCTGTCCTGAATTGGCCCTGCGGCCGTGTGTCCGGCAGCCCTTGACGCTGTCGCGAAAGACATACTACCCAGTATGTCATGACATCGGACGCCCCCCTCATCGACGACGTTCCCGCGCTGGACGGCCTGCGCGTGGTCGATCTCGGCGCCCTGTTGCCCGGGCCGGTCTGCGCCCTGCATCTGGCGTGGATGGGGGCGGACGTGGTCAAGATCGAGCCGCCGTCCGGCGAGGCCGGACGCCATCTCTATGACGGCGCTTTTTTTGACACCTACAATCGCGGCAAGCGGTCCGTCGGGCTGGATCTGAAGTCCGAGGAGGGCGCCCGCATCGCCTTCGAGTTGTGCCGCAGCGCCGATGTGGTCGTCGAGAATTTCCGCCCCGGCGTCGCCGCGAGACTCGGTTTGGGCGCCGATCGGCTGCGTGAGGCGAATCCCAGGCTCATCTACTGTTCGATCAGCGGCTACGGGCGCGGTTCGCGGGCCCAGGCGCCGGCTCACGATCTGAATTTCCTCGCCCGGTCCGGCGCGCTGGGCTGCGCCACCACCTGGTCGGGGCAGGGGCGAGCGGCCACGCGCCCGGCCATGCCGGTCGGCGATTTCGGCGGCGCCGCCATGGCGGTCCAGGCGATCCTGGCGGCGCTCTACCGGCGCGAACGGACCGGGACGGGCGCCTATCTCGACATCGTGATGAACGAGGTGCTGTTGCACTGGATGGCCTGGCGGGCGCCGGCCGACCAGCGCGCCGACCCCGACGCCTGGACCCGCTATCTGGAGCCGGCCAACGACATGTACGAGACGGCCGACGGCGGCCGTATCGCGCTCGGCGCCATCGAAAGCCACCTGTGGCGCGCCTTCGTGGCCGTGGCCGTGCAGGAAGGAGCCGGCCTGGATATTGATCCGGCGATGGCCGACTGGGACTGGCGCGAACGTCGCCAGCGCGCCCTGCCCCTGGCCGAGCAACTGCGCGCCCTGTTCCGCCGTCACCCGCGTGACTGGTGGCTTCAGCGACTGGAAGCCGCCGGGGTCCCCGCCGATCCTGTGAACACGCCCCCCGAGGCGTTCGCTGATCCCTGGCTGCAGGAACAGGGCCTGGTTCAGGCGGACGGATGGGTGCGTCCGCCGCTGCCGGGCGTATCCTCCCTCGATCCGGCCCCCGTGCTCGACGCCGACGGCGATGCGGTGCGCGGCGGCGATTTCTGGCGGGCGTAGGAGATATGGGCGTGGCCACGATCGACAGCATTCTGCGCGTTCAGGCCGATCGCGCCCCGGATCGTCCGGCCATGACCTTCAATGGCCGGACCCTGACCTACGGCCAATTGGACGAGCGATGCGCGAGGCTGGCCGACAGCCTGTCGGCGCTCGGCGTCGGGCCCGGCGACCGCGTGGCCTTCCTGGGCCGGAATCAGCCGGAGCATTTCGAGATCGTCTTCGCCGTCGCCCGGCTGGGCGGGGTCACGGTGGGGATGAACTGGCGGCTCAGCTCGGCCGAGTTGTCGGCGCAGCTCAAGGACTGCACCCCGGCCGTCCTGTTCGCCTCGGCCGAGGCGATGCCCACCGCGCTGGCGGCCCGCGACATGGCGGGGGTTTCGATCGCACTGATCGGCTTTGACGTCTCGGCCGACGAAGGCGGTTATGCGGCGCTGATCGAACGGGGAGCGAACACCCCGGTCGCGTCGCGCTCGAAGCCCGACGACCTGTGCATGATCTGCTACACCTCGGGCACCACCGGACACGCCAAGGGCGTGGCCTTCACCCATGCCAGCCTTCATGCGGTGCTGGCCCCGGCGGGCCAGGCATGGCGCTTCGACGGCGACAGCGTCAGCCTGGTCTGTATGCCCACCTTCCACACGGCGGGCCTGTGCTGGGGCCTGCTGGCCCTGTTTCACGGCGGGCGCGACGTGGTGGTCAGCGATTTCGACCCTGCGGCCATCGTGCGCCTGATGCGCGAAGAGGGCGTCACCAACTCGGTCTTCGCCCCGATCATGCTGGAACAGGTGATCGCCGAGCTTGAGCGCGGCGCGGGGCCCCTGACCGATCTGCGCGCCATCGTCTATGGCGCCGCGCCGATCACCGAGCCGGTGCTGCGCCGCGCCGTCGCCACCCTGAACGCCGACCTGATCCAGGGCTATGGCCTCACCGAGGTGAACGGCACCATCAGCATCCTGCCGGGCGAGGATCACGTGCTGGACGGCCCCCGCAAGGCGCGCCTGCGCTCGGCCGGGCGGGCGGTGCCCTGGGGCGCGATCCGGGTGGTCGATCCGGCCACCGGCCAGGACATGAAGACCGGCGAGGTCGGCGAGGTCTGGGGCCGCAGCCCCGGCCTGATGGCGGGCTACTGGAAGCGCCCCGAAGAAACCGCCGAGGCGATCACCCCCGACGGCTGGCTGCGCACCGGCGACGCGGGCTACCTCGATCAGGACGGCTATCTGTTCCTGACCGACCGCATCAAGGATATGATCGTGACGGGCGGCGAGAACGTCTATCCGATCGAGGTCGAACACGTTCTGGCGGCCCATCCCGGCGTCGACGCCGTGGCCGTGATCGGCGTGCCGGACCCCCGCTGGGGCGAAGCGGTCAAGGCCGTGGTGGTCGCGAAGGGCGACAGGCCCGAGCCGGAGACGCTGATCGTCTGGGCGCGCGAACGGCTGGCCGCCTACAAATGCCCCCGTTCGGTGGACTTCATCGACGCCATGCCGCGCAACGGCGCCGGAAAGATCCTCAAGCGCGTGCTCAAGGAGCCCTACTGGGCCGGTCACGACAGGCGGATCGGATGAGCGCGGGCCATGTTCAACTGATGGACGAAGGCGCGCTGCGCCCCGGCCTGCTGGCGGGTCGGCGCTGTCTGGTCACCGGCGCGGGCAGCGGCATCGGCCGCGCCATCGCCCTGCGGCTGGCGGCGCTCGGCGCCGATGTCGTGGGTCTCGGCCGCCGCATCGACGCCCTGGAGGAAACGGGGAGCTTGGCCGCCGGTGTGTTCCGGTCCCTGTCGTGCGACGTGCGCGATTCCCAGGCCCTGGCCGAAACCGTGGACGCGGCGGCTGGAGACCATGGCCTGGACTTCGTGGTCAACAATGCGGGCGGCCAATTCTATGCGCCCGCCACGGCCATCTCGCGGCGGGGATGGGACGCGGTCATCGACCTGAACCTCTCGGCGGTGTTCAGCCTCTTGTCCGCCGCCCGGCCGCATCTGGTCCGCCGCCGGGGCGCGGTGGCCAGCATCTCCCTGACCGGGATTGATCGCGGCATCATGGGCGCGGCCCATTCTGTGGCCGCGCGCGCGGGCGTTCTGGGCCTCACGCGCACCCTGGCCCTGGAATGGGCGCCGGACGGCGTCCGGCTCAACTGCGTGGGCCCCGGCATGGTCTTCACCGAAAACCTCGATCCCGCCGCCCGCGCGCGCGCCGAGGCCGACATGAGCGCCATTCCCCTGTCGCGCGCCACCGACGTCAGCGAGGTGGCCGAGTTGATCGCTTTCCTGGCTTCCGACGCGGCGCGGATGATGACCGGGCAATTCCTTCAGATCGACGGCGGCGCCCACATCGGGCGGGGCATTCATGCCTGGTCGCCGGAACAGGCGGCGACATGAGCGGACGGTTCCAGGATCAGGTGGTGCTGGTCACCGGCGCCGCGCGCGGACAGGGCCGCGCCGCCGCCGAGGCGTTCGCCCGCGAAGGCGCCGACATTATCGCCGTCGACGTCTGTGGCCCCATCGCCGCCGATTCCCCGCCCTCGACCCACGATGATTTCGCCGAGACCATCGCGGCGGTCGAGGGTCATGGCCGGCGGATCATCGCCCGGCCGGGGGACGTGCGCGACCTGCCGGGGCTGGAAGCCATCGTCGACGAGGGCGTGGCCGCCTTCGGTCGGCTGGACGTGGTGTCGGCCAGCGCGGGCATCGCAGGCATGGGGCGCGCCGACCGGCTGACGGAAAGCCAGTGGGACACCATGATCGCCGTCAATCTGTCGGGCGTGTGGCGCACCTGCCGCGCGGCGATCCCGCATCTGGTGCGCGGCGGGCGAGGAGGCTCGATCGTGCTGACCGCCTCCGCGGCGGGGCTGAAGGGGATGCCCTATGTGTCCCACTATTCGGCCGCCAAACATGGCGTGATCGGCCTGATGCGCTCGCTGGCGGCCGAACTGGGGCCGCGCTCGATCCGGGTCAACGCGGTCTGCTCGACCACGGTGCGCACGCCGCTGATCGAGCATGAGGACCACTACCGCCTGTTCCGCCCTGACCTTGAGCACCCCACCGCCGAAGACGTCGTTGAGGCGGCCGCGAAGATCAATGCGCTGCCCGTGCCCTGGGTCGAGGCTGAGGACGTGGTCAACGCGATCCTGTGGCTCAGTTCCGCCGAGGCCCGATACGTCACCGGCGTGGCCCTGCCGATCGACGCCGGTTTCCTGATCAAGTAACGCCTGAAGAGAGTCCCATGACCGCCGTCGCCTACGCCGTTGACCGGGACATCGCCGTCCTGACCGTCGATTACCCCCCCGTCAACGCCCTCAGCGTGGCTGTCCGGCAGGGGCTGGGCAGGGGTCTGGACCGCGCCGAAGCCGACCCGGCCGTGCGAGGCGTGGTGATCCAGGCGGGCGGCGGCACCTTCATCGCCGGGGCCGATATCAAGGAACTGTCCAAGGGGCTGCACAAGGTCGAACCGACCCTGCGCGACATTCAGGATCGGCTCCAGATCGGCAAGCCCAGCGCGGCGGCCATCCACGGCACGGCCCTGGGCGGCGGCCTCGAACTGGCGCTGGCCTGCACCTTCCGGGTCGCCGAGCCGGGCGCCCGCGTCGGCCTGCCCGAGGTCAAGCTGGGCCTGCTGCCCGGCGGCGGCGGCACCCAGCGCCTGACGCGCCTGTGCGGGCCCGAGGCGGCGCTGGACCTGATCCTCACCGGCCGTCAGGTCAAGGCGCAGGAAGCGCTGGATATGGGTCTGGTCGACGCCGTCGCGGACGATCGCGTCGCCGCCGCCGCCGACCTTCTGCGCGCCGCCATCGACGAGGGACGCCTGCCGCAGCCCGCCCTGCGGCGCGCCGACCGGGTCGCCGGAACCTCGCCCGACCTCTTCGCCCGCGCCCGTTCGGAATGGGCCGTCAAGGCGCGCGGCCGCATCGCCCCGGCCGCCATCATCGACTGCATCGAGGGCGCGTGCGTGCTGGAGCCCGACGAGGGTCTGGCGCTGGAGCGGGACCGCTTCATGCACCTGTTCGAAAGCGAACAGCGCCGCGCCCTGATCCATGTCTTCCTGGCTGAGCGGCAGGCCCGTCGCCTGCCGGACCCCGCCACCGCTGAGGACCCCGCGCCGGTGAACCGCGCCGCCGTGATCGGCGCCGGGGCCATGGGCTCCGGCATCGCCATGGTGCTGGCCAACGCCGGCCTTCCGGTCGTCATGGTGGATGTCGATCAGGCGGCGGTCGACGCGGGTCTCGGCCGCATCGACAAGGCCTATGCCGCCTCCGTCGCCCGGGGCGCCCTCAGCGCGAACGCCGCCGAAGCGGCCCGCGAACGCATCACCGTCGCCACCGACTACGGCGCGCTCGCCGACGTGGACCTGGTGATCGAGGCGGCGCCCGAGATCATGGAGCTGAAGGAGGCGATCTTCGCGCGGCTGGATGCGGCGACCCCGCCCCACGCGCTTCTGGCCACCAACACCAGTTCGCTGGACATTGACCGCATCGCCCGCGCCACCGGTCGGCCGGACAAGGTGCTGGGCCTGCATTTCTTCTCGCCCGCCCACGTCATGAAGCTGGTCGAGGTGGTGCGCGGCGCGGCGACCAGCGCCGAAACCCTGGCCTCGGGCATGGCGCTGGCCCGGCGCCTGGGCAAGGTCTGCGTCGTGGCCGGCAACTGCGACGGCTTCATCGGCAACCGGATGCTGCAGTTCTACACCGGCCAGTCCGAATTCCTGATGGAGCAGGGCGCCGGTCCCGAACAGATCGACCGGGTGGCGCGCGAGTTCGGCATGGCCATGGGGCCGGTGGCCATGCGCGACCTGGCGGGCATCGACGTCAGCGTCCTGGTCCGCAAGGTCCGCGCCCTGAGCCTGCCGCCCGAAGAGCGCCTGTCCCCGATTCTGGAGCGCATGGCCGAGGCCGGGCTTTACGGCCGCAAGAACGGCAAGGGTTTCTATCTTTATGACGGCGGATCGCCCCGTCTGAACGAAGACGCCGCGGCCATTATCGAACAGGTTTCGAGCGACCTGGGCGTGACCCGCCGCACGTTCAGCGACGACGAAATCCGCGACCGCCTGTTCATGCCGCTGGTGGCCGAGGGCGCGCGTGTGCTGGAGGACGGCACGGCCCTGCGCGCCGGCGACATCGATGTGGTCTGGGCCAACGGCTACGGCTTCCCTGCCCATCGCGGCGGGCCGATGTTCTGGGGCCGCTCCATGGGGCTGGACCGCGTGGTCGCCATGGCCGAGTCGCTCGGCCAGGTCCACGGCCGCCGCTGGAAGCCCTGCGATCTGCTGGTGCGTCTGGCGGAAACCGGAGAGGACTGGCCCGCCTGAAGCGGGCCGCTTCCCTCTTTCTAGAGAACCTCGAACAGGGCGGCGGCGCCCATGCCGCCCCCGACGCACATGGTCACCACCACGCGCCGCGCGTCGCGACGGCGGCCTTCCAGCAGGGCGTGGCCCGTCATGCGCGAGCCGCTCATGCCGAATGGATGGCCGATAGCGATGGCCCCGCCGTTGACGTTCATCCGCTCCAGCGGAATCCCCAGCTGTTCCTGGCAATAGACCACCTGGACCGCGAACGCCTCGTTCAGCTCCCACAGGTCGATGTCGTCCACCGTCAGCCCGTGGGCGTTCAGCAGCTTCGGCACGGCGGTGACCGGGCCGATGCCCATTTCGTCGGGATGGCAGCCGGTCACGGCGAAGCCCCGAAAGGCGCCCAGCGGCCGCAGTCCGCGCCGCTTCGCCTCCGCGTCCGACATGACCACGCACACGCTGGCGCCGTCCGAGAGCTGGCTGGAATTGCCCGCGGTGATGCTGCCGCCCTCCATCACCGGGTTCAGGGCGGCCAGGCCCTCGGCCGTCGTGCCCGGACGATTGCCTTCGTCCTGGGCCAGGGTGACGCGAACCTCGCCGTCGGCGGTCTCATAGGCCCCGTCGATGGGCACGATCTCGTCCTTGAACAGGCCGCCGGCCTGGGCCGCCGCGATCCGCTGCTGGCTGATCAGGGAATAGGCGTCCTGCTGTTCGCGCGTGACGCCATAGCGGGCCGCCACCGTCTCCGCCGTCTGGATCATGGTGTCGTAAAGGCCGGGGATCACCGCCGCCGTGGCGGGCGAGCGATAGCCGTTCAGGTTCTTGGTGGGCATCACCTGCGACACCGAATCCAGCCCGCCCGCGACATAGATCCCGTCCTCGCCCGACAGGATGCGCTGGGCCGCCAGCACGATGGTCTGCAGCCCGGACGAGCATTTCCGGTCCAGCGTCATGCCCGGCGTCTGCACCGGCAGCCCGGCCAGAAGCGCGCTGACCCGGCCGATGTTGTTGCCCGTCGATCCTTCCGGATGCGACGCGCCCAGCATGACGTCCGACACCTCGTCCGGCCCGACCCCGGCCCGGGCCAGCGCACCCCGGATGGCGTGCGCCGCCAGCGTCGGCCCGTCCAGCCGGGTCAGCGACCCCTTGTACGCGCGCCCGATCGGGGTGCGCGCCGTCGATACGATGACGGCTTGAATCGACATGGAACGCTCTGCTCGCTGATAAAACCTACTAAGTAGTATGTCTTATCAGTCACTGAAAACGCCGACAAGTTTCCCCTGCCGGATCCCGCCTCAGTACGAGAACCGCACGCCCGCCCGAATGATCCGGGGCGCGCCGTATCCGATGATCCCGTCGCCGGGTGCTGTCAGTCCAACGCGAACTTGTCTCCACCAGGCGCGGTGAGGGCCGGGGCGTAGTCGTCAGCCGGCGAGCGCTTTCCACTCGGCCAACGCGGCCGATCGTCGGGCTTTGAAATCGTCGCG
>JAEZCL010000263.1 GCA_023433585.1 Pseudomonadota bacterium
CACCCAGATCGAGCGCGGGACCCCGACGGGGACGGTGACGACGTCCTACTCCTACCCGACGGCGGGCACGCCGCAGTCGCACCGGCTCAACGGGTGGAGCAGGACCGACAACACCGGCACGACCACCGGCTCGTACACCTACGACGAGGCCGGCAACACGAAGAGCCGGCCCGGCAAGTCCGGGCAGCAGACCCTCACCTGGGACGTCGAGGGGCACCTGGCCTCGGTGACCGACAGCACCGGCACCAGCTCCTACATCTACGACGCGAGCGGTAACCGGCTCATCGCCACCGATCCCACCGGAAGCACCCTGTTCCTCGGGGATCAGGAGATCCGCAAGAACGGCACCACCGGGCAGGTGACAGCCACT
Source organism: Pseudomonadota bacterium (assembly GCA_023433585.1). GTDB lineage: Bacteria > Pseudomonadota > Alphaproteobacteria > Caulobacterales > Caulobacteraceae > Brevundimonas. Next base: position 371 of record JAEZCL010000263.1, read on the forward strand.
CGCTACTACTCGTTCGGCGGGGAGGTGGTCGCGCAGCGCACCGTCACCGGCATCACCTGGCTGGCCAGTGACCACCAGGGGACCTCACAGGTCAGCGTCGCCAACGACACGAACCAGACCATCACCCAGCGCCGTCAGACGCCGTACGGGTCGCCCCGGGGTGCGGCGGTTACCTGGCCCAACCAACAGGGGTTCCTCGGTGGTTATCAGGATCCCACCGGCCTGACCCATCTCGGAGCCCGTGAATACGACCCGACCATCGGCCGGTTCATCTCGGTCGACCCGATCAACGACCCGGGCAACCCACAGCAGCTGTCCGCCTACGCCTACGCGTCGAACAACCCGGTTACGTTCAGCGACCCGAGCGGTCTGATCATCCCCGAGTACCTCAACCCGACGGCCAACAACATTGTTGTTTGCAGCGGCCTCGGGGGCTATGCGTGCCAGAACTACGCGGAGGGCAAGACCGGCCAGGGCCATGGTCCCAGTCGCAACGACGGCAGTGGGGGGCCGACGAAGAAGACCGGCCGACAGAAGACGCACGAGTCCCTTGAGGCGTGTGGCCTTTTCCTCATCGGTCTGGGCGCGGGATGTGACGGCGTCAACGCGGTCATTTACGCCACCGAAGGAAACTGGCGGGAGGCCGCGCTGTCCGGCGTCTCGGTCGTGCCCGGACTCGACTGGGCCTGCAAGCTCGGCAGGTGGTGCAAGAAGGTCATCGACTGGGGAGCCGACAAGGCCGGCGCAGTCGTGGCGCGCATCAGGTGGGGCAAGCCCCCGTCGATCAACCCGGCGGCCGAGGCCAAAGAGATGGCCTTGCTGAAGAAGGAGATCCGGGAGACTCCACGGCCACCGGCACCGAAGACGCCCGAACCTCCGAAAAAGGAGCCCGTCGCGCCAGCCAAGGGCAAGACCGGCGGAAACAACGGCGGAGGCGCACCCAGCTCCAAGGGCGGCTGCCCGACACACAGCTTCTCGCCGGACACCCCGGTCCTCATGGCCGACGGGACGACGCAGCCGATCGCCGAGGTACGTGAGGGCGACCAGGTCCTCGCCCACGACCCCGAGCGGGGGGCCACCAGTGCCCAGACGGTGGAAAAGCTGCACATCAACCAGGACGACGCCCTGACCGACCTGGTCGTCCGCGATGGCAAGGGCGCTGTGTCGACAATCGACACCACGCAGCACCACCCGTTCTGGAGCGTCACCCGCAAGCAGTGGGTCGGCGCGGGTGAGCTCAAGGCCGCCGAAGGGCTGCTCGCGGCGGACGGGTCGACGGTAGACGTCGTCAAGGTCCGCAACTTCAGCGGCAGTGAGGTGATGCGCGACCTGACGGTCTCCGTCGTCCACACGTACTATGTGCTCGCCGGTGATGCGCCGGTTCTTGTTCACAACTGTGGTGGTAAGGCAACCGTGCGTTGGGACGTCGATATGGAACACGCCACGATTCGGGTAGAGGGTGGCGGCAGGTCATTGGAGACTGAGCAAGTAATCCCAGGATGGGATGGGGCAGGAAGCCCAAATGGTCTCCCGACGACGGGTGCACGAGCGGAGCCGCTGGGTCCAAATGTTATCGAGCGAACCTTCGATGTTCCTGATGTGGGAGCGGCCATGCAGGCCCAGCAACGGTCAATTGGAGCGGACCTCGGCCCGTACGATGGCATTCACAATAGTTGCGTAACCTACTGCGTGTCGATTTTGCGAGCTGGTGGCGTGGATATACCGGCAGGAGCGCGAGGAATGGTTGCGCTCAAGAGAACTCTAGGCTAGGGGCTGCGTTGCTGGGTCAAGAAGAGCATCACGATGCCGTTCTTGCGGAGATCCTCTTGAGCGAGAGGGTTGGTCTGGCGCACATACGCCTTGTCGGGGACCTTATTTCGACCAGGGCTCAACTAAGCATGCTCCTGCAGGGTAGGGCTGGTCTTCCATTCGACCAGCGAGCAGAAATTGTCGAAGAGGTCCTTCATCTAGAGGATGCCTACCGGGATGTGTGGCAAAAGGTGTCCTCCGACTCTTATGTGCAAAATCGAGCGGAGTGTCTTGCCGCTCTTGACCATGCGTTGAGATTTGCTGCGGAGGGAATGGCAAGCATCATTCGGCGGATTGGCGGGAGTCCGTAGTGTAGCTATTGAGGCGTTCGGGATAGGCGTTCCGAGGTGCTGCAGACGGCTGTGGCAACCATCTCGCGGGAGAGGGTTTAAATCCAGAACGGGATGCCTGGCTGCGCGCGGCGTAACGTCAATGGCGGTCCAGAGGAGCCGGGCGGGTTTTGGTAATGCCTTGGCGGAGTCCATGCGATCGGCGGCCTGCCGCTCGGTGGTGCACCTCCTCGGGGTGGGTTCGACGGTGGCGCGTGCCAGCAGGCGTCGAACCCACCCGGCAACCGTTAGGTGTCCAGCTCACGAGATGCGACGACCCGATGACGCGAGATAGTCCGTCCGAGCTGGGACGATGTCCCACCAGACCCGAATGGCGCGGCTGGAGCCGGTCGCATACCGTGCCGGTCGTGGACGGACGACGGAGCTATCCCGAGGATGAGCAGGGGTCGCGATGGGGCGACCGCGGATACGAGTCGGACTGGCGCGCCGC
>JAEZCL010000264.1 GCA_023433585.1 Pseudomonadota bacterium
ATCAGCACCACGAGGCGGATCACCTCGGGCGAAGAGTCAAACCAGCGGAACGGATTGGTCGATCTAGCCATCCGGCGACGCTACGGCCGCCCCGCTCACCCCGCAATCAGTTTGGGCTGACAGCACCCTTGTCCACCTGCTGGCGGACGGCGACCCGACCTTTGGGCATGCGCTTCTGGACCCCGTTCTCGGTGACCAGGATCTTGGCGTCCATCTCCTCACGCAGGAGCGTGCTCAGGTTCTTCGACCCCTTGGGCCGGCCCTTCGCGTTTCCGGACTGGCCGGCTTTGAATTGGCTGGCGACGGGCGGCCGTCCATAGCCGACCTCGTACGACCTTGACGTCTTCGACATGGTTCAGCCCTCCCATCACGCCGCCAGCCGCCGGGTGCGCTCGCGCGCCGGCGGGAGGGGTGCAGGGGAGGACGTTGGGGTCAGACGAACCGCTGCGGCCGCTTCGCGCTCGCGTCGGCGCTGAGCGCGCACTTCACGGAAGGTCTGGCCTGTGGCCGCCAGGCGGGCCTCCAGGCCGGTATAGTCCTGCCAGCGCAGCACGCCCACATCCACATAGCGCGGATCCAGTTCAGTTGCCCGGCCGCGCCGGCAGCTCTGCTCGGCGGCGATGAGGGTGGTGCCGCTGCCGCTGAACAGGTCCATCACCACATCGCCGCGTCCAGAACTGTCGAGGATCGCGTCGCGGATCAGGGCCATCGGCTTGACCGTGGGATGCATCTCCCTGGCCTTGGCCTTCGCGGCTCCAAAGCCATTCACGCCCTCATACGTCCAGACGTTGGCGCGGTTGCGGCCATGCTTGCCCAGCTCGACGCGGTTCATGTGAGACGCGCCGGGCTTTCTGAACAGGAAGATGAGTTCGTGGCGGGACCGGTAGAAGCTGCCCATGCCGCCGGTGGTCTTGTCCCAGACGATCAGATTGAGCAGTTCCATGCCGGCATGGGCGGCAGCGGCCAGGGTGTTGGAGGTGTGGCGCCAGTCCATGCAGAAATAGCAAAGGCCGCCCTCGACAAGGGCATCGCGGGATCGCTCCAGCACCTTGGTCAAAAATTCTGTGAACTCGTCATCCGCCATCTCGCCGGAAGCCATGACAAACTCGTCGTGCTTGCCGCTTCCGGTGATGTGGCCGGCGACGGCGACGTTGTAGGGGGGATCTGTCACGACCACCCGCACCGCCTCGCCTTGGAGCAAGGTCGCCACACTTTCGGGCCTGGTGGCGTCGCCGCACAGAAGGCGATGCTCTCCCAGCAGCCATAGGTCGCCCAGCTGGCTTACCGGCTCGGCGGGCGGGGGCGGCGCCGCATCGGCGTTCTCGCCGCCGCCGTCACCTTGCAGAATGAGCGTGTCGATCTTGGCCGCAGTGAAGCCGGTGACTTCGAGACTGAAGCCCAGGTCGATGTTAGACAGGTCCTGCAGCTCAAGGCCCAGGGCCTCATTGTCCCAGCCGGCCAGCTGTCCCAGCTGGTTCTCGGCGATGCGAAAGACACGCAGCGCGTCGGCGTCCAGGTGGGTGATGCGGATAACGGGAACCTGCGTCATGCCCAGCTGCCGGGCCGCCTCGAGACGGCCGGAACCGGAGATGACCTTGGCCTCGGCATCGACCAGCACCGGGACCAGGAAGCCGAACGTCTTGATCGCGCTGGCGAGGGCGGCGATGTCCTGCTTCTTGTGGATTTTCAACTTGCGCCCGAACGTCTTGAAGTCGTCCAGCGGCAGATACTCAATCGCCAGTTCGATGGAAGCGGGAAGAGGTTGCGCGATTTTGCGCGCGTTTGCAGCGTCAGAGGCCATGGGGCTCTCCTTCTGATCAGGCAAGATTCCGCGCGCGCAAACGCGTCACGGCCTTGGCCTTGAGTTGAAGATGTGAGCCGCTGAGTGCCCTTCGGATCCGAGGATCCCGTGCTGCCAACGGTGTCGATGCTTGATCGACATGGCCTAGCTGGGAGCAGCGGGCGCGGTCTGCAAGGCCCCATCGAATATTGTTGGCATCGACTGGACTAGCGCTGCGGAACGAGCGGTAGTGACGCCGCGCCCGGCGAACCCCGGGCTCGGGTCAGTAGGGCGCTCAGGCCCTTTCAGACCCGAGGCGATGATGACCCAATCAACCCCACAACCCACCTCCAAGCTCGACCGGCTGATCAGCCTGCTCAAAGCCAGGGAAGGCGCGTCCATGGACGCGATGACCGCCGCCACCGGCTGGCAGGCTCATTCGGTCAGAGGGGCGCTGGCCGGCGCCCTCCGCAGGAAAGGACTCCAGGTCGAAAGCGAAAAGACACCGCAGGGGCGCCGTTGGCGCATCGCGAAAGCGGAGAGCGGGCAGTGAGCCAGGACGTCCAGGACATGCTGCAGAAGATCGCCGCGATGGACCTCGCCGCCGTTCGTCAGGCTTGGCGCGCTTACATCGGCGATCTCCCGCCGATCAGATCCCGCGACATGCTTCGCCGGTGCCTGGCTGAAGCGCTGCAGATGAAGGAGGCGGGAGCAGATCTCGCGCTCGAGCGCCGTCTCGCCGCGGCGGCACGGCAACATCGCCTCGGCCGCAAACCCAGGGTGCGGACCGTCGCCTACAAGCCCGGATCGCATCTGGTGAGGGAATGGCAGGGTGAGCGCCACCAGGTGGAGGTGATTGAAGGCGGCTTCATCTGGAAGGGCGAGCGCTATGGCAGCCTGTCCCAAGTCGCCCGCAAGATCACGGGAGTCCGCTGGAACGGGCCTCGCTTCTTCGGCCTGCGCGAAGACCTGGCCGCATGAACGCTCAGGGCCGGACGATCCGCTGCGCCATCTACACTCGCAAGAGCAGCGAGGAGGGACTGGAGCAGGACTACAATTCTCTGCACGCCCAGCGCGACGCTTGCGCCGCGTACGTGCTGTCGCAAGCGGGCGAGGGATGGACGCTGTTGCCCGAAGTCTACGACGACGGCGGATTCAGCGGCGGCAATATGGATCGTCCGGCCCTGAAACGGCTGCTCGCCGACATCGAAGCCGGCAAGGTGGATGTGGTGGTTGTGTACAAGGTGGACCGTCTGACCCGCGCCCTGGCCGACTTCTCCAAGATCGTGGAGGTGCTCGACAGGACTGGCGCCAGCTTCGTCAGCGTCACCCAGGCTTTCAACACCACGACTTCCATGGGCCGGCTCACCTTGAACGTCCTTCTGTCATTCGCCCAGTTCGAGCGCGAGGTCACCGGGGAGCGCATTCGTGACAAGATCGCCGCGTCCAAGAAGCTCGGCATGTGGATGGGGGGCTGTCCGGTGCTGGGCTACGATCCCAAGGGCCGGACGCTGGTAGTGAACCCGGCCGAAGCCGAGGTCGTGCGGACCATCTTCAACCGCTACCTGGAGCTTGAATCCGTCCATGCTCTGGCGCGCCGCCTGGCGGAGCTCGGCGTGGTCTCCAAGCGGTGGACCAGCAAGTCCGGGGAGGTGCGCGGCGGCGTGCCCATCCAGCGCGGCGCCCTCTACCACATCCTCAGAAACCCGATCTACATCGGCAGGATTCGTCACAAGGGGCGGGACTATCCGGGCCAACATCCCGCCATCCTGGACGAAGATCTGTTCGAGGCGGTGCAGCTGAAACTGGATGAAACCGCCGAGCGACCGCGGGCGAAGAACCCGCAGCCGCGCGTCCATCGCGGCGCGCCTCTGGCGGGGTTGATCTACGACAGCGCCGGCAATCTGATGTCGCCGGTCGGCGTGTCACGAAAGGGCGGCGCGACCTATCGCTACTATGTCTCGACCGTCCTCCAGAAAGGCGTGCGCAACCAGGCAGGCGTCCGGCCACGCATCACCGCACCGATGACCGAAGAAGCGGTCGCTCGGGCGGTTACAGGCTTGATGGGGTCCAGGCCTCCGGCTGAAGGCGTCGACTGGACCAACCTGCGGACCTGGATCGAGCGCGTTGAGGTCTTGCGCGAGGAGATCGTGGTCCATCTGGCGGAGGCGCAGCTCCAATCGCTGGAAACAGTCCAAGCGCACATCCGCCTCGATCATCTCGAGCGCACTGAAGGACGCCCGATCCTGAGAGAGACGATTCGTCAGGGCTCGCGGGGCGTCGTGGTCGCCATTGGGCCGGGCGGCGGCGAGGCCTGGCAGCGTCGCACGATCGATCCGGTTCTGACCTCGGCGCTGATCCGCGCCGAGTCCTGGAAGCGCCGGCTGATGTCCGGCGAGGAGCCGACCCTTGAGGCCATCGCCGCCAAGGAAGGGGTGACGTCATCCTACGCATCACGGGTGCTCCGTGCTGCGTTCCTCGCGCCCGACCTGAAGGCCGCGATCCTTGATGGTCGTCAGCCGGGCGGCCTGACCTTGCAAGCCATCATGTCAGCCGACGTGCCGCTGGACTGGAGCGAGCAGCGCCGCCGCTACGCCGCCTGATCCCTGGCGTTCGCTGATCCCTGAAATTCATTCCCTGTTCGACGAGGATCTTTGCCTGTTCAGGTGAAAGAAATTCCCTGTTCCTGAAGCGGGAATGTTGGGTGCACGCCGCTATGAAAGCCCGCATGGGCCCGGAATTCGGCGCCCGCAGCGCCGGCAGGCTGAACGCCGTTCGAGGCGATTTCCCTGTATTTCCCTGTAAACAGTGAAGCGCCCCAAGCGCGCGAAACCCAACCGAGCATCTCGAAACGGAGACTCGGCGCCCATAGCGGGGCAGATCTGGCCATGTTCAGGGTAGGAGAGACGCCCGCATTGTCTCTGAGGACGTGCAAGACCCGGAAATGACGGCGGGATTTCCGCCGTCTAAGCGAACCGTAGATTAGCGGGGGAATGAGTGGCGGAGAGGGTGGGATTCGAACCCACGGTACGCTTCCACGTACGCCGCATTTCGAGTGCGGTACATTCGACCACTCTGCCACCTCTCCGCGGTCGCTGTTTCCCCTAGGGGTGGTCGAGCGAGGCGGGATACCTAATCGGCCCGGGCGTTTCCCGCAAGCGCCCAGATGCGATTATCGCTGGGCGGGCAGGGCCAGGCCGGTGACCCCTGCGGCCGAGGCGTCCGCGCCGCGATAGCGGTGCAGCTCCGCCGGGCGTCCGCCGGTGCCGGTGGTCTGGCGCCCGGTGGGCTCCACCAGGCCCGTCCGCTCCACGCCGCGGCGGAAATTCTGCTTGTGCAGGGCCAGGCCCGACACCGCCTCGGCGGCGGCCTGGAGCTGGGACAGGGTGAAGGTCTCGGGCGTGAGGTCGAACAGCACCGGGCGGTATTTCATCTTGCTGCGCAGGCGGCCCAGGGCGGTGGCCAGGATGCGGCGGTGGTCCGACACCATGGCCCGGCCGGGGATGGCGGCGGCGGGCGCCTGATCGTGATCGCGGGCCGCCTCGGGCGCCAGTCCGGCTTCGTAGAGCAGCTCATAGCGCTCCAGAACCTGCTGTTCGTTCCAGCGGACGCCTGGGGCGGCGGCGAACAGGTGCTCCACACGCGCGCGCCGCGCGGGGGTGTTCCGCTCGGCGATCCAGGACTCCAGCGCCGGGATCAGCCGGGCGTCGATCATCTCCGGGCGGCCGCCGCGCCAATCCTCCCAGGGGAAGAAGTCCAGTACCGGCGCCCAGGCCGACCCCAGGCTCGCCACCGCTCCGGCGTCGTGGGTCAGGGCCAGATAGCCCACCGAGACCACCCGCCGGGCCCCTGCGCCCATCTCGGCCCGGGGCGATTCCCGGCCGGCGTCGCCGAAGGTGTAGAGCTGCTCCACATAGCCCAGCGGAAAGGCGGTCTGTTCGGCCACGAAGTCGCGCAGGGCCAGCTCGAAGGTCCGGTGCCGCGCCGGTTCGAACGGACCGAAGGGCAGGCCCGCCCTGTCCGCTCCGCCGCCGGTGGTCAGCACCACCGCCTCGCCCTCGCGCAGGGCGAAGACGACGACCGACAGACCGATCAGCACGCCCTGGTTCTGAGCGCCCGGGTCCATGGTCACTCCGTGTGCCAGGCGTCCGGGGCGGGCAGCACGCCGGTGGCGGCCGCCAGCACGCGGTAGCGGTCCAGATAACGCGCCTGGGCCTGGGCGGCGGGCAGGGGCTCGATCACCAGGTCATAGTCCGGCGGCGGCGCGCCGAACAGGCGCAGGGATTCGGCGCGCTCGAACCCGGCCAGCTGCGTGGCCTCGAAGAAGGCGCAGGCCCGGTCCGCCTTCTTGATGAGGGTCTTGATCGCGGCGGGGGATTTCGGCGGCAGGCCGAACCGCAGGTGAATGGCGCTCTCCAGCCGCGCCTCGAAGGCCTTGTAGCTGATGCCCAGCGCCGACTTGAACGGCGAGATCATGTCGCCGATCACATATTCGGACGCATCGTGCAGCAGGGCCGCCAGCCGCCACTTCGGCTCGATGCCGGGGCGCATGTGGGCGACGATCTCCTCCACCACCACGCTGTGCTGGGCGACGGAGAAAGCGTGCTCGCCGACGGTCTGACCGTTCCAGCGCGCCACCCGGGCCAGGCCGTGGGCGATGTCCTCGATCTCGATGTCGAAAGGGGAAGGATCCAGCAGGTCCAGCCGTCGGCCCGACAGCATCCGCTGCCACGCTCGGGGCGCTTTCTTCGTCCTGGTCGTTTGGGCCTGGGCCAAGGGTCGTTCCGTTCGATGAAGGCCCGGAGGTGACCCATTCGCGCGCCGCGATCAAGACCGAGGCGCCGTTATTCCCCCGCGTTCAGGGTCACCAGCGCCTTGGCGGCGTCGAACACCTCGTCTTCGCGGCGATCCTTGCTGCGCACCAGGGCCACGACCAGCGGCCCGCCCTCGGCGCCGCGCGCCTCATAGCCGACCAGCCGCCAGCCCAGGTCCGAGCCGCGCTCGTCCACCAGGATATAGGTGGCGCGCACGCCCTCCGAGGTGTCCCGGGTGCGGATTTCGGCGGCGTTCTCGCGGGCGCGAATCTGGACCGCCTCGTCGTCAGTCGTGATGTCGACATGGTCACCCGTGTCGTCGCTGCGGATGCTGAGGCCGCCGATCCGCACGTTGGAGCGGCCGCCGTCGGTGTCGATGCTGATGCCGGGGATGCGGACCGTGGCGTGCTCGCCCTGGGTCTGGATCGATACGCCGGGCAGGCGCACGTCCGCCCTTTCGCCGCCGGACATCCCGGCCTCGGACCCCGTTCCCGTGTCATCGACGGTCACCGAAACCGCGCCGCCGACCCGGTCGATGGCCGTGGGCAAAAGGTCGTGAACCTCCTGCTCCAAGGCGTCCAGGGCGCTCGCGGCGCCGCTTTCCATGCGGACCAGGCGCAGGGTCACCTGCGAGCCGCGCGGGCCGGTGTACTCGCAGGACAGGCCGTCGGCCGCAGGCGCCCCGCGCCGGGTCAGGACCGAGTGCGCCTGGGGGCATTGCAGGGTGTCGACCACGCGCAGGGGACCGCCCGAGCGGGTTTCCGCGCCGGAGTCCCGCGTGATGCGGATGGGCGGTTCGGAATCGCAAGCTGCGGCCAGGGCCGCCAGGCAGATCGGAATGACGATGGCGCGCATCATGTCGGCTCCAGTTTCAGCCCCATTGTGCGCGGGGGTTTTTCAGACGCCAGTGAAATCGCGGTAATCGGTCCTGACGGAACCCAATCCAGCCGGGATTTCAGCAATTTGTCAGGCGCCCGGACGGCCTGCTTCGCGCCGGGTGATGAAGGCCAGCCGCTCGAACAGGTGCACGTCCTGCTCGTTCTTGAGCAGGGCGCCGTGAAGCGGGGGGATCAGGCGCTTGGGGTCGCGTTCGGCCAGGGTTTCCAGCGCCACGTCATCGACCATCAGCAGCTTCAGCCAGTCCAGCAGTTCGGACGTCGAGGGCTTCTTCTTCAGGCCCGGCGTCTCGCGGATTTGGTAGAAGGTCTTGAGCGCCTCCGACACGAGCCTTGGTTTCAGGCCCGGGAAGTGCACCTCGACGATAGCCTTCATGGTCTCCTCGTCCGGAAAGCGGATGTAGTGGAAGAAGCACCGCCGCAGGAAGGCGTCCGGAAGCTCCTTCTCGTTGTTCGATGTGATGACCACCACCGGCCGCGTTTCGGCGCGGATCGTCTCGTCCGTTTCGTGGACATAGAATTCCATGCGGTCCAGCTCCTGCAACAGGTCGTTGGGGAACTCGATGTCGGCCTTGTCGATCTCGTCGATCAGCAGCACGGGGCGGGCCGGGGCGGTGAACGCCTCCCACAGCTTGCCGCGCTTCAGATAGTTGCGCACGTCATGCACACGCTCCTCGCCCAGCTGGCTGTCGCGCAGGCGGCTGACGGCGTCGTATTCGTACAGGCCCTGGTGCGCCTTGGTGGTGGACTTGATGTGCCAGGTTATCAGCGGTGCGTTCAGGGCACGCGCCAGTTCATAGGCCAGGACCGTCTTGCCCGTGCCCGGCTCGCCCTTGATGAGCAAAGGACGTTCAAGGGTGACGGCGGCGTTGACCGCCACCTTCAGGTCATCGGTGGCGATGTAATTTTCCGTGCCCTGAAAGCGATCCATGCATCCGCTCCGTTCGTGAGAGACACAGTGGGTAGCGGATCAGGACGCACCTGAACAGGGTTCGAGGGGGCGACCGCGTCAGGTGATGTGCTTGGGCGAAGGAGGGTCGCTGGCGGGAAAGGATTCCTCCACTGCTTCGTCGATCAGCTCTTCCTGCCGGTCCTCGGCCTGACGGCCGCGATCGGACAGCTGGTCCACCTTGCCGTCCCTGGGCGGAACCTTGCGGACATGAGGGGTCTCGACGTCGTCGTCGCGGCGGTTCCTGTCGGTCATCGGAGATCCTCCTGAGATGTGTCGGCGTCGGGGGCGTAGCCCAGGGCGTCGATGTCGTCGTCATCCAGCCGGCGCGCCTCCCAGTGGGCGGTCGAGCCCTGCGCGCCCCGCACGTTGCGCATCAGGCCGGAATAGACCAGTTCGATCTCGTCGGGCGCGGCCCGGTCGTCGGCGTCCTCGCCGTCCGCGAGCTCTTCATTCAGCGAAGCGCCATCCTCGACGCCGTTCAGCGTCTGGACGTCCTCGACCTCCAGGTCCTCGTCATCGGCGTCGCCGTCGATCTGGGTGACGTCCAGCACGTCATCCATTTCGTCCAGGCTCAGCTCGCCGTCGCCCTCGTCGTCCAGATGGGTTTCGTCGAAGACCTCGGACTGGTCCTGTTCGTCGGGTTGCTCCAGGCGGTCGGCCATGGCTTCAGCTCCCTTGCTGAAACCCTCAACGTGCGGCCGTCAGGCGGCGTTCCGTCGGTCCGTCGATATTCGCGTCAGCTCGGCGGCCATGTCCGCCATCACCCTGTCCCAGCGCCCGAACGTCCCGGCCGCCCAGCTTCGCATGCGCGGATAGACGGGATAGCCGTCGGTTCCCAGCAGGTGCCAGTCGTCCGGCGACTGGATCATCCATGTGTTCGCGCCCACGGCTGCGGCCATGTTGGTCCCGGCGATGCCCGGCCCGATCACCAGGTCCAGCGCGACCGACAGGGCCGCCAGGTCCTCCAGGTCATCTTTCAGGTCGATGGGCGGCGTCCAGATCTTCAGGCCTTCGGCTTCCGCCTGGGCCAGCTCGGCGGTCGTGTCGCCGCACTGCAGATTGACCATGATGCAGCCGGGCGTGGTCAGCACCGGCCGCCACTGGTCGAAGGGTGAAAAGTAACGAGACCGCACCCCCTTCAGCACCAGGCTCTTCCAGTGCAGGCCCACCTTGAAGCCGTCGCCCAGCCCCGCCAGCTCCTCGCGCCAGCGCGCCACCCGGTCCGGATCGGGCCGGATGTAGCCCTGATGATCGGGGAAGGCGTCCAGCGAGGGCCGGAACGCCGCCATCAGTCCGCCCATGGGAATCCAGCCGTCCAGCGGGGGATGGTCGTTCATGAAGGGCGCCAACCGGGTCAACCGCCCGGCGTGGCGCACGCTCTGGTGCGCTCCGATGGTCGCTTCGGGGAATGAACGCTGGAACAGGCCGGTCAGGCGGGTCTCGACCGCCACATGGACCCGCCCCTCCGGCCCGACGGCGCGGATCAGATCGGGGATGGCGTTGGCGAACAGCAACTCGTCGGCCAGGCCCTGCTCGCCCATCACCAGGATGCGCCGCCCTTCCAGAGGCTGCCCGGGCGCCCAGCGCGGTCCGGCTGCGAGCATGACCGTGGCGTCCGGCATGGCCGGGTCCAGGCGGACTTCATAAGCTTCGAACCCTTCTATCAGCCGTCCGGCCGACATCAGGGTCAGGGCGCGCGCCATGCGCATCATGGCCGCCTCGTATCCCGGCGTTGCGTGGGGCAGAGCGGCCTCCAGATCCTCCAGCGCGCCCTGCACGTCGCCCAGCGACTGTCGCGCGTTGCCCCGGTTGTAGCGGGCCTTGGGGAAGTCCGGGTCCAGCCTCAGGGCCTCGTCAAAGAAGGTGACGGCGGTCGCCATGTCGCCCTGGTCGCTCATCACGGTGCCCAGGGTGTTCCACAGCATGGGGCTGTCCGGCGCGTCCTGGATGCGGGCGCGCAGAACCTCGATCGCTTCGTCATAGCGGTTCTGGTCCCGCAGGACGCAGGCCAGGTTGTTGGTCGCCTCGACATGGCGCGGATCGACCGACAGATAGTGCAGCAGCAGCTTCTCGGCGATGTCCAGATAGCCCAGCTTCTGGGCCAGGCGCGCCAGATCCTGGGCCACCGCCTTGTCGTCGGGCAGCAGCTTCAGCGCCGCCTCATAGGCGGTCAGGGCCTGGACCAGGTCGTCGGACTTCTCGCGCGCGATGGCCAGGACGTGCCACGCCGTCCCGTTGCGTTCGTCCGCCGCCAGGGCCTTCAGCGCCTTGCGGCTGGCGCCGTCATAGTCATGGACGCGCAGGTCCGCCACGGCCGCCTTCAGTTGCGTCAGGACCGCCCGGGCCTGTTTTCGCGCCTTGCCGCCGTCCCTGGCCAGGGCGCGCGACAGCCGTCCCACGGCCTCGGGCGAGGCGGCGTCGCCGGCGGCGCCCTGGGCGGCGCGGGCCATGCCGGGCAGGTCGGCGGGAACGTCGATGGCGATGGGCAAGGGCGCGGCTCCCCGATTCCGGATTCGCCCCATGCTGACGCGGGATCGACAAGGGATGGTTAACCACGTTTCTTTAACCCGCGTCAGCGACGCTCCATTAGGTCTGAATGGAGGCGGGGAGGATTCGATGCCGTTGAAGCTGTCGCTCAAGCCGGGCGAGAAGTTCGTGCTGAACGGGGCCGTCGTCCAGAACGGCGACCGGCGCGGCGTGCTGATCCTCCAGAACAAGGCTTCGGTGCTGCGCGAGATGGACATCATGCAGCCGGACGAGGTGAACACGCCCGCCCGGCGCGTCTATTTCCCGGTCATGATGATGTATCTGGACGAATCCTCGGCCGCGAAGACTTACGACGAGTTCGCCCTGCGCCTGTCCGAGTTCATGGGCGCCACGCGCAATCCCGAGGTGCTGGCCGACTGCGTGGCGGCCTCGCGGCACGTGATGGCGCGCGAATACTACAAGGCCCTGATGGCCGCCCGAAAACTGGTGGATTACGAAGAGTCGAGGATCGGCGATGTCGCTTCAGGCGTACAAGACGGCGACCGCACGGGCTGAGAACCCGCGCGAGGCGGAATACCGGCTGTTCGGCCAGGTGACGCGCGCCCTGATGGAGGCTTCGCGCGCGGATGCGGCCGACGTGCAGGCCCGCATCGACGCCCTGGACTGGAACCGCCGGCTGTGGTCCACCCTGGCCACCGACTGCGCCAATCCGGACAACGCCCTGGGCGCGGCGCTCAAGGCCCAGATCATCTCCATCAGCCTGTTCGTGAACCGCCACTCCTCGGCCGTCATGCGCCGTGAAGAAGATTTCGAACCCCTGATCGAGATCAACAAGATGGTCATGCAGGGCCTCGCCGGTCCCGCCGGCGCCCAGGCGGCCTGACCCTGGTTCAGAAGCTGAACCGGACTCCCACTCTGAAATTGTAGTTCAGGGCGCTGTCACTGCCCAGGCGGGTGGTTTCGCCGTCGTAGAAGACCTGGTCGCCGGAGTGAGGATTGACCACCGTCCCGACCCTGTCCACCCAGCCCGCGTCCGCGCCCACGCCCAGCGAGACGCCGTCGCTGAGGGCGTATTCCAGATAAAGCCCGGCCGCCGCCGTCCAGGTGAAGCCGTCATCCTCCTCGTCGAAGGCGAGGGTGAAGTCTTCGTTGGCCGGGCCGCACAGGGTGTCGCAGCGATTGCGTTCGACCGAATCCAGGCTGGAGCGCCGCCAGGCCGGACCCAGCGACATCCAGCCGCCGCTGCGCCAGCGGGTGTCTCCCAGGGGGATGTGGAACCCGGCGCCGATTCCGAACCCGAACAGGTCGTCGGTGACCTGCTGGCGGCGCTCCTGGCTCAGCAGATAGGTCTGGCCCGGCCCGGAGCTGTCGGCGAAATGCACCTCGCCATGGGCCTGGCCCAGATATTCGCGCGCCGCCCGCACATAGTTGGCGTAGATGAACATGGCCACGGGGCCGGACGCCATGCGCGTCATCTTGAACTTGAGATGCCAGAGGTCGGCCTCGGCCTCGGTCGCCCAATCCAGGCCCCGGTTTCCGAGGTTCACCCCGGACGAGCCGCTGGGCGACAGGCCGCCATAGACGAAGCCGGCGTCCACGCCCGAGCCGTCGGGCACACGCCCCTCCGCTTCCGCATCGCCCCGGCCATAGGTCAGGCTTCCGGACAACAGCCACTGCCGCCAGGCCATGGGGAACAGGATCATGCTCAGGGTTTGCATCTGAAACGCCTCGTCGCTGATCCCGGCGAAGGTCTCGGGTCCGCCTGACGGGCGCTGAAACCCGATCCCCGGATGCAGGCCGACGTCCAGCGCGCCGATGCCGAGGCTCGACACCAGCACGACCCGGGGTTCGCGCTCCATGAGGACGTTGGGGATGGTCACGGGCGCCGGTCCGCTAGACGAGTGCCGCTCGTCGCGCGGAATCGCCCGCGTTTCCCGGATGTTCCGGATGGTTCGCTCCCATTCGTCGAGGACGATCAGTGTCTCTCGCGCCCAGCGGCCACGGTTGTCCGGACCCGCTTCGGCCATGCGGATACAGGCGCGCAGGCACTGGCGGTAGGCCTCCAGCGCCGCCTCCATGGCGCCCAGGGCGGCGGGCAGGCGCGCCTCCAGATCGGCGATTTCGCGTCGGATGCCGTCAAGTTCACTGCGCGCGGCTTCCAGTTCGCGCCGCCGGTTGCCGACCTCGGGCTCGGCCTGGTTCAGCCGGCTTTGGGCTTCGGCGTAGGCCTGGGAATAGCGTCCGTTCCTTCGCGCTGCGATCTGGTTCAGGGTCTGGCGGATGCCCGCGACCTCGGCCTCGGCCGCGGCGAGTTGGGCTTCGCGGAAGGGAATCTGGTCGGTCTCCATCACGCCGGCGCGCCGCTGGGCGTCGGCGATGGCGCGCTCGATGCGCAGAACCTCGCCGCGGGCGTCCAGAAAGGCCTGGCGCAGCGGCTGGCACCGGCGCACACAGATTTCGTCATCGGTGGCCACCACCCAGACGCCGTCGACCTCACGCACCTCGAAGGGCGGCGGCGGCGTATCGGGATTTCCGGCGGGCGGCGGCCGATGTGGATCGGTGAAACCCTCTTCACGAACGAGGCGGGCCGTTTCCGGGTCCAGGATGGGCGCGCAAGCGGCGATCACGGCGTTCAGCAGGTCGCCCGCGCTCTGCTCGAGTGCGAGGGCTTCTGGGCTCGGATTGCGCACACTTTCCAGGACAAAGCCGAAATACCAACTCCGGAACTGGATGATCCAGGCGCCGCAGACCAGGGTGTCCGAGTTGTAGAGAAGGTCCATCAGGGAGCCGCTGGCGCCGCGGGTCGCGTTTCCTGACGATCGCCAGGATTCATAGGCTCGCTCGACGGTGTCCATTGCGTTGCGGGCCTGGGGATCGTCGCTGAGGACGTCCGACCATCCCGATGCGTGCGCGGGGTTCACCGCCAGGGCGACGGCGGCCAAGGCGGTTCCGAGAAGCAGGAAAGGACGCATGGCGGGCTCCGATTCAGATTATGAGCCCAAAGCCGCCACATTCCGTTCCGCCGCGCGTCATCGGTTCTGATGACGTCGTTCGGTGAAAGTGTTAGTTTGGCGAACCGGCTGGGTGAGCCGGGGTCCGACACAAACGCCGATGAGGACAACCCAGGCGCTGCTGAGCACCATCGAGTCGATCCACAGCGCCGGTCTCGACCCGGATCGGTGGCCCGACGCGATGGAGGATGTCCGCCGTTTCGTCGGCGCCGCCGGCGCGTCTGTCGAAATCTATGACTATGGCCGCCGGCGCCACCGCCTGTGGCGCGGCGTGGGCGTGGAGCCCGAGATGCTGGACCAGTATCTGGCCTTTCACTCGCCCGAGAATCCCTATGCGCCCGGCGCTCGGACGGTTTCAGCGGAAAGGCGCTTTCACGGCGACCTGGTGCTCGACCCCTCTGGGCTGGATCGTGAACCCTTCTATGCGTCCTACATCACCTTCACCGACCCCCGCTGCCTCAGCGCCGTGTTCCTGGACGACGGCCGGGGCGATGAGGTCGTGCTCACCGCGTCGCGCTATGCCGGCTGCGGCCACGCGCGGGCCGAGGACGCGGCGGCGCTGGCGCATCTGGCGCCGCATGTGAAGACCGCCCTGCAGGTCGCCGCCCGGCTGAACGGCGCCCGGCATGAGGCCCATGCCCTGTCCCAGACGCTGGATCTGATTCCAAGCGGCGCCGTGCTGCTGGACGCACAGGGCGGCGTCATCCACGCCAATGCGGCGTTTCAGGCCATGGCGCGCGAGAACGATGGCCTGTCTCTGACCTCGGCGGGAGTGGGCGTGGCCTGCCCCATGGCTCGCCGTCGCCTGGGCGAGGCCCTGACCGCCGCCATGGCCCTGGCCAGGGGGGAGGGGACTCAGGCCTGCCCGGCGTTCACGGTCCCCCGTCCTTCCGGCGGCCCGCCCTATACGATGTTCGCCCGACCCTTGCTCAACAGCGAACAACCTTCGGACGGCGCGGCGGCGGTTCTGTTCGTTCACTCACCCCTGGCGGCCGATCCCGGAGGGGGTCTGTCCGCCGCCCTGCGCGATATGCTGGGCCTGACGGCGGCGGAGACGCATCTGGCCTCGGCGCTGGTGCGCGGGGTCTCGCCCAGCGACTATGCGCGCGCGCGCAAGGTCAGCATCAACACCGTTTACACGCACCTGCGTCGTCTCAAGGACAAGACGGGCGCGCACCGCATGGCCGAACTGATCCATCTGCTGAACGCCGGCGCGGCCTGATTTCGCCCCGCCGGGCAAAACCTTCCCGTCCGCCCGGCAGGAATGACTCTTCGAGCCGCCTGCGGGGGCGAACTTCCCCAATATCAACGGCTTGAGTCCGGCCCGGTCCTTGCGTGTGCGCCCGCGAGCCGAGAACCGGCTCGGCGGCCAGAAGACCGCTTATCCCCCCGACCAGAATGGAAGGAACGCCGACATGAACTCGGTGAACGTCAACGTGGGCGCTCTGATTGCGCTCCAGAACCTGAACAAGACCAACCAGGACCTGGCCACAGCTCAGAATCGCATCAACACCGGGATGAAGGTGGCGTCCGCCAAGGACAATGGCTCGATCTGGGCCATCGCCCAGGGCCAGCGCGCCGAAATCGGGGCGTTGAACGCGGTGTCTCAGTCTCTCGCCCGAGGCATCTCCTCGGTCGACGTGGCCATGGCCGCCGGCGAGTCGGTTTCCGACCTGCTGGTCCAGATGAAGGAGAAGGCCCTCGCGGCGACCGACGAAACCCTGACCAGCTCTTCCCGCGACGCGCTCAACGAAGACTTCCAGGCCCTGCGCGACCAGATCACCAGTGTCGTGACAAACGCCGAATTCAACGGGGTCAACCTGCTGAACACCGGCGCCACAGGCTTCGAATCTCTCGCCGACGCGTCCGGCACGGCCCGGCTGACCGTTCCGGCGGAAGTCATGGCCCTGGGCGGGACCATCGTCTCGGTCGGCGTGACCCAAGGCATCGCCGCCGTGTCCGCGGCTTCGGCCGCCCTGGACGACGTGAACGACTCCATCGCCGCCGTCTCGGCCGCCCTGGCGCGGCTGGGCACCAAGTCCAAGGCGCTGGAGACGCACGCGACGTTCGTCGGCAAGCTCCAGGATTCCCTGGAGGCGGGCGTGGGCAATCTGGTGGATGCGGACCTGGCGAAGGAAAGCGCAAGGCTCCAGGCGCTGCAGACCAAGCAGCAACTGGGCGTCCAGGCGCTGGGCATCGCCAATCAGGCGCCGCAGATGCTTCTGGGCCTGTTCCGCTAGACCATTTTTGCTTCAGGTCGGATCGACCTGAAGCCAAAAAATGGTCCAGCATCAAGGCGGAGCGAAATCTGGGTTCAGTCGGACTTTCGTCCAACCGGACCGATTTCGCTCCAGATCTTGTTCAGGGATCAAGCGCCGGACGCGCGGGGCCTTCGGGCGTCGCCGTCCGGCGTTTCCTTTTCCGACCTATCGCGGGATCGGCTGCGCGCAGGCTTCGGCCACGCCGCGCTGACAGTCCGCGACACGACGCCGCCAGGCGGCCAGGTCCGCCTCATGCGCCTGTTGTCGCCGCAACACCTCGGCCTCATAGGCGGCCTGTTCAGCCTGATGCTCGCGCTCCAGGCGGGCCACCCATTCCGCGTGATCGCGAGTGCGGCGCATGAATTCCGCCTCGGCCGCCACGTTGGATTCGCGCACGGCGCGGTTGTGGGCGTCCACCTCGGCGTTCAGTTGCCGGGTCACCTCCGCTTCCGGGTCGTAGGGGGGCTTGTCGACCGCCGGGCCGTCGACGGCGACGGGATCGACCGCGACCTCGGCGGGCGAGCGCTCGGCCAGCAGCGCGTCCACCGCGTCCTGTGCGGACGCCGACGCCGCGCCGATCAGGATCACGCCCGCCAGGCTCAGAAATCGGATCATCCCATCCTCCTTGATCGAGCGGCGACGACGAAACGCTCGCCGCCCCGGCATCCTGAAACGGGCCAGCCGTCCCAGCGTTGCAATATCATGTCCTCGCCGCGTCGTCGCGGGGTGTCCATGGCCCCGGCCCTCTGCTAGTTGCGCCGTATACGGATCAAACCATGACAGGCGGCGCCGGTGGCCCAGGCCCTCGACAAGGACCTAAAGAAGCTCGGCCGGCTTGAGGCCGCCACCGCCGATCTGGGCCGCTCCCTGGCGTTGCCGGGCGTGGCGCTGCTGTTCCTGCTGGCGGTGTCGCTGTTCGCCTTCAGCATCGCCGGCGTGGGCGATCTGGCGATCTATGTGGTCTTCGGCACGGTCATCGCCGGCTACATGGCCCTGAACATCGGCGCCAACGACGTGGCCAACAACATGGCGCCGGCGGTGGGTTCGCGGGCTCTGTCCCTGACCGCCGCCCTGATTATCGCCGCGACCTGCGAGACGGCGGGCGCCCTGCTGGCGGGCGGGGACGTGGTGGACACCATATCCAAGGGGATCATCGCCCCGTCGCCGGACATCGGCGCGCGCGATCTCATCCTCATCATGGTCTCGGCGCTGCTGGCCGCGTCACTGTGGCTGAACCTGGCCACGATCCTGCACGCGCCGGTGTCCACCACCCACGCCATCGTCGGGGCGGTGCTGGGCGCGGGGATCACCGCCTTCGGCCTGTCGGCGGTGTCCTGGCCGGTGATGGGGGGCATCGTGCTCAGCTGGGTCGTGTCGCCGGTGCTGGGCGGCCTGATCGCGGCGGTGCTCCTGGCCTTCATCAAGTGGCGCATCCTGTTCCAGGCCGATCGTGTCGCCGCCGCCCGCCGCTGGGCGCCCCTGCTGGTGGGCGTGATGTGCGGGGTCTTCACCCTGTATATGTTCAGCAAGGGGCTCAGCCGGATCTGGCGGCCTTCCGACGCCGTGGTCCTGGCGGCGGGCCTGGCCATGTTCGTCGTGGGCTGGCGAGGCTCGCGTCCCTGGGTCATCGCCCGTTCCGAGGGCATGGAGAACCGCCGCAAGCAGGTGGCCGTCCTGTTCATCCCGCCCCTGATCCTGGCGGCGGCCCTGCTGTCCTTCGCGCACGGCGCCAATGACGTGTCCAACGCGGTCGGCCCGCTGGCGGCCATCGTGGCGGCCGCCCAGAGCGGTTCGGCGGACACCAGCGCCGTCGCCCTGCCGTTCTGGGTGCTGGTGGTCGGGGGGCTCGGCATCGCCCTGGGCCTGGCCCTGTTCGGGCCGCGCCTGATCCGCACGGTGGGCCAGAAGATCACCCGCATGGACCCCGTGCGCGCCTTCTGCGTGGCCCTGGCCGCCGGGGTTACGGTCTTGGCCGCCTCGGTGATGGGCCTGCCCGTCTCCTCGACCCATATCGCCATCGGCGGGATCTTCGGCGTGGGGCTGCTGCGCGAGGTCATGACCAACCGGGGCCTGCGTCCGCGCGCGCCCACGCCCGTGGCCGGCACGCCCGAGGCTGCGGTCAAGCGCGAGGCCAAGCGCCGCAAGCGCATGCTGGTGCGCCGCCGCCATCTGTGGGGCATAGGGGCGGCGTGGGTCGTCACCGTGCCGCTGGCCGCCGGCCTGTCGGCGGTGATCTATCTGGTCCTGGACCGCCTGCTGGCCTGACGGCGGCGTTTGCGCTGACGCCGGGCGTCCCTGGGTCCGGCGTCCTTTGGCTCCGCGCCGGGCCGTGTCGCGATCAGGTCCTCATGCAACCGGTCCAGCACGGCGATCAGTTCCGCATTGTCGATCAGCCGTCGGGCCTGACGATGCGTCGCCCAGTTCCGCCGCCGCCGCCGCCGTTCCGGCCAGTCCTTGGCCTGGTCGTGGACCTCCAGGGGATAGAGCTCGATCGTGATCGGACGCCGGGTGCGGCCCTTGACCTTTTCGCCGTGATAGACGCCGACGCCGGCTGCGGCGATGTCGCCCCGCACACCGGCTTCCTCCCAAGCCTCCTTGGCTGCGGATTCGGCGGGGGACATGTCAGCCTCGATCACGCCCTTGGGAAAGATCCAGCGCCCCGTGCGACGCGAGGTGACCAGAAGATAGACTGGTTCACCCTCGACCCAGGCATAGGGGATCGCACCGCTTTGAAGATCTGCGGCGCGCGCCTCCCGGAGGCGAAGTCGGCGGCGGCGAGTCGCCAGAGCCCGCGTGATGCGTCCCAACATGCCGACAGCCTAGCGGGCGCCGCTGAGTCGGGGGAGGGGGGCGGACGCGGCAATTGAAAACCGCCTCGACCCAATCGGGGCCGAGGCGGTCATGAAATCCTGGTCGATGGTACCGCCCTCCCGGATCGAACGGGAGACCTCCAGAGCCACAATCTGGCGCTCTAACCAACTGAGCTAGGGCGGCGCATCGCGAAGGCCGGTGTCTAGCCGCACCGCGCCCGGCGATCAAGCATCGGATGAAGCGACAGGGGCCTCACCAGCCCCGTTCGACGATATAGGCTTCAAGCTGGGCGATGCGGGTGCTGTCCGACGGGTGGGTCGAGGCGAACTCCGGCGTCGATCCCTGGCGCTGCTGGGACATCAGCCGCCACAGGGCCAGGGCCTCGCGCGGGCGGTATCCGGCGGCGGCCATGTAGTCCACGCCCAGACGGTCGGCCTCCAGCTCATGACGGCGTGAGAAGGGCAGCAGCACGCCCAGCTGCGCGCCCACGCCGCCCAGGGCGCCCACGGCCTGGCCGTAATCTCCGGCGACGCCCTGGGCCACCTGAAGCCCGGTGGCCGCCAGGGCGGTCTGGGAATAGCGCTCGGCGGCGTGGCGGGCGATCACATGGCCGACCTCATGGCCGATCACGGCGGCCAGCTGATCGTCGTTCTGGACCAGGCCCAGCAGGCCCGTGGTGACGCCGATCTTGCCGTTGGGCAGGACGAAGGCGTTGGGGCTGTCATCCTGGAACACCTGATAGTCCCAGGCCATGTGGCCCAGGTTGGCGCCCTGGACGATGCGGCTTCCGACGGTGCGCACACGCTGGTTCTGGGCGGCGTTGGTCACGGGACGCTGTTCGCGCATGGCCTGGGCCCAGGCCTGGTCGGCCGAGGACTGCAGGGCCGCGTTGTCGACGATCAGCAATTGATTGCGGCCAAGGGTCTCGTTGTAGGCACAGGCGGCCAGGGCGGCGCTCAGGGCCGCAGCGCTCAGGATGGCTGCGGTGGACTTGCGGATCATGGGTTCCTCCCTCGTCGATCACTGGCGGCGTCGTAACGCCCAAGCTGTGCATTTGGCTCCGAGCGGGGGCGTAAGGCAAAAGAAAACGCCCCGGAGTTGCCTCCGGGGCGTTGTTCTCGCGGTTGGACTGAAGGATCAGCCCAGACGCCATCCGATCGGGATCCGGACCCGGGCTCCGCCGACGGGCGCGCCGTCGACAGTCTGGGGCCGCATCTGGAACCGGGGCGCCAGTTGCAGGCTGGCGCGGCCGAAGCCGGCGCCGGCGGGGCTTTCGCTGACGACACTGCAGTCCGTCAGTCGACCGTTGGCCTGCACCGTGCACTCGATGGTGGCCGAGCCTTCGGTGCCGTCCGCGTTGGCGCGGCTCGGGTAGAACCGAGCCATGTCGGAGCCCGACGGACGACGCACCCAATCCGGATTGGTGATGACGGACGGACGCGGCGGGGCCGGCGGGGCCGGAGGCGGCGGAGGGCCAGGGACGATCACGGGCGGGCCCGTGTATTCGACGCGGTCTTCCTTCTTGGTCGCCTCGATCGGCAGCGTCACCGGAGGCGGCGGCGCATTCGGCACCTGGACCGGTTCACGCACCTGCAGCTTGGGCGGCGGGGGCTGATCCGGCGGCGGAGGCGGCGGAGGCGGAGGCGGCGGCGGAACGAACGGGTCGATGATTTCGACCTCGATCGACTCGTCCGAATAGGACACCTCACGCAACACGAACTTGGCGTTGTAGAGGTACCAAGCCCCTAACACGTGGACAAAGACCGAAATCCCGATCCCCACCAGGACGCCGGTCGACATCTTCTTCTTCCGGCGCGGCGGGTCCAGGAGTGGGTCGCGATGATGTTGTTCAGTCATGCTGGCAACCGGACCCTATGCGTTATCTTCGCCGACGAGAGCGACGCTGTAGAAGCCGTTGTCCTGGAGCGCGTTCATGACCTGCATGAAATCGCCGTAGCGGACGCCTCTGTCAGCGCGGATGAAAATCCGCTCTTCCTCGGGATTGCGCCGCCCGATCAGGCGACGGAGGTCCTCGCCCATCTGATCGACGCTGGTTCGACCGTCGCCGATATACACATTCCCGTTGGGTTGCAGCGAGATGTACACCGGCGTCGGTGGGTTGGGTGCGGGCGGCGCCACGGCTGTCGGCAAGCTCACTTCAATCGACACGGTGGCGAGCGGAGCCGCCACCATGAAGATGATCAGCAGAACCAGCATGACGTCCACAAAAGGCGTGACGTTGATTTCGCTGTTCTGCTCGATCTGATACTTGCCGCCGCCGCCGCCTCCGATTTTGGCGGCCATCTAGATTACGCTCCCTTGTCGAGTTGACGCGAGATCGTGTTCAGCAGTTCGGCGTTGAAGCCGTCCGAACGCACGCCATAGGACGAGATCCGGGTGTTGAAGTAGTTATAGAAGATAACTGCCGGAATGGCCGCGAACAGACCCAGGCCGGTGGCCAGCAGGGCTTCGGCGATGCCGGGAGCCACGACGGCCAGGTTGGTCGTGTTGGTGTTCGCGATGCCGATGAACGAGTTCATGATGCCGTAAACGGTGCCGAACAGACCGATGAACGGAGAGTTCGAGCCGGTCGAGGCCAGGAACTGCTGTCCGCCCGACAGGCGCTTGGCCAGGCCGGACTGAACCGCTGCGACGGCGTTGCCCGCACGAGTCAGGGTGGTCTCACGGTGTTCACCGCTGATGGCCAGGCCGGCGGCCCGGGACGCTTCGACTTCTTCGGTGGCGGCGGCGGCCATGTCGGCCATCGGATTGCCCTCGAAGTCCTCGGAGGTCGACACACGGCGGATGTCCGGAATGGTCCGGGCGCCGCGGAAGGCTTCCAGGTAACGGTCGGTCTGACGGTTCAGGCTGCCGAATTCGATCAGCTTGATGACCAGCAGGGTCCAGGAGAAGACCGAGGCCAGCACCAGACCGATCATCACGGTCTGCACGACCGGGTCGGAGTCGATGAACATGCGGGCGACGGTGAGCCGTCCGGCATGTTCCCCGCCCACCTGCGTGGGAGCCTCTTCAGCGGCTTCGGCCGGAGCGGCCTCAGCCGGAGCCGGCGTTTCGGTTGTGGCTTCGGCCGCGGGGGCCTCGGCGGGAGCCGGGGCCGCGTCCTGCGCGAGAGCCGGCGAGCTCGCCATGAGGACGGCGGCGCCGGCCAGAGCGAGGAGGAAGTTTGTCTTTTTGCTATCGAGCATAGTTCGCCAGTTCCTGCTTTGGTCTGACTCGTGAAACCAAAAGAGACGTTCGCCGGTGGGCGTCGCCCCTCACTGAATTAAGCCGGAGGCCGAATCCTTGGACCCGGCTGCCGGAACGTTTCCTGACGTTTCCGGTTGCCCAGGGGGTTCCGAAAACGACCGCGACGACCTTGGAGAGGAAGCTCGCCGCATATCGACGCTCTCTTGTTAAGGAGGGCTGTCAAGCTCTCTTGGCGAACCCTCCGGGGGGCGTCAAGTGCGTGATGGCGCTTTTCAACCGACAGGTGAGCGGCCTTGCGGGGACGCAACGACATTTCGTCCAACCGACGTCCGGACGTCATATGTGCCGAAGCTGGCTTGAGTATTGGGTGATAAATTCCAATCCCATAGAGCTATAGGCAATTGCCGACCTTGTGGTGCTGGCTAATGGAAATGGCGTTTCGCCATCGGTCGCCCGACCGGAATCTCCCGTCTCGCCTGTCCGGCATCCGTATCAGTCGCTGTTTCGGAAATGTGGCTCAATCTGGGCAGGAAGCGCTTCGGCGCGGCCGGGGCGGATATAACGACGAAATATGGGGATGGCCGCTCCAGGGCGGGCCTGTAAACGAAATCGTCGAGGGGAAAGATGGTGCCTGGGGGCGGATTCGAACCACCGACACGCGGATTTTCAATCCGCTGCTCTACCAACTGAGCTACCCAGGCCCGGGTCCACGCGACGGCGCGGGCCGTCGGGAGCGGGGTCTATAAGCGAGGGTGATTAGCCTGTCCAGCGCCCGGCTCACTCCACATCGCCGCTTTCGCCATTTTCGTCGGCGGGTGGGCCGGGGACGGCATAGCGTCCGCTGAACCAGCGCCCCAGGTCGACGTCCGAGCAGCGCTTCGAACAGAAGGGGCGATAGGCGGATACGGCCTCGGCCGTCCGGCAGATGGGGCACAGGGGTTTGCGTCGGGCCGTGTTTTCCTGGGCCATGTCAGGCCTCCTCGACTTCAGCGCGGCCCGGGGCGACCGCCGGATCCGCCCGCACGGCCGTGCGTGGCCCGAGCCGGTCGGCCAGCGGCGCGGCGATGGCGGCCTCTTCAGGGGCGCAGCGGGCGACGAAGGCAGGAACTGCCCGGTCGGCCAGGGCGGCATGATTCAGCCGGCGCACCACGTCCAGCGCCCGGGTGGCCGGGGTGGGCCGCCGCCTCGCCGCGCCGTTCAGACGCTCCTCCACCGGTGTGCGGGTCCACGGCAGAGCGAGTTGCAGCACGCCGAAGCGCGTGACGGGGCCGATGACCGCGTCTCCGTCCGGGGTGAAGGCCCGGCGCGCCGCCTTCGTCAGGGCGTCTCCGTCATGACCCGTTCCGGCCAGATCGATGCTGACCAGCCCGCCCCAGCCTTTCAGCCGGATCAGGCGCGCCGCTTGCTCGATGGCGAACAGATTGGCCTGGGCCCGGTCGCGCTTCGGGTCGCGGCCGCGCGCGCCCATATAGTCCACATCCACGGCCACCATGGCGCGGGTCCGCTCCACCGCCAGATCGACGCCCTGTTCGGCGAACACGGCGCCGTCGGCGAGCGCTTCCTCCTCGGCGTCACGGGCGGCCTGAACGGCTGCGACGCCTTCGATGGGCGCCGCGTCCGGCGCGTACCGGGCCAGCAGCGCCTTCATGTCCGGGCCGGGCGCCAGCAGGCGGGGCTCGCCCTCAGCCCGGCCGATCAGCCGCACGACCGCGCCCTTGCCCCCGCGCGGCTCGACTGAGACCGTCGCCTCGATGCTCGCGCCCTCGGTCAGGCGATGGTCTCGCTTCAGCGGCAGGAAAGCGAAGGGAGAGGGACCTCCCACATCCACGAAGGCGCCGCTCAGCGACATGTCGATCCTGGTCACGCGCCCGGCCACACGCGCGCCGAGCCGATGATTCGGGACATCATCGTCACGATGAATAATCAGCCGTTCGAACCGGCCGTCGCGGGCCACGATCCCGCGGGTTTCGCCCGGCATGACATCCAGCCAGGCTTCGAACCGGCTCATGATCCTGGCCGGAGGCCGGCGCCGCGCAGCAGTTGGACGGTTTCATAAAGCGGCAGGCCCATCACCGCCGGGTGCCCGCCCACGATGCGGCGCACGAAGGCGCCGGCCGGACCCTGGATGGCGTAGCCGCCCGCCTTGCCGCGCCAGTCGCCGGTGGCGATGTAGCCTTCGATCTCATCGTCGGACAGGGGCTTGAAGGCCACCCGCGTCTCGACCACCCGCACGGCGGCGTCATCAAGCCCCGGCGCTTTCACAGCCACCCCGGTGAAGACCCGGTGGTTGCGCCCTGACAGCAGTTTCAGGAACCGCCGGGCCTCGGCTTCGTCCGCAGGCTTTTCCAGCAGGCGGCGCCCCAGGGCCACCACCGTGTCGGCGGCCAGCACCAGGGCGTCGGGCTCGCGCGCGGCGACCGTCTCGGCCTTGCTCCGGGCCAGCCGTTCGGCCAGGCGCGGCGCCGTCTCGCCCTTCAGGGGCGTTTCGTCGATGTCGGCGGGAACGATGCGATCGGGCGTGATCCCGACCTGCGCCAGCAGTTCGATGCGGCGCGGACTGGCCGAAGCCAGCACCAGGGACGGCCGGGAAACGGGATGGGCCATCCGGCCGCCCGCCTTACTTGAAGCGATAGGTGATGCGACCCTTGGTCAGGTCGTAGGGGGTCATCTCCACCAGAACCTTGTCTCCGGCCAGCACGCGGATGCGGTTCTTGCGCATCTTGCCGGCGGTGTGGGCGATGATTTCGTGATCATTCTCAAGCGTCACGCGGAACGTGGCGTTCGGCAGCAGTTCGCTGACAGTGCCGGGAAACTCGAGCAGTTCTTCCTTAGCCATGCGGCCTCTCTCGCCCGGGGAAAGACAGTCAGCGGCGCGCGCGGGCGGAACGCGCGTCGGTGAGTGGGGCGGGTTAATGCACCAAAAGCCGCCGCGCGTCGAGATTGAACGGGCGGCGATCAGGCCCGGCGGTACAGGGCGCAGATCAGGGTGAACAGTCGCCGGGCGGTTTCGTGGTCGATCTCGACCTTGCCGGCCAGCCGCTCGCGCAGCACCGTCGAGCCCTCGTTATGCAGGCCGCGCCGGCCCATGTCGACGGCCTCGATCTGGTTCGGCGAGGCGCCGCGGACGGCCTGCTGATAGCTTTCGCAGATCATGAAGTAGTCCTTCATGATCCCCTTCAGCGGCGTCAGCGACAACATGTGCGCCTTGCGGAAGCCCTCGCCCTCGATGTCCAGCGCCAGCCGGCTGTCCTCGACCGACAGGCGCAGGCGGTAGGGGCCGCCCGGCGCGCCCTCGGGACGGAACAGGTTCTGTTCCAGCAGGTCGAAGATGGCCACCCGCCGCTCGTGCTCGATCTCGGCGTTGGCCGGAGCCAGGGAGGCCGGGTCCAGGTCGATCGCGCCGAGGCGGTGCGCCGCGTCCCCGGTCATTCGGCCGGACCGTCGTGGGCCGGCGCGGT
>JAEZCL010000275.1 GCA_023433585.1 Pseudomonadota bacterium
AACTTGTCGAGCACCGTGGTCTCGCCGTAGATCGTGTCGCCGTGGAAGGTCGGGGCCACGTGGCGCAGCGACTCGACCTCGAGGTTGGCGATCGCCTTCCCGGAGACGTCCGGGACGCTCATGCCGAGCAGGATCGAGTAGATGTAGTTGCCGACGACGACGTTCTTGCCGAACTGCGTGGTCTCGACGGCGTAGTTCTCGTCGATGTGCAGCGGGTGGTGGTTCATCGTCAGCAGGCTGAACAGGTGATCGTCGTACTCGGTCACCGTCTTGCCGGGCCAGTGCTTGTAGGTCGCGCCGACCTCGAACTCCTCGTAACTGCGTCCGAACTGCATGGGGACACTCTGCCGGGCGCGGCGCCGGACCGCACCGTGGCTTATGTCACGGGGTCCCGGGGATCGGTCAGGACCCTCCGCCGCCGGCCTTGCGGCGGTGCATCTTCGGCGCGCCGCCCACGACCTCGGATCCGTGGGCCTTCTCCGGGACCGGGCCGTCCTGGTGGACACCGCGCTCCTTGCCGTTCTTGCGATCCAGCGCCTCCCGCATCTTGGCCTTGAGGTCGTCGTTGGCGTGCGAGTCGGTCATGGTTCCTCCTGCTGGGGGTCCTGGACTGTCCGTCCACCCTGCCACGACGCCGGAGAGGCAGCCACCCACTTTCGGCGGCGTACCTACACTGGCGCGGTGGAGGACCAGGAGACCGGACCGGTGTGGGTCACCGTGTCGATCGTGCTCCTGCTCGCGGTGGTGATCGCCGTGGTCGTCGAGCTCTCACGCGACGGCGGCACCGCCGAGGTCGCCCCACCGGCCCGGACCACGCCCGCCACGCCCACACAGGTGCCCTCGGCGACGCCGGCCGACCGCGGGACGCCGGACGGACCGAGCACGCCGCCGAAGGCGACCTCGACCGTCTGTGTCGACAGCACCGACGCCACCCGGCTGCACGTGATGACGTTCAACATCCACTCGGCGCGGGCCAGCGACGGCAGCGTCCGCCTGGCCACGATCACCGAGGAGATCCGGCGGTGGCGCGCGGACGTGGTGCTGCTCCAGGAGGTGGACCGCGGCCGCGAGTGGACCGGGCGGGTCGACATGCCGGCGGCGATGGCCGACGCGCTCGGGACCAGCTGGACCTTCGGCGCGAACGTCCGACGCTCCCCCACCAACCAGTACGGCACCGCGATCCTGTCCCGCTTCCCCATCAAGGACTCGCGCAACGTGCCGTTGCCCGCGCCGCCGGGCACCCAGCAGCGCGGCCTGCTCAGCGCGACGCTCGACGTCGACGGCACCGAGGTGAGCGTCTACAACACCCACCTCGAGCACACCTCCCGCACGGCCCGACTGCAGCAGATGCAGGCGATCGCGCAGGTGCTCGCCGCCGACACCCGACCGATGGTGCTCGGGGGCGACCTCAACTCCCGGCCGGGATCACCCGTGCTGAACCTGGCCGGCCGCTACCTCACCGACACGTGGACCGCGGTCGGCCTCGGCCCGGGCTACACGCACTCGGCCCGCAACCCGCGCTCGCGGATCGACTACCTGCTCCACGACGGCGGCGAGGAGGCCGACCTCGTCCCGGTCGACGCGATGGTGTTGCGCTCGGGGGTCTCGGACCACTGGGCGGTCCGGGCGGGCTACCGCCTGGTCAGCGACTCCGGCGCTGTCTGCGTCCCGCTCCTGGGCGGCGACGACCTCCCGTAGGACCGTCGGCGGCACCCTCGGCCTCCTGCCGCAGCTTGCGGCGCGCCTGCTTGGCGCCCACCCGCCGCGCTGCGTCGGCCGAGGACTGGGCGATGGCCTCGGCGTCGGCGTACATCTCGACGTACGCCGCCCGCAGCTCGTCGAGCCGCGCCTGGGCGGTGTCGTCGAAGCCGCCGCTGCCGGCCAGCACGATGAGCTGCTCCCACGTCGCCTCGGCGAGGTCGCGGATCCGGTCGGGGCACTCGATCTCGTCCCAGCCGGTGCGCACCCGGCGCAGGTCGGGGTCGACGAACCCGTCCACCTCGGCGGCGGCCTCCGCGGAGACCTCACGACCGGCGACCAGGTCGAGCTCGGGTGACACGCGCGCGACGACGGCGCGCCAGTCGTCGAGCAGGTCGTTGTAGGGCACGAACGAGCGGCGCCCGTCGCGGGTCGTCGCCTCGGTGAACAGCGCGACGTTGAGCCAGCTGCCGACGCGGGTGGTCTGCACGTGGCGCACGGTCTCGCCCGAGGTGACGCCGCCGTAGTACTTGTCCTTGGAGCCGACCACCTCGGCCGGGTGCCGCAGCATGGTGAGGAAGGAGATGCCGGCGTCGTTGTCGGCCGCCGCCCGGCGCCACATCGGCAGGAACCAGCTGTTGCGCGGGTCCTTGACCAGCAGCTCGTCGGCGTCGGCGAGGTGCTCGCCGATCCAGGCGCCGACCTCGGCGCGGACCGGCTCGCGGCTCGCGACCGCCGCGGTGGCGTCAAAGCCGGCGGGGCGGGCGTCGGTCAGCGCGACGGCGGCCTTGCGCAGCAGGCCGGTCTGGACGTCGACGGCCCACTGCGGCTCGAAGAACCCGCGCGGGTTGGTCCGGTTGCCCGGCACCTCCGGCGGCGGGATCCGCAGACCCACCGCCTTCAGGACGCCGGCGATCGTGCTGGTGCCGCTGCGGCCTGAACCCGCGACGACCACGACCCGCTTGTCGGGCATGCGGGGACCTTCCCTTCCGGAGCGGACGAGCTGGACGGTGAGCCGGGTGGCGCTGCGAGGCCGCCACCGACGCGCACTACTGTAGAGGCGCCGGCGAGCGTGGAAGGAGCCAGCATGGCCCAGCGGGTCGACCTGCATGTAGGCACGCCCAAGTCCGGCACCACCTTCCTCCAGTCCACGCTGTGGGCGAACCGGGCCGCGCTGCTCGAGCGCGGGGTGCTCTATCCCGGCACGAAGGCCTTCGACCAGAACCGCGCGTCGCTGCAGGTCCGCTCCGGCGCGCACATCGACGTCGGCCGCGCGGCCCCCGTCTGGCGCAGCTTCTGCCGCCAGGCCGCGGCGCACGACGGCCAGGTCGTGCTGAGCAACGAGTGGTGGCTGGCCGCGAACCACCGGCAGGCCGCGGCGGCCGTCGAGCAGATCGGCGGCGGGCCGGGCGACGCGGCCGACGGGATCGTGCACGTCGTCATCACCACGCGCAGCCCGGTGCTGCTGGTGCCGGCCGCCTGGCAGGAGTCCCTCAAGGTCGGCCGTGGGCACAGCCTCACCGACTTCGTCGCCGCCCTCGACGGCGCCGGCAAGTGGACGTGGGACGTCCTCGATCCCGCCGCGGTCGCGGAGCGCTGGGCCGACGTCGTCGGGCCCGGACGGGTCCACGTCGTCACGACGCCGCCGGCGGGCGGGGCGCCCGACCTGCTGTGGCGGCGGTTCGCCGAGACCGTGGGCTTCTCCCCCGAGGGCACCGAGCTGCCGAGCCCGGCGAACGAGTCGCTGTCGGTCCGCGGTGCCCGCCTGCTGCAGGAGTACGGCCCCGCGCTGCTCGTCGAGGTCGAGCGCACCGACGGTTCCGGCAACGGCCCGGCGCGTTGGCTGCGCAACACGCTTGTGCGGCAGGTCCTGGTCGGCGTCGAGGGCGAGCCGATCGGCGTCGGCCCCGAGCTCCGTGACCAGCTGCTCGAGCGCGGTGCCCGGTCCGCCGAGCGGCTCCGCGAGCTCGGCGTGCAGGTCACCGGCGACCTCGCCGACATCACGAGCGGCGACGACCGTCCCGGCGCGCGGCACCCGGAC
>JAEZCL010000288.1 GCA_023433585.1 Pseudomonadota bacterium
AATGAGGCGCATCCCCCTGTCCGAGCCGGACGTGGGCGCGCGCGAGACCGCCGCCGTCGCCCAGGCCCTGGCGGCGGGCGACGTGGCCATGGGGCCCCACGTCGAGGCGTTCGAGCGGGCCTTCGCCGAGCTGACCGGCCGGGCCCACGCCCTGGCGACGTCCTCGGGCACGGCGGCCCTGCACCTGGCGCTGCGGCTGCTGGACCTGAAGCCCGGCGAGGCGGTGATCGTGCCCACCCTGACCTTCATCGGAGGGGTGGCCCCGGTAGTCTATCAGGGCGCGGCCCCGATCTTCGTGGACGTGGAGCCGGTCACCTGGGGCCTGGACCCCGCCCTGCTGCCCCAGGCGTTCGACCTGGCCCGGGCGCGCGGCCTGACCGTGCGGGCGGTGGCGCCGGCGGACCTCTATGGCCAGTGCTGCGACATCGGCCCGATCACAGACATCGCCGCCGAGCGGGGTGTGCCCGTGGTGCTGGATTCGGCCGAGGCCGTGGGCGCGACCCTGAACGGCCGACACGCGGGCCACGGCGCCCTGATGGCCGCCTATTCGTTCAACGGCAACAAGATCATCACCACCGGCGGCGGCGGGATGCTGGTCAGCGACGACGGCGAACTGATCGCCCGCGCCCGCTATCTGGCGGCGGCCGCGCGCCGGCCGGCGATCCATTACGAGCACACGGAGGTGGGCTACAATTACCGCCTGAGCGCCGTGGCGGCGGCCATCGGCCTGGCCCAGCTGGAGACGCTGGAGGCGCGTGTGGCGCGGCGCCGCGTGATCTTCGAGACCTATCGCGCGGCCCTGTCGGACCTGCCGGGCGTGGCCTTCGCCCCCGAGGGGCCGGGGCGGCGGCACACCCGGTGGCTGAGCGTCATGCGGCTGGACCCCGACCTGGCGAAGGCGGCGCCGGAGGACGTGCGCGGCGCGCTGGACGCGGCCGGCGTCGAAAGCCGACCGGTGTGGAAGCCCATGCACCGCCAACCTGTTTTCGCCGATGCCGCCCGCGTGGGCGGTCCTGTCGCCGAATCGCTTTTCGCGCAGGGGTTGTGTCTGCCGTCCAGCGCCACCCTGAGCGAAGCGGACCAGGGCCGGGTGATCGACACGATCCGCCGACGGCTAAGCTGACATTTCAGGCGGTTGCGCCGGAGACTGACAAATTTTCCCCCTGAGAGACGAACAGGTTGGATTCACCCCGTTCGCTCGGTATCCATGGATAAAGCGTCAAGCTTTGCCGTAAGAACCTGTAGAGATTGTTGCGCCCATGACGCTTTTCGCGGAACACCCTGATCGCCGCACTTTGTATCCCGAGATCGAACCCTTCGCTTCCGGCTTCATGGCCACGGGTTCGGCGCACGAGATCTATTACGAGGAATCCGGCTCTCCGGACGGCAAGCCGGTGCTGGTGCTGCACGGCGGGCCGGGCGGGGCGACGAACCCGTCCATGCGGCGCTATTTCGATCCGGCGCGCTATCGCATCATCATGTTCGACCAGCGCGGGTGCGGCCAGTCGCGGCCCAACGCCAGCCTTGAGAACAACACCACCTGGGACCTGATCGAGGACATCGAGCGGCTGCGCGAACGGTGCGGAGTCGAGAAATGGTCGGTGTTCGGCGGCTCGTGGGGCTCCACCCTGTCGCTGGCCTATGCGATCACCCACCCGGAACGGGTCGAGAGCCTGATCCTGCGCGGCATCTTCCTGCTGACGAAGAAGGAACTGCACTGGTTCTACCAGGACGGCGCCTCGATGATCTTCCCCGATGCGTGGGAAGGCTTCCTCAAGCCGATCCCCGAGGCGGAGCGCGGCGACCTGATCGCGGCCTACTATAAACGCCTGACCAGCGACGACGCGGCGGTGCGCGCCGAGGCGGCGGTGGCGTGGTCAAGCTGGGAAGGCGACACGGTCAGCGTCGAGGGCCCCCAGGCTCGCCCGGAGAAGTTCGCCGAACCGGAGTTCGCCGTCGCCTTCGCCCGGATCGAGTGCCACTACTTCACCAACGGCGGCTTCTTCCCCGAGGAAGGCTGGATCCTGAAGAACGTCCACCGCATCCGCCATATCCCCACCTGGATCGCTCAGGGGCGGTTCGACGTGGTGACGCCGTCCTCCGGCGCCTGGGCCCTGCACCGGGCGTTCCCCGAAGCGAAGCTAGACCTGATCCCCGACGCGGGCCATGCGTCGAGCGAGCCGGGGATCATCGATTCTCTCATCCAGGCCACGGACTGGGCGGCGGGGCTTTAAGCCCCCTGCCCGTCCTTCTCCCGCACCATCTCGTCCAGCCGGAAGCCGATGCGGCGGGCGGGCTGGTCCGGCTCAGGCTTGGGCCGGGCGGACAGGACGACGTTCAGACGACTGACGTGCTGGACCAGACTGACCGGGCGGCCATTGGGATCGCGGCCGAAGAACAGCAGCAGGTCCGGCCCCCAGTAGCCCAGGTCGTGGATCATCAGGACGCCGTCGCCCGGCATTCCCACGCCGCGCACTCCGATCTCCTCATCCTTGTCCAGGCGGGATTCGAACTCGCGGATCAGGCGCGTCAGGCGCACGAACGCCCATTCGGCCGGATTGTCGGTCTGGCGCAGCCCCTGGGCCAGGGCGGCGGATTCCTCTGGCGTCTTTTCCGAGGTGACGGGCCGGGGACACGGGGCGAACATGGCCGGATCGGCCTTGACGACGGACTCTGACATACGCTGATCCTAGAACAGCCCGCGCCCTTTGGGGAGCTCCAGATAGCGGTGCACCCGCACCGCCATGACCAGCCCGAAACCGATCATCACCGTCAGCAGGACGGTGCCGCCGTAAGACAACAGGGGCATGGGCACGCCCACCACCGGGGCCAGGCCCATGACCATCGCCCCATTGATGAGGATGTAGAGGGCGAAGGTCGCCGTCACCCCCGCCGCCGCCAGCCGGCCGAAATGGCTGTGCGACAGCGAGGCGATGCGCAGCGAGATCAGGATGATGGCCGCGAAGATGGCCAGGACCGTGAACGAGCCGACGAAGCCGAACTCCTCCGACAGGGCCGCGAAGATGAAGTCGGTGTGCTTCTCGGGCAGGAACTCCAGCTGGCTCTGGCTGCCCAGGCCATAGCCCTTGCCCAGGAAACCGCCCGAGCCCATGGCGATCTTGGACTGCATGATGTGATAGCCGGCGCCGGACGGATCCGCCTCGGGGTTCAGGAAGGTCAGCACCCGCTCGCGCTGATAGTCATGCAGCACGAACATGACGAAGGGCGGCACGGCTGAGGCCACAGCCGCGCCGGCGGCCAGGATCAGCTTCCAGCTGAGCCCTGCCATGAACATGATGGCCGCGCCGGTCAGGGCGATCAGCATGGCGGTGCCCAGGTCCGGCTGGTGCGCCACCAGAAGGACCGGCGCGCCGATCATGACGAGGGGGATCAGCAGCTTCCATGACAGGCGGGCGTCCTGAGCCGACGTCCCGTGATACCAGCGCGCCAGGGCCAGGACGATGCCGACCTTCATGATCTCGGACGGCTGGAGGCGGATGATCCCCAGGTCCAGCCAGCGCGTCGCCCCCATGGCGGTGTAGCCGAACAGCTCCACGGCCACGAGCAGAACCAGGCCCAGCAGATAGACCGGATAGGCCGCGGCGAACCAGACGCGCAGGTCCACCAGCGCCAGCACCAGCATCATCACCAGGCACACCGCCACGCGGATCAGGTGATTGGCGGCCCACGGCTCCCACGAACTGCCGCCCACCGAATAGAGCATCAGGGCGCCGGCGCCGGTCACCAGACACAGCAGCCCGACCAGCCGCCAGTCGATCTCGGCCAGCTTCACGGGCAGACGCTCGCGCTGGCCGGGACGGGTCAGGGCCGAACCGGTCATCCGACGCCCCCTTCGGGCAGATAGGGCTGGGGTCCGGTCGGCACGGGCGCCGGCGCGGGCGCAGGGCGCGCCGGCAGCACCGCAGGCGGCGCGATGGCGGCGGGGTCTTCCTCCTCCAGGGGGCCGACCGGTTCGGGCGGCAGGGGCCGCTCGATGCGGGTGCGCATGTCCGGATCCTTGAGCAGGGTCACGCGCATGACTTCGCGCGCCTTCTCGGCGGCGATGCGCGAGCCGCCGCCGTGCTGCACAATCACCGCGATGGCGTAGCGCGGCGCGTCATGGGGCGCGAAGGCCACGAACAGGCCGTGGTCGCGGCTGGACCATTCGACGGTGGTCCCGCGCCTGAGGCCGCCGCGCGCCTGGGCCGTGCCGGTCTTGCCCGCCATCTGGATGTCGCCCAGGCCCAGCTGGCTGACCCGGTAAGCCGTGCCGGTGACGTCGTTGGCCACCGCCGCCATGCCCGCGCGCACGATGTCCAGGTGCTGGTCCTGGAACGGCAGGTCCGGCACGGCGGCGCCGGAGGGGCGCTCCACGCCGCCGACCGACTTGATGATGCGCGGCTCGATGGCCTTGCGGCCGTTGGCGATGCGGGCCGTCATGACGGTGAGCTGGAGGGCCGTGACCTCCGTCGCGCCCTGCCCGATCGCCACGGACAGCGTCTCGCCCGGATACCAGTTGCGGGCGTCGGGGTTCGGGTTGTTCCGAAAGGCGTGCCGCTTCCATTCCGTCGACGGCATGGTGCCCTCGCGCTGGCCGGACAGCCCGAAATCATAGGTGCGGTGAAAACCCAGCGCTTCGGCCGTTCGCGCGATGCGGTCGATGCCCGCCCGGTTGCACATGTGATAGAAATAGACGTTGCACGAGTTCTTGATGGCGTCGTGCATGGCCTG
The DNA here is from genome assembly GCA_023433585.1 of Pseudomonadota bacterium. Classification (GTDB taxonomy): domain Bacteria; phylum Pseudomonadota; class Alphaproteobacteria; order Caulobacterales; family Caulobacteraceae; genus Brevundimonas. The sequence goes on from JAEZCL010000288.1 coordinate 4,732, forward strand.
GGGACCATGCCCTCCCGCCCTGTGGCATCGGAACGTGCGGTTCCCGAACCGATAGCCGCCCGTGCAGGTCACCCGCTCGGTCGGATCCACCCCGGCGTCCAGGAGCGCCAGCGCCGTGGTCATCTTGAAGGTCGAGCCCGGCGGGAAGGTTCCGTAAACGGTCTTGTCCAGCAGCGGACGGCGCTCATAGTCGGCCCAGGCGCGGTAAACGGTGCTGGGGACGCCCGAAACGAACAGGTTCGGATCAAACGCCGGGGCCGACGTCATGCACAGGACGTCGCCGTTGCGCACGTCCATGACCACGCAGCCGCCGGAATCCTCGCCGAACACCTCCAGCGCCCGGTTCTGGATGTCGGCGTCCAGGGTCAGCATCACCTCGGCGCCGTGCGTCGGGGTGACCGAGCCCTCCACGTCCTCGCCCACCACCCGTCCGCGCGCGTCCACCTCGACCCGCTGGCCGCCCTGGGTTCCGCGCAACTCCAGGTCCAGGGTCTGTTCGATGCCCTGGCGCCCGATGCGGAAACCGGGGTGATACAAAAGGGTCGGGACCTCTGCGCCCCGTTCCCGGATCGCGGCCACGTCCCGCTCCGAGACCTTGGCCACATAGCCGACCGTATGGGCGAAAGCGCCGCCGTGCGGATAGAAGCGCGCCTCGTTCATGTCGGCCATCACGCCCGGCAGCTCGTTGGCGTAGAGGTTGACCCGGGCGAACTCCTCCCAGGTCAGGTCGCTCTTGACCGGCACCGGCACGAAACGGGGCGCCGCGTTGACGTCACGCACGATGCCGCGGCGGCGCTCCAGGGTGTCGGGGAGAAGGCGGCCCAGCAGGTCCAGGGTCTGGTCCAGATCGCGGGTCTCGTCGCGCACCACCAGCACGCGGAAGCTGGGCCGGTTGCCGGCGATGACCACACCCTCGCGGTCAAGGATGCGGCCGCGGGGCGGCGGGATGAGTCGGAAATTGAACTGGTTGTTGACCGCCAGGGTGGCGTATTCGCCCGCCTGGACCACCTGAAGCTGGCCCAGGCGCCCGCCCAGCGCCAGCAGCCCCAGGGCGGTGGCGCCGCCCAGCAGGAAGGTGCGGCGCAGGAACGAGCCCTGGCGCTCATTGACGTCCGAAAAGAAGATCGACGGTTCGCTGCTCATCGGAAACGCACGTCCCCGTCGTCGAAACGCTCGAGCATCCAGCCCACGACGGGAAACAGGGCCAGGGTCGGGACCACCTGCCAGAACAGGGCCAAGAGGCTGGGCGCATTGCCCGCGATCAGGCTGACGATCATGTAGGCCAGAATGAAGGCCAAAAGGGTGCAGGCCGAATACCAGGCGAACAGCGTCCAGCGCTCATGCGCCGCCAGCAGGCTTCTGGAGGCCAGGATGACGCCGTAAACCGCCAACAGCGACAGCGGCCACAGCCCCATGGGCGCATACCAGAAGATGTCCAGGAACAGGCCCAGGGCGAGCAGCAACACGGGCGCCAGGGCCGACGGCCGGATCAGCGGCCAGACGAAGGCCAGGGCCAGGGGCAGCACCGGTTCGGGCAGGCCGAAGCCGAACAGCTCGATCGGCGTGGCCAGGATCACCGTGCCCGCCACGGCGATCAGGGCGGGCCAGACCAGCCACTGCATCGGCCCCACCATTCGCACGGCCATGGCCCGTCTCACGCGGCTGGCTCCGTTGCGGGGGGTGTCGGAGGCGCGGCGGCGTCCTGGCGGCGCTGGCGCTCGGCCTCGGCCACGCGGCGCACATCCTCTTCGGCGCGCGCGCGGCGGCGAGCCTCCTGATCGGCGATGCGGGCGGCCATGTCGGGCGTGGGCGGCGGCGCGGTGTCCAGAGCGGCCAGGGGCGGCGCGTTCAGCGCCTCGGGATCGGCCAACTGGGCGAAGTCCTGGAACAGCAGCACCCGCACATAGTCAATGGGCCCCCGGTCGGTGAACAGCTTGACCCGCCAGGTGCCGTCGATGCCGCGCGCCGCCACGCCCACCGGCAGGCCGCGCGGGATGCCCCCGCCGTCGCCCGAGGTCAGGATGCGGTCGCCTTCCCTCAGCGCGTCCTCACCGCGCACATATTCAAGACGCGGATTGCCGCTGCCGTCGCCGACCAGCATGGCGCGGGCGTCCGTGCGGTCGACCAGGATCGGCGTGCGGCTGGCCACGTCGGTTATCAGCAGCACCCGGCTCACCCCGCCGGTGGCGCCGACGATGCGGCCGATCAGGCCATGCTCGTTGATGACCGGATTGCCCACATGCACGCCGCTGGCGCCGCCCACGTCGATCAGGCGGGCGTTGACGAAGGGGCCGCGCGATTCCGACACGGACCGGGCCGTGACCATGTCCACGGGCGGTTCGACCCGCAGGCCCAGCATGGCTTCATAGCGGGCGTTGACGTTCTTCAGCGCGATGGCCTGGTCGCGCCAGGGCTCGAGTTCGGCGAGTTCGGCCCGCAGGCGCCGGTTCTCCGACACAGCGAAGAAATAGCCCCGCACATAGTCGCTGGCCCGGCCGACCCAGCGCACCGGCGCAGCGAAGACTCCGCCGACAGGCGCGGAAACGCTGTCGGTCGCGGCGCGCGCGACGCCGTATTCGCCGGACTCCACGTCCCGACGGTCCGCGATCAGCAGCACGATGGCGACGATGACGGCGGCCACGAGCGCCAGGGCCGCAGTCCAGGCCAGCGGCATCTTCAGGTTCTCGAACGGTCCGTCGCGAAACGCCACGGCGCGCCTTCCTGGGCCAGAGGCCCCGCATGGAGATGGAATCGGCGGAACGCCTGCCGCCGACAGCCAGCCTATCGCAAAAACCGCGCCGTATGGGAACCGGACATCACGCGGGAATGACCTGACGCCGCCCGACGGATCAGAGCGTGGCTTCCAGCACGCCCTTCATCCAGCGCGGATGCTCCAGCACCCGGCCGCAGCCCACGGCCACGCACGACAGCGGGTCATCGGCCACCGAGACCGGCAGGCCGGTCTGCTCGCGGATCTCGGCGTCCAGGCCGCGCAGCAGGGCGCCCCCGCCGGTCAGCATGATGCCCTTGTCGGCGATGTCGGCCGCCAGTTCGGGCGGAGTCGCCTCCAGCGCCACCTTGACGGCCTCGATGATCTGGTTGACCGGCTCGGCCAGGGCCTCGGCGGCCTGGCGTTCGGAGATGCGCACCTCGCGCGGGACGCCCTGCATCAGGTCGCGGCCCTTGACCTCGATCGACAGGCCCTCGCCGTCGGACGGGATGCGGGCGGTGCCGCTGTCCTTCTTGATGCGTTCGGCGGTCGTCTCGCCGATCAGCAGGTTATGGTTGCGGCGCATGTACGAGATGATCGCCTCGTCCATCTTGTCGCCGCCGACGCGGACCGAGCGCGAATAGACGATGCCCGACAACGACAGCACCGCCACCTCGGTGGTGCCGCCGCCGATGTCGACGACCATGGAGC
>JAEZCL010000008.1 GCA_023433585.1 Pseudomonadota bacterium
CACATGGAGGCCCTGACCAAGACGATGCTGAGAACGGCGGGAACCACCATCACCCGCGAACTCCTGCGCGGCGTTCTCGGCGGCATGAGACGCCGCTGACGCGCGCAGGCCGGAGCCTTTACCGTCCCGTCGAGCCGAACCCGCCTTCGCCGCGCTCGGTCTCGTCCAGGGTCTTGACCTCGGCCCACTGGACCCGTTCATGCCGGGCGATGACCATCTGGGCGATGCGTTCGCCGCGCCGGATGACGAAGGGCTCGGCGCCCAGGTTGGCCAGGATCACCCCCACCTCTCCGCGATAATCGCTGTCGATGGTGCCGGGGCTGTTCAGGCAGGTGATCCCGTGCTTCAGCGCCAGGCCCGAACGGGGCCGCACCTGGGCCTCGTATCCCGGCTCCAGCGCGATCTTCAGGCCCGTGGGGATCACCGCCCGCGCACCGGGCGCCAGGGTGATCGGCTGGTCCTCGGGCGCCGCCGCGCGCAGGTCCATGCCCGCCGAACCCTCGGTCTCATAGGCGGGCAGCAGCAGGTCCTCGGCGTGGGGCAGGCGCAGGATCCGGGCGGTCACGGTCGCGGTCATGGGCGGTTCTTCAGTCCTTCAGGGCTTCGGCGATGCGGTCGGCCAGGGCGCGGGCCACGGCCGCCTTGGACCGGCGCGGCCAGGCCTCGGCTGCGCCGCCCTTGACGATCAGGGTCACGGCGTTGCCGTCCGAGCCGAACACCTCGTCCGACACGTCGTTGCCGACGATCCAGTCGCAGCCCTTCTTCGACAGCTTGGCCCGGGCGTGCGTCTCCAGGTCGCTGGTCTCGGCGGCGAAGCCGATCACCAACCGAGGCCGCTTCGTCTTGGCCGAGGAGACGGCCGCCAGGATGTCGGGATTCTCGATCAGGCTGAGGGTCGGCGGGCCGCCGGGCGCCTTCTTGATCTTGCCGGTGGCTACCGCGTCCACGCGCCAGTCCGCCACCGCCGCCGTCATCACCGCCACGTCCACGGGCAGCGCGGCCAGCGACGCTTCGTGCATCTGAACCGCCGTCTCCACGTCGATGCGGGTCACCCCCGGCGGGGCGGGCAGGGCCACCGGCCCGGACACCAGGGTCACCTCGGCGCCCAGATCGGCCAGAGCGGCGGCGACGGCGTAGCCCTGCTTGCCGCTGGAGCGGTTGGTCAGGCCCCGCACCGGATCGATCGGTTCAAAGGTCGGCCCGGCGGTCACCAGGGCCTTCCTGCCTGCCAGGGGCCGACCCGCCGCGCCGGCCAGCAGGCCATGGACCGCCTCCAGGATCGCCGCCGGCTCGGCCATGCGGCCGGGGCCGTATTCGCCGCAGGCCATCTCGCCCTCGTCCGGCCCGACCACGGCCATGCCATGCAGGCCGTCGAACCCGGTCAGGCGCGCCACATTGGCCTTCACCGCCGGATGCTCCCACATGCGCACGTTCATGGCCGGCGCCAGCAGCACCGTCTTGTCGGTGGCCAGAAGGGCGGTCGACGCCAGATCGTCCGCCAGGCCGTTGGCCGCCTTGGCCATCAGCCCGGCGGTGGCCGGCGCGACCACAATCAGATCGGCCCAGCGCGACAGCTCGATATGGCCCATGGCGGTCTCGTCCTCGGGCGAGAACAGGGCCTGATGCACCGGATGACCGGTCAGGGACGCCAACGACAGGGGCGTGACGAACTCCGCGCCCGCCTTCGTCAGCACCGCGCGCACCGTCATGCCCGCCTTCTTCATAAGGCGGATCAGCTCCAGCGCCTTGTAAGCGGCGATGCCGCCGCCGACGATCAGCAGGATTCTTGGGTCGGCCTTCGTCATGACCCCCGCTTACCGGGGCGCACCCTCCCCGTCGAGAGGACATGTCGCGCGCAAAAAGAACATTGCATGAACATTAACCTTATGCATAACATGGGTCTGCGGGGTTCATGAGGGAGGCGTGGATGACCATGAGAATGAGAGGGCTGCTGGCCGGTCTGTTGGCCGCCGGAATGGGGTTAAGCGGCTGTGACAATGGCCAGAGCGCGGTGGAGACCCGCGAAAGGGCGGCCGGGGCGGAGGAGGCGGCTGTCCCGGAGACGGCGGTTTCGGTGAGCGCGGCCGCATCCGCACCGGCCGAATCGGCGCGCTGGACGTCGAACCGACGCAACACGGCCCAGGAGAACATTCAGCGGCTCTACGAACGCAACGGCGCGGCCTTCGGCGCGCGCTCGGCGGACGACTATGTGGCCCAGGCGCACGCCTTTATCGCCGCCCCGCCGGCCGGGACCGAGACGGTCCGTCGCGCCAACGGCGACACACTCTACTACCAGGCGGCGAGCAACACCTTCCTGGTGGCCACGTCCGAGGGCGTGCCGCGCACCATGTTCAAGCCGGATGAGGGCGCCGCCTACTGGGAGCAGCAGAAGACGCGCGAAACCGAGCGCGCCGAGGGTCGGGATCAGGCCCGGTCCTGATCCGCGCGGTCACCCAGCATCTCACGGATCATGTCCAGGGCGATCTTCTGCTGGCGCAGGGAAAGCCGGGGCGCCAGGCGGGCGATCTCCTGGCTCTGGCGAGTGACGGGAAAGTCGTGATCGAACGACACCGTATCGCTTTCGGCCATGCCCGGCGCCGCCGCCGTCAATCCTTCAAAGAAGAAGCCGGTGTCCACCTTGAAGAACTGGGCGATCTCCCACAGCTTGGAGGCCGAGATGCGGTTGGCGCCCTTTTCGTATTTCTGAATCTGCTGGAACGTCAGGCCCAGGGCGGCGCCCAGCTGGCTCTGACTATAGCCTAGGGACTTGCGGCGAGCCTCGACCCGCTTGCCCACATGCCGGTCCACCAGATGGGGACCATCGTCACCTTTTCCTCGCGCCATCTTACGCCGCCTTCAGAGCTGTCAGCATAGGCATACGCCTCCTGAATGGCCCGCCAACCGCAAGATGTCACCTTAATTCCTGGTGAAGGTTCCGGCGCGCGGCGATTCGGACCCCATAAGGCCACAGACCGACGATCAAACCCAGGAACATCAAGCCCGCAAAGCCGAATCCGCCGAACCGGCTGTAGAGCGTGGGCGCCAGAGCCCGGGGCAGGCGCGCGTCGATTACGCCGCTTTCGCCCGCCTCCAGCCGCTTGCCCTCCACGGCGCGGCCCCAGGGGTCGATCATGGCCGACACGCCGGTCGGCGTCGCGCGCACCACGGGCAACCCCGTCTCGATGGCGCGGAAGCTGGCCAGGTTCAGGTGCTGGATCGGTCCGGAGGTGCGCCCGAACCAGGCGTCGTTGGAGACATTGACGATCCAGCCGGGGCGGTCGCCGCCGCCCGGCGTGAAACCCGGATAGAGGCTCTCGTAGCAGATGAGGGGCTGGACGTCGGGCAGGCCGGGCAGGACCAGCGGCGCGGGCTGAGGGCCGGGGCTGTAATCTGCGGGCATGTGCACCAGGCTCCTGAGGCCGGTGGCGCTCATCAGCCGGGCCAGGGGCAGATATTCGCCGAAGGGCACGAGGCGATGCTTGTCATAGACCGCCGAAATGCGCATGCCCGCACCGCCTTCGCCGGTCAGGGCGTAAAGGCTGTTGAAATAGCGCCACTCCCCGTCCGCCGCGGGCTCGGCGCGGCTGAAGCCCGCCAGCAGGGTCTGGCCCGGCTGAAGCGCCCGCGCCATGGCCGCCGCCACGGGCGATCCGTCCGCGAAGGCTTCGTTGGAGGTGACGGGCAAGGCGCCTTCGGGCCAGACGATGACATTCGGCGTCTGGGCGCCGGGACGGGCCGTCAGATTGACGTAACGCTGGACGATCGCTTCGAAGTTCGCTTCATCCCACTTGGCCTGCTGCTCCACGTCGGCCTGGACGATGCGCACCACCGTGTCGGCGGCCTCGGGCCGCGCCTGGTCCAGCCGGACCTGCCCCGCGACGACCAGGGCGGCGATCAGGGCGGCGCCCAGTACGGCGGCGCCCCATCTCGGCTTGACCCGGCCCGGGCTGAACAGGGGCGCAATCAGGCTGAATCCCGCCACGGTGACCAGGCCGAGACCATAGACGCCCGCCACGGCGGCGAACTGCGAGGCCGCGGAGCCGGCGCCCCAGGCGGCGCCGGCGGGGTTCCAGGGAAAGCCCGTCAGGACCGTTCCGCGCAGCCATTCGAACCCGCAGAAGACGACGGCGAAGAACACCGGCCTGAGCGCATGGCCGGCCGGATGAAGGCGGTGATAGAGCGCGAAGGCGGCGCCCCAGAACAGGGCCAGGCCCGCCGGCAACAGCGAGGCGGCGAACGGCGCCATCCAGGCGTGCGCCTCGGCGTTGACCAGGAAGGCCTCGGCCACCCACCAGCAGCTGATGAAGAAATAGGCGAACCCCGAAAGCCAGCCCAACTGGAACGCGCCGCGCGCGGTCCTGGCGCGCTCGGTCAGCAGCAGCAGGGCCGGATAGGCCAGAAAGCCGGCCACCAGACCGAAGGGCGGATGCGCCGCCGCCGCCAGCGCGCCCAGCGCCAGGGCGGCCAGGGCGGCGCCCAGCCGGGTCAGCGCTTTCGGACCCGTTCCCCGACGACGGGGCGCCGTCTCGGGCGTCGAGCCTTCCGAGACAATCCGGTCTTCGGCCAATGGATTGGGTTCAGATGTCATTTCGGGACAAATAAGGGTCAGGAACCCCGATCCCCGCAAGAAGCATGCGTTCGTGCGCCTCCATGGCCTCGGCCTCGGCCTCGGCCTCATGGTCATGCCCCATCAGATGCAGGACGCCGTGGATGACCAGATGGCTGAGGTGGTCGGCCAGGGTCTTGCCCTGGTCCTTCGCCTCGGCCGCGCAGACGCCATGGGCCAGGACGATGTCGCCCAGATGCGGCCGGGCGGTGTCGGGCGCGGGGAAGGAGAGGACATTGGTGGGCCGGTCCCTGTCCCGGAACCGGGCGTTGAGATCGCGCACCGTCCGGTCGTCGGTCAGCAGCACCGCCACGTCGCCGAGGGGCGCGGCCTGTTCGGCGGCGCGCAGGACGACGGCTTCGACGTCCGCCAGGGCGTCGGTCCAGGCGTCATCCTCGACCTCCACCTCGATCATGCGTCGTTCGGCTCCCGCCCCCGCGCGGCGGCGGCGTCCGCGTCATAGGCCCGCACGATGCGCTCCACCAGGGCGTGGCGCACCACGTCGGACGCCTCGAAGCGCATGACGCCGACGCCCTTCACCCCCTCCAGGATGCGCAGGGCGTGCGGCAGGCCGGAATCGCGGCTGTTGACCAGGTCGATCTGGCTGGGGTCGCCGGTCACCACCATGCGCGCGCCCTCGCCGAGGCGCGTCAGAACCATTTTCATCTGCAGCCGGGTCAGGTTCTGGGCCTCGTCGGCGATGACGAAGGCGTGGCTGAGGGTGCGGCCGCGCATGAAGGCGATGGGCGCCGCCTCGATCTCGCCCTTGTCCCGCCTCCGGCGCACGTCGTCGGCGCCCAGGATCTCGTTCAGCGCCTCCCAGATGGGCGCCAGATAGGGATCGACCTTCTCGTTCAGGTCGCCGGGCAGGAACCCCAGCTTCTCGCCTGCCTCCACCGCCGGACGGGTTATGACCAGCCGGTCCACCTGGCCGCGCCGCAGCAGCGAGGCGCCGTAGGCCGCCGCCAGGAACGTCTTGCCCGTGCCCGCCGGCCCGACGCCGAAGGTCAACTCGCACTGGGCCAGCGCCTCCAGATAGCGCGCCTGGGCCGGGGTCTTGGGGGCGATGACGCCGCGACGGCCCACCGGCAGGGCCACGCCCTCGGGCGTCTTTCCGCCGGAACGGACCGCACCCAGGGCGGTGCGCACGTCCGCCTCGGTGATCTCGGCGCCCAGGTCGGCGCGCTTGGCCAGGGTCTCGATCACCCGGCGCGCGGCCGCGCGATCCTTGGCCGAACCGTTGATGGACACGCCGCCGCCGGGGGATTCCACCAGCACCTTGAAGGCGTCCTCAATCAGGGCGACGTGGCGGCTGCCCGGCCCGATCACGGAGCGCAGGGCCGCGTCGGACAGGGCCAGGAACTCGGATTCGCGGGGCATTCTTATGCCCTACCGCTCGCGACGCGGTCGCTCGCTGCTTGAGGGCGGGAGGAGGCTTCAAGGTCGAGGGCCTGCGTGCCGGCGGGGGCCTGAACGTCGTCAATCAATGCGCCGGCGAGGCTGTTCTGCTGGCCGCGCTCGATGCGGACGGGGACGATGCGGCCCATCAGGTGGTCGGCGTCCTCCACATGGACCGACTGAAGATAGGGCGAACGACCGATGGCCTGGCGGCCGTGGCGGCCCTTTCGTTCGAACAGCACCGGCAGCACCTTGCCCGCCTGGGACCGGTTGAAGGCGGCCTGCTGCTCGAACAGCAAGGCTTGGAGCGCCTGCAGCCGCTCCGAGGCGACCTTCGGCTCAACCTGGGCGGCCATGGTCGCGGCGGGCGTGCCGGGGCGCGGCGAATAGATGAACGAGAAGGCCGAGGCGTAATTCACGCGCCGCACCAGATCCAGGGTGTCCTCGAAATCCCGGTCCGTCTCGCCGGGGAAGCCGACGATGAAGTCGCCCGACAGGGCCATGTCCGGCCGCGCCGCGCGGATGCGCTCGATCAGGTCGAAATATTTCTGGCGCCCGTGCTTGCGGTTCATCAGCCGCAGGATGCGGTCCGAGCCGGACTGCACCGGCAAGTGCAGATAGGGCATCAGGGCGTCCAGATCGGCGTGGGCGGCGATCAGGTCATCGCTCATGTCGTTGGGATGGCTGGTCGTATAGCGGATGCGGTCCAGTCCCTCGATATCCGCCAACGCATACGCGAGCCGCGCCAGGGTCCAGGCCTTTCCGTCCGGCCCTTCGCCGTCATAGGCGTTGACGTTCTGGCCCAGGAGGGTGACCTCGCGTACGTCCCGCGCGGCCAGTTCGCGCGCCTCGGCCAGGATGTCGGCGGCCGGGCGCGACCATTCGGCGCCGCGCGTGTAGGGCACTACGCAGAAGCTGCAGAACTTGTCGCACCCCTCCTGCACCGTCAGGAAGGCGGTCGGCCCCTTCACGCCTCGCGCCTGGGGCAGGGCGTCGAACTTGGCGTTCGGCGCGAAGTCGGCGCCGATGCGTTCGCCCCGCGCCCTTGCGGTGCGGGTCAGAAGCTCGGGCAGCTGATGATAGGCCTGCGGACCCACCACCAGATCCACCGCCGGCTGGCGGCGCATGATCTCCTGCCCTTCCGCCTGGGCCACGCAGCCGGCGACCGCGATGGTCATGGCGCCGGACTTCTCTTCCTTGAGCATCCTAAGCTTGCCCAGTTCGGAATAGACCTTCTCGGCCGCCTTCTCCCGGATATGACAGGTGTTCAGGATGACGAAATCGGCGTCCTCGGCCGTATCGGTCGGCGCATAGCCCAGCGGGCGCAGGACATCAGCCATGCGCTCGGAGTCATAGACGTTCATCTGGCAGCCGTAGGTCTTGATGAACAGGCGCTTTTCGGCCCGTTCGCCCTTCGGCGCGTCTTCGGCGTCGATCATCGCGCGGTTATGGGGATTTCCGCCCCGGGCCACAAGACGGACCGGGAATCGGGCGGCCCGGCGTATCAGGCCTCTTCTTCGGTCCGCCGCTTCTGGCGGGTGAAGATCAGGCCCTCGCGCGCTTCGGGCGAGGCGCCCTCGATGGGCGTGCCGTACAGTTCCAGCTTGTGCCCGATCAGCTTGAAGCCCAGGCGCCGGGCGATCTCCTCCTTGAGGCGCTCGATCTCGGCGTCGAAGAACTCGATGACCTCGCCGGACTTGGCGTCGATCAGATGGTCATGGTGATCGTCGCCCGCCTCCTCATAGCGGCTGCGCCCGTCGCCGAAGTCGTGCTTCTCGACCACCCCGGCCTCCTCGAACAGGCGCACGGTGCGATAGACCGTGGCGATCGAGATGTGCGGGTCGATGGTCGAGGCGCGACGGTACAGCTCCTCCACGTCGGGATGGTCTTCGGCGTCCGACAGCACCCGTGCGATCACACGGCGCTGTTCGGTCATGCGCATGCCGCGCTCGGCGCAGAGTTTCTCGATCCGGTCCATGGTCATCAGGATAATCGCCTGTCGCGCGAGAGGAAAGCCTCACGCCAAGTTGAGAGCCAGTATCAGGGCGTCGGCGCGCGACCCGTCCGGACGGGCGTAGTAGGCTGCGCGCCGGCCACTCTGGACAAAGCCTCGCGCGGCGTAAAGCGCCAGGGCCGCCCCATTGTCGTGGGCCACCTCCAGGACCATGCGCGTCACGCCCTGGTCCCGGGCGCGCGCCACGGCGCGGTCGAGCAGCCGCCCGCCCAGGCCCCGGCGACGGGCCTGGGGCCGTACAGCCAGGGTGACGATCTCCGCTTCGTCCGCCGCGCGCCGCCACATGAGGAAGCCGTCGGTCTCCGCCTCGACCTCGGCGCCTGGCATGGCCAGGAGGCCGCGAAAGGCCGACACGTCCCACGGCGCGTCGAAGGCGGAGGCGTGAAGGACGGCCAGCCGCTCCGGGTCGGTCATGACGGGGTCCGGGCGGCGGGCGGCGTGGCGTCAGGCGCCCGCAGATAGAGGGGGCGGGCGGGCGTTTCGGGCCGGGCCGACGCCAGGACGGCCAGGGCTTCGGGCGTGGGCGTGTCGAGGGCGATCCGCCGCGCGCCCGGAATCGCCGTCAGCGCGGCGCCCGACCCCGTCAGGACCACGTCCGGCCCGCTCGCCTCGATCCTTCGCACGGCCGCCTCCAGATCCAGGGCGGCGGGCGGGTCCAGCGGCGCGCCGCCCCGGAATCCCTGGGCGTAGACCTGTCCCCGCCGGGCGTCGATCAGCGCCCAGACCACGACCTCGTCCGCGTCCGCCGCCTCGCCGGCCAGGGCCTCCAGGGTCGACAGGCCCGTCACCGGCCGATCCAGCGCCAGTCCCAGTCCCTGGGCGAAGGCCAGCCCGACCCGCAAGCCGGTGAACGATCCCGGACCGGTGGTCACCGCGATGCGGTCCAGCGCCTCGTACGTCCAGCCCGCCGCCGTCATGACGTCGCGCGCCATGCCGGCCAGGCGCTCCTGATGGCCGCGCGTCATGACCTCGGTGCGCGCGGCGGCCACGCGCGCGCCCTCGGCCGCGACGACGGTGCAGGCGTTCAGGGCCGTGTCGATAATCAGGGTCTTCATCAGGCCCGCCGCCATAAAGCGGTCAGGCGCGCGCCGCCAGTCCTTCGGTGACTGTCACCAGCGCCCTGCGAAGCGCGGCGTCCGAGAGGCTCGCGAAGCTCCGGGCGAGGGCGCGGCCCTCGCGGCTGGCGGCCAGCCCCTCGATCGCATCGTCCAGGGGGCCGGCCGGGAAGAACGCCGTCACCGGCTGATCCAGTTCGCGCGCGATGCGGTAGAGCGCCGAGGCCGAAACCCGGTTCGCTCCGCTTTCGTACTTCTGAAGCTGCTGCCCGCTCAGGGACAGGCGCGCCGCCAGGGCGTGCTGGGACAGGCGGCGGTCCTTGCGGAACCGGCGAATGGCGGCGCCCAGATGACGGTCCAGGGCGTCGGCCTCGGGCTGGGGCATGGGCGAACGGCGCGGCACGGCGGCTTCCTCGTGCGGAGACAGCCGAGGGTTTCATCCCGCCGCGCCGAACGCAACCAAAAAGTTTCATTCCGGCCACGATGCGCCTTCCAGGCGCGCGACCACCGCCCCGACCGCGCCCATGTCCGCCCGCGCCAGTGTGCGCTCGACTCCCGTCGGATCGCGCAGGGTCACCGTCTCCCGGTCGCCCCGGACATAGAGGCCGATGACCGGGCCGTCGGCCGTCTCGATGACACAGCCCTGGTCGCGGCGGGGCCACAGGGCGACGTCATAGACCAGAACCACGCCGGAGCCGGCCCAGGGCGCCAGGTCGTCGTCCCGCAACTGCAGGGTCCGGCGCGTGGCCGCATCGGGCGCCGCCCTCGGCGCGTTGTCCGTGAAGCCGCGCGGCCGTTCCTCCAGGCGGTCGGCCCGGGCGGCCGGCGCATCGCGGCGGCGCGCAAGCTCCAGGGCCAGGTCTTCGGGGGTCATATCCAGGGCGGCGGTCAGGCGGCGCTGCACGTCGGGGCGAAACACGCCTGGGCGCCGGCCGGCTTCATAAAGCCCCCATGCCTGGCTGGTCACGCCCATGCGGCCCCCCGCCTCGGCCTGGCTCAGGCCGCGCCCTCTGCGCAGGGTCGCCAGGGCTTCGCCCAGCGCCAGGGCGTCCGGATCGTTGCGAAAACGGCTCATGAAAACAGAATGGCCCGGTTTCGCCGTCGGAACGAGCGACCGTTTGGTTTCAGAGAATCTGTTCGACCCGCTGAACCTCGGGCACGTAATGCCGCATCATGTTCTCGACCCCGGCCTTCAGGGTGGCGGCCGACGACGGGCATCCGGCGCAGGCGCCGCGCATCCTCAGCCACAGCACGCCATCCGCCTCGTCGAACCGGTCGAACAGGATGTCGCCGCCGTCCTGGGCCACGGCCGGGCGGATGCGGTCGTCCAGCAGCGCCTTGATCTCGCGCACAATCTCACTGTCGTCCTCGCCGCCGGCATGGTCGTCGGCGGGTTCGACCGTCCCGCGCGTCAGGGGTGCGCCCGAGACGAAATGATCCATCAGGACGCCCAGAATCGGCGCCTTCATGGCGGACCAGTCCGGGCCGTCGGCCTGGCGGGTCACGGCCACGTAGTCCGGCCCGAAAAACACGCCGCCGACGCCTTCCAGCTGGAACAGGGCTTCGGCCAGGGGCGAGGTCTCGGCTTCGTCGATGGTGCGGTATTCCAGCGCCCGCTCCGGCGAGACGTCCCGCCCCGGCAGGAACTTCACGACATGGGGATTGGGCGTGGCTTCGGTCTGGATGAACATGGCCTTCAGATGCGCGCCGGACCCGCCTTTCGCAAGCCCCTCCGACAGGCGCCTCGGGTCTCAGGCCAGGTCCTCGACCTCTTCATCGGTCAGGTCGCCGGGCACCAGGGTCACGGGCAGGCGACGTCCGCCCACCCCGGCGCCTTCCTTGGCGATGGCGGCCACCAGCGGGCCGGGCCCGCGCCCGCCCGTGGCCGCGGCCAGCACCAGGACCTTGATGTCCGGATCGGCGTCCACCGCCTTGATGATGGCGTCGCGGGTCTCGGCCTCCTCGACCAGGAACACCGGCGCCGCGCCCGACAATTCGGCCGCCTGTTCACCGATGCGTTTCAGCAGGGCCTCCGCCTCCTCGCGCTGCTGCCGCTCGATCTCCTCACGCACGCCGGACCAGTGTTCGAAAGCCGACGGCGGGATGGCGCGCAGCAGCACCACCCGCCCGCCGGTCGATCGCGCCCGGCGGGCGGCGAAACGCAGCGCCGAGTCGAACTCGGGCGTGTCGTCCGCCACCACCAGGAACTTGCGCGTCATGGTCAGCTTCTCTTGCCTCCCTTGCCGGCCATGGACTGAACGGCGGCGGCGGCGAAGTCGCGTACCGCCATATTGGCGATGGTCAGCTTGGCGAAGCTCCAGCCGGCGCCGGACTGTTCGATCTCGTCCACGGCGCGGCGCACGCCCTCGGCGATGCCCTGGCGGTCGCCGACCCAGGCGTCCACGGCGGTTTCGGCGGTCTTTTCGCTGTCGCCGACCGCTTCTGGACGCCCCTGGGCCACTGCGCGGGTTATCACCACCTGTTCGGCCATGAAGTCCTCGATCATCCGGCGCACGGCCAGCCGCTCGTAATGGTCGGCCGAGGCCAGCGATCCGGCGGCGGCGCGCAGCCGGTCCAGGTCGAAGGCGGCGCCCACCTGGTGATACAGGCGCGCCATGGCGGGCGCGGACCATTTCACCTCCCGGGCCAGGTCGGCGATGTCGCTGGCGGCCACCATGGGCCGCATCAGGGCGATGGCCTTGGCCAGTTCGCGCGGCGCGCCGGCGTCCACGAAGGCGGCCTTGCGGTCCTTCAGGCGCGCCTGCTCGAAGCGGGACAGGACCGAGCCTCCCGCCTCGCGCAGCCGATCGGCCGCGTCACGATAAGCGTCGATCAGGCCGCCGACGTCCAGACCGTCCTGCCGGCCCGCGCGGCGCGCCAGCCAGAAGGTCTGGCGGCGCAGGACCACCGCGATCTCCTGATAGAGGTCCAGCTGGGCGCGGGCGTGGACCTTGCCGTCCAGGGCCGAGACTGCGTCCCACGCCTCGTCCAGGCGGAACACCCGCCGGGCCGCCTCGAAGGCGATGACCATGGCGGCGGTATCGCATTCGGCGCTGATGCGCAGGCGCTCGGGGAAGGTGGCGCCGCACAGGTTGACGATGTCATTGCACAGCACCGTCGCCACGATCTCGCGCCGCAGCCGGTGGGTGTTCATCGCCTTGTCGAAGCGACTCAGGGCGTCGGGGAAATAACCCTTCAGGATGCGTTCGAAGAACGGATCGTCCGGAGCGGACGACGCCACGATGTCCTCGGACAACTCCAGCTTGGAGTAGGCGGTGATGACCGCCAGTTCGGGCCGCGTCAGCCCCGATCCGGCGGCGCGCATCTCCGCCAGGCGGCGGTCGTCGGGCAGGCCCTCGATCGCGCGATCCAGCTTCCCGGCCGCCTCCAGCCGCTTCATGAAGCGGGTCTGGGCGTCCAGGTCGGCGGCCGCGCGCGCCTCCTGCAGGCTGATGGCCAGGGTCTGGTCGTAGTTGTGCACCAGGACCTTGCGGGCCACGTCCTCGGTCATGGACGCCAGAAGCGGGTTGCGGTCCTCCGCCTTCAGGGCGCCCGAGGCGATGGCTCCGCCGGTCAGGATCTTGATGTTCACCTCGTGGTCCGAAGAGTCCACGCCGGCGGAGTTGTCGATGGCGTCCGTGTTGACCCGACCGCCGCCCAGATCGCCCTGACGCCGGGCGAAGGCGATGCGGCCGGCCTGGGTCATGCCCAGGTTGGCTCCTTCGCCCGCGACGGCGACGCGCAGTTCGTCGCCGTTGACGCGCAGAGCGTCATTGGCCTTGTCGCCCACCTGAAGGTCGGTCTCGTTCGCCGCCTTCACATAGGTGCCGATGCCCCCGAAATAGAGCAGTTCAGCCGGCGTCTTCAGGACGGCCTTCATCAGGGTGAAGGGGTCCGTCTCGTCCACCTGGATGTCCAGCGCCGCCTTGATCTCGGGCGTCAGCCGGATGGATTTGGACGAACGGGAGAACACGCCGCCGCCCTTGGATATCTTGGCCTTGTCATAGTCCTGCCAGGACGAGCGCGGCAGTTCGAACAGGCGCTTGCGCTCCTTCCAGGAGACCGCCGGGTCCGGATCGGGATCGATGAAGATGTCCCGGTGATCGAAGGCGGCCACCAGGCGAATCTGCTTCGACAGCAGCATGCCGTTGCCGAACACGTCGCCGGACATGTCGCCCACGCCCACGACCGTGAAGGGTTCGGCCTGGATGTCCTTGCCCATCTCTCGGAAGTGCCGCTTGACCGCCTCCCAGGCGCCGCGGGCGGTGATGCCCATTTCCTTGTGGTCATAGCCGGCCGAGCCCCCCGAGGCGAAGGCGTCGTCCAGCCAGAATCCGTAGTCGGCCGACACCCCGTTGGCGATGTCCGAGAAGGTGGCGGTTCCCTTGTCGGCGGCCACGACCATGTAGGGATCGTCCCCCTCCCAGGCCACGACGGCCGGCGGGCGCGCCACCGCGCCGGCGGGCGCGATGTTGTCGGTCAGGTCCAGCAGGCCCGACAGGAAGGTCCTGTAGGCCCGGATCGCCTCGGCCTGGATCGCGTCCCGGTCGCCGCCGACGGGAAGGCATTTGGGGTAGAAGCCGCCCTTGGAGCCCACCGGCACGATGACAGCGTTCTTGACCTGCTGAGCCTTGACCAGGCCCAGCACCTCGGTGCGGTAGTCGTCGCGGCGGTCGGACCAGCGCAGGCCCCCGCGCGCGACGGGGCCGAAGCGCAGATGCGCACCCTCCACATGCGGCGCCCAGACGAAGACTTCCCGATAGGGCTTGGGCGCGGGCAGGTCCGCCAGTTCACGGCAGGCGATCTTTATGGCGATGTAGGGCTTGGGCCCGCCGTCAGCGGCCGTCTGATAGAAATTGGTGCGCTTGATCGCCTGAATCAGCAGCGACAGCCGCCGCAGAACCCGGTCGTGGTCCAGGCCGGCCACGTCCTTCAGGCCCGTGTTGATCGTCTCGACCCATTCGGCGATCGCCTTTTCGCGCCCCTCCACCGGGCCGTGAGCGGGATCGAACCGGGCGTGGAACAGCGACAGCAGCGCGCGCGCCACGGCGGGATACTGGCGCAGGGCCGCCTCCTGCACCGCCTGGCTGGGGTCCAGGCCCGTCTGCTGGCGATAGCGGGCCAGGGTGCGGATCAGCGCCGCCTGGCGCCAGTCCACGCCCAGCTCCAGAACCAGGCGGTTGAAGCCGTCGCTCTCGGTCCGCCCGGTCCACACCGCGACGAAGGCGTCCTCGAAGGGCTGTTTGATGTCGGCGAAGTTCAGGTTCTCGCCCTGCGGATCCTCCATCAGGAATTCATGAACATGAACCGGCGGGTCGCCTGCGGGCTTCAGCGAATGGCCGTATTCCTCAAGCGTTTTCAGGCCCATGTCCGTCAGGATGGGCAGCACGTCCGACAGAGGCGCCGGATCGCCGCGACGGTACAGCTTGAAGCGGAACTGCAGGGGCGTGTCCTCGGGCAGGCGGAAGGCGCGCACCGCCACCGACGTTCCCGCGTCCTCGGCGCCCAGAACGTCGAATTCGGACAGGTCGGTGACCGCTTCGTTCGCGTCATAGCGGTCCCGATAGCCGGCGCCGAAGGCGTCGGACCACTTGGCGGTCAGGGCGCTGATCTGGGCCTCGACCACGCCCGCCCGGCGCGCGGCGCTCTCGAACCGGTCGACCCAGGTGCGGCTGGTCTCCACCACCATGGACTCCAGCTCGGCCAGGTCCGGCTCCAGATGGTCGCCCGGCTCCACGCCGATGATGTAGTGGATGCGCACCAGGGGCGCGTCGGTCAGCTGGGGATACCAGGCCGACAGCCGCCCGCCCCAGGCCGCCGCCAGCAGACGGCCGATGCGCTCGCGCACCCCCGCATCGAACCGTTCGCGCGGCACATAGACCAGCACCGAGACAAAGCGGTCGAACGGATCGTTGCGCGTGAACAGCTTGACCCGGGGCCGATCCAGCAGGTGCAGCACCCCTAGCGCGATCTCCAGCAGCTCGTCCTCGGTCATCTGGAAGAGCTCGTCCCGGGGATAGTTCTCCAGGATGTTCCAGAGGCGCTTGTAGTTGTGGCTGCCCGGCGCCTTGCCCGCCCGCTCCAGCGCATTTTTCACCTTGCGCCGGATAAGGGGCACGTCCGAGGCGGCGCGGTCATAGGCCTCGGCGGTGAACAGGCCCACGAAGCGCGTCTCGCCCGCCGCCTTGCCGTCCGGGCCGTACCGCTTGACGCCCACGTAATCCATGTAGGCCCGGCGATGCACGCGGCTGCGCAGATTGGCCTTGGCCACGCTGACGGGCTCGCCCAGGTTCAACTGGCGCTTCATCTGGTGGGTCAGCACGGCGGGTTCGCTGGCCCGGCGCAGCACCCGACGCTCCGGGTCGCGCAGAACGCCCAGGCCCTCGCCTGACTGGCTCAGGGGCGCCTCGGGCTCATAGGCGCCGTCCTTGGTGCGCGGGAACTCGTAGTCGCGCACGCCCAGGAACACGAAATGATCGTCGTTGAGCCACCTCAGGAAGGCCAGGTTCTCCTCCAGCGCCTCCGGGTTCATATCCGGCGACTGGGCCTTCAGATCCTCCAGCCGGCGCTCCATGAGCGCCGTCATGCGGCCGTGGTCGCTCACTGCGGCCCGGACATCGGAAAGGGTTTCGGACAGATTGGCCGCCACCGCCGCACGGCGCTCCGGCGGCAGGGTGTCCACGATTACCAGGATCATCGATTCCCGCGTCCCGCCGTCCGAGACGACGCGCGCGCCCTTGCCGTCGCGGCTCACGTCCAGCAGCGGGTGGAACATGGCCCGGACCGAAACGCTCGAGGCCGCGAGATCGCCCATGACGCTGTCCACGAGGAACGGCGCGTCGTCCTGGATGATCTGGATCGCGTCATAGCCCAGGGGGGCGCCCTGACAGTCCAGGACCGGCACGATATCGATCAGGGGCGCGTCGCCGGCCGCGCGCGACTCGCCGAGCCGCCACAGGGCCGCGAGCACACAGGCCAGGTCGTCCGGGCCGATCTCCGGCGTCTCGTCGGTCTGATAATCATCGAGGGCCTGTCTGAGGAATTCAGCCTGCAGGCTGTCAGGCTCGCCCTTGCCGCCCAACGCCACGATGAAGCGGGCGCCCAGGACCTCCGGGGTGATGGCGTTATGCGACGTCGCCCTCCCCGCCGAGTTCTGGGTCGAGGTCCGCTTTTCGCCGTGCATGATGTTTCCGTCCGCGCCGCGGCCGACTGGCCGCCTTGGTTTTTCCTCGGTCGACCCTAGACCATTTTTGCTTCAGGTCGAATCGACCTGAATCCAGAAAATGGTCCAGTTTCAAGGTGGAGGGATCTCCGGGTTTAGTGGACCGCGTCCAGCAAACCGATTCCGCTCCAGCCATGCTTTCCGGCCGATCCGTCGCCCTTGCTAGACTATTTTTGCGCCGGGTCGAGTCGTGGCGGGCGGACCGGGCGCGTGGCCTACCGGCCGGTGAGGGAATCCCAGGTGCGCGGCCGGGCTTCGGCGGCCTCCGCCTCATGGCTCAGCCATTGCAGGTTCCGGTCGGCCTGTTCCGGGGGCATGTGGCGGCGCAGGATTTGCTCGGCCTCGTCCTGGCGGCCGTTCAGGCCCAGCACCAGAGCCAGATTCTGGCGCATCTGCAGGGTCGCGCCCGGCTGGGTCACCGCCCGTCGCAGCAGCGGCTCGGCGCCGGCGGCGTCGCCGGTCGACGCCAGGGCCATGGCCATGTTCGACAGGACCGCCGGATTCTCTGGCGACAGCCTCAGCGCCAGGGCCCAGGCGTTCTGGGCGTCGGCCGGGCGGCGCACCTGCTGATAGGCCACCCCCAGAAGCGACAGCGGTCGCCAGTCCTGCGGCGTCAGGTCGCGGGCCTGTTCCAGGGCGTCGATGCCGTAGAAGGCCTGACCCCGGGCGATATGGGCGCGGCCGATCTCCAGCATGGCCTCCACATTGGACGGCTGGACCTGCAGCACGCCCTGGGCCGTCTCGGCGGCGCGCTCATGCTGGCCCAGTTCGCGCAGGGCCTGGGCCAGCCGCACGCCCGCCACGGGATCGGCGGGGTTGATCTCGGCCTCCCGCGCCCAGAACACCGAGCGCGCCAGAGGGTCGGCCCGATCATAGGCGGCGCGCTGCTCAGCTGAGGCGGAGACGGGAGCCTGCGCGGCCTCCTGCGCCGTCAGAGGCGCGGCCGTCAGCATCGACAGGGCCATGATCGACAGGGCGGCGGTTGCGGCGAAGGTCAGCTTGCGCGACATGGATCGTGTCCGAGCGGTTTGCGGCGCAGCGGAGTCTGGGCCGTTCCCGTCAACCGTTGGTTAATCCCCGAAAGGCCGCCATGCCCGACGTCGTCATCGCCTCCGCCGAAGCCACGCCCCGGCCTATCCGCCCGATCCGCGAAGGCTCTGTTCCCCAGGACGGCCGCGCCGGCGCCTGGGCCGCAGCCCACGGTTTCAAAGGCGTGCGCGGCGAAATCCTGACGGTTCCGGACGCCGAGGGCGGGGTCGAGGCGGTGCTGTGGGGGACGGGCGAGACCTTCGATCCCCTGAGCGCCCGCGCCCTGCCCGCGCGCTTGCCGCCCGGCGACTATGCGCTGGAAGGCCTGACCGGGGACGATCTGGCGCTGGCGGTCCAGGCCTTCGCCCTGGGCGCCTATCGCTTTGACCGCTACAAGCCCGGCGCGAACAAGGGGGCCGCCCGCCTGGTCGCGCCCGCCGAGGTCGACCTCACCGACGTGACGCGCATCGCCGCCGCCGCCGCCCTGGTGCGTGAGATGGTGGACACCCCGGCCGCCGACATGGGGCCGCTGCAGATCGAGACCATCGCCCGCGAGATCGCCGAGGAATCCGGCGCGGCGATCACCGTCGTCACGGGCGACGATCTGCTGGAGGCGAACTATCCGGCCGTCCACGCTGTGGGCCGCGCCGCTGCGCCGCACCGCGCGCCGCGCCTGATCGAGATCGGCTGGAACCTGGAGCAGGCCGACCGTCCCCTGGTCGCCCTGGTCGGCAAGGGGGTGGTGTTCGATTCCGGCGGCCTGGACATCAAGACCGCCGCCGGCATGCGCAACATGAAGAAGGACATGGGTGGCGCGGCCCACGTGCTGGGCCTGGCGCGACTGGTCATGCAGGCCGGGCTGGACGTGCGCCTGGTGGTGGTCGTGGCGGCGGTGGAGAACGCCATATCCGGCGACGCCTTCCGCCCTGGCGACATCCTGTCGACTCGCGCGGGCCTGACGGTGGAGGTGGGCAACACCGACGCGGAAGGCCGTCTGATCCTGGCCGACGCCCTGGCCCGGGCGGGCGAGCACGAACCGGACCTGACCCTGGATTTCGCCACCCTGACCGGCGCCGCGCGCATCGCGCTCGGTCCCGAACTGCCCCCGCTCTACACCGACGACGAGGCGCTGGCCGCCGACCTCATGAAAGCGTCCGCCGCCGTGCGCGACCCTCTGTGGCGGATGCCCCTGTGGTCCGGCTACCGCGACAGCCTGAACAGCGAGATCGCCGACCTGAGAAACGATTCCGCCGCCTGGGCCCAGGCCGGATCGGTGACCGCCGCCCTGTTCCTGCAGCGTTTCGCACCGAAATCCGGGGCTTGGGGACATCTGGACGTCTTCGCCTGGAACCCGCGCGCCCGGCCCGGCTGGCCCGAGGGCGGAGAGGCGCAGGCGCTGCGCGCCTGTTTCGCCATGCTCCAGGCGCGCCACGGCTGACGCAGACCGGCGATATTAACCGGCCCTTCGGCTTCATGGCCTAAGGAGAAGGCTCCCGCTTCCCGTGGTGTGCGCCGTGCCCCAGTCCGCAAGCTCCGATCCACGCCTGACCCTGGCCCGGCCCGATCTGGCCGAGCTGGCGCTGGAAGGCGTTCTGAAGGCCGGAGCCTATCGCCCCACCCGGCCGATGCAGGGCGTCCTGGCGCTGAGCGACGTGCGCGCCGGGCCGTCGGCGGACGCCCCGCGTCTCGACCAGCTGGCCTTCGGCGAAGTCTTCGACGTTCTGGAGGTCGCCGGCGGCTGGGCCTGGGGCCGGGCGCGGCGCGATGGAATCGTCGGCCATGTCGCCGTCGCGGGCCTGTCCGAAACGGTGCTGGAGCCCACCCACCGGGTTTCGGCCCTCACGGCGACGGCGGACGCGGAAACCGGCGCGGGCGCGACCCTGGGCCTCAACGCCCTGGTCACGATCGAGGAAGTTCGCGGGGGGCGGGGGCGCGCCACGCGCCTGGGCTGGCTGTCCATGACCGAGCTGGCGGACTTCCACGCCTTCGAGCGGGAGCCGGCTGCGGTGGCCGAGCGCTTCGCCGGAGCGCCGCACGTCCCCGGCGGGCGCGATGCGGGCGGCCTGGACGCGCCGGGCCTGGTGCAACAGGCCCTCTACGCCTGCGGCATCGGCTGCCCCCGCGCGTGGGATCAGCAGCAGGCGCTGGGCCGTGAAGCCCCGGCGGATAGGTTGATGCGCGGCGACCTGGTGTTCTGGAGCGATCACGTGGCCATGATGCTGGACGCTGAACGCCTGATCCACGCCGAGGTCGAGGCCGGCGTCAGGGTGGAGACCCTGGCAGAGATCATCGCCCGCCGGGCCGTCCCCGAGGCCTGCCGCCGCCTTTAGGCCGCCTTGCGTGTAAAACAGCCATGGTTGAGAGCATCGCCTGATCCTTAAATCGAGGTGATGTCCGGCGCGAACGGCTCCATTCGCCCCGCCCCCCCGCGCCGACAGGGTTTGAAGCCATGGCGCTCGGGCCTAGATTGATGGAGCTGTGGGCCAAGGAGGATCGACATGAGCTGCAAAATGGCGACCCCGCCAAGGAGAGTCGTATTGGCGACCGACCTGAGCGGCGCCGGGGATCGAGCTCTGGATCGAGCCGTGGATCTGGTTCGGGAATGGGACGCTGAACTTGTGATCGTCCACGCCCTCGAGACCGATGCCGGCCTGGACTGGAGACGGAACCTGCCGTCGTGGCGGCGCTCGCCTGATCCTGCGGCCCTGGTCGAACAACAGGTTCGGGACGATATTCGAAACGACGACGTCAAACTTCGGTTTCACATCGAGGAAGGCCGCCCTCTGAAAGTCATCCTTGAGGCGGTCGAACGGGAACAGGCGGACCTGCTGATCGTGGGCATGGGGCGGGGCGGAGTGCTCGGCGGACTGTCGCCGACGGTCGATGAGCTGTTCAGGCGAGCGCCCTCGTCCATGCTGGTGGTCAAGACAAGACCCAGAGGCCCTTACGCCGGTCTTCTGGTCGGGACGGATTATACGGACGAGGCGCGCAGCGGTCTGGAAGTCGCGTCGCGCCTCTTCCCCACGGCGGCCATGGCCGTCGTGCACGCCTATGACATGCCATATCAGAATCTCTATCGCGACCCCGCCCTGGGCGAGCGCTTCGGGACATTCGAGAAGGATACGCTTGCAGCCTGGCTGGACCAGGCTGACCTGACCGACGCTGCGCGCGCACGGATCGTTCCGCTTATCGAGCACGGCCACCCTGAAGTGATGCTCGCCGCCTACGTCAGGGAACATGGCGCAGACCTGACCGTGGTCGGCGCCTACGAGCGCGGCAAGCTGTTCCACACGGTCGTGCAAGGCGCCGGCCCGAGGATCATCGACGCCGTTCCCAGCGATGTCCTCGTCATTCGCGCAAGTCGACCCGGCTAGAACGAAATCGGTTCAGGCGGACGCAGTCCGCCTGAACCGAGAACAATGGTCCAGGCCGCGACGTCACCGGCGGGCGACGCCGCGTAAATCCTATTCGCGCGGCAGGACCGTGGTCACGCGCTGAATGAAGAGCGCGAACTCGTTCATGTAGTTGCGCAGGAACTCCGCCGTGGAGTCGACTGTGACCTCGCCGTCGTCGGTGATGAGGCCGGGCGTGAAGTGGATATAGGCCTCCGGGCTGTTCATTTGCGGGGCGTTGGAGAAGGCGAGGACGCCCCGCAGGCTCTGCTGGGCTACAGCCGTGCCGATGGCGCCGGGCGAGGCGCCGATGACCGCCGTGGGCTTGCGCGTAAAGGCGTTCTGCCCATAAGGGCGGCTCGCCCAGTCCAGAGCGTTCTTGAGTCCGCCGGGAATGGAACGGTTGTACTCGGGGGTGACGAACAGGATCGCATCCGAGTCCGCCACGGCCTTCTTGAAGCTCCGCGCGACCGGCGGATAGTCGGCGTCGTAGTCCGGGCTGTAGAGCGGCAGGTCCCGGAACGGGATCTCGGAAAATTCCAGGTGATCGGGGGCCAGTTTCGTCAGCGCGAGCGCCAGTTTCCGATTGATCGAATTGCTGGACAGGCTGCCGATCAGATAGCCGACATTGTAACGGGTCATGGATTTCCTCCGGTTGGGGACGGCTGGGTCAGCCCTATCCGTCCAGGCTTCATTGACGGTCAAACCATCCCGGCGACCGCCGGTTGCATCAAGCGCCCGGCGGCGCTGACGATCAGGCCGCGACGCCGCAGGCAGGTTCTCGTCCGCCCGCGTCGTCCGGTCCCATGATCGTCGTCACGGCGTCTCCAGCAGATCAAAGACATGCGCGCGCTGCACAGGCTTCCTCGGCTGGTCGGACGAACGCCTGGCCTTCCTCAAGCCGTCCAGGCTCCAGGCGCCGGGGCCGGTGAACACCAGCAGCAGGAACACGAAGGTGTAGAGGATGGCTGCATCGCCGCCGTTCAGGGTCGGGAAGACGCTGGCCGGGGCGTGGAACATCCAGTAGGCCACGGCCATCTCGCCGGAGACGATGAAGGCGGTCGGGCGCGTGAACAGGCCCAGCGCCAGCAGCGCGCCGCCCACCAGCTCCAGCCAGGCGCCGATCCAGAAGATCGAACCGACGGCAGGCAGAACATAGCCGGGATCCGTCGGGAAGCCGAACAGCTTCTGCGTCCCGTGGGCCATGAAGATGAGCGCGGCGATGATGCGAAGCGCGGCCAGGGCGTGGGGCGTGTGACGATCAAGCTTTTCCATGATGAGTCTCCTTAGGCGGCGCGGCGCCACTCGGGGGCGATGTTGACGCCGCCGCCGAGGCCGTAGCCGAGGGTGATGTTCAGGCCCGCGAGGGGTTCGAGATAGCGGGCGTTCTTGAGCGGTCCGGCGAACTCCGGACGGAAGCCGGCGCGTTCCAGAACGGCCCGCACAACGGCGACGGCGTCGTCGTCATCGCCCGCGTAGAAGGCGGTGACAGGCTCTCCGTTGATGACGGGGGTGGCGATCAGCGGGGCGAAGACGGTGTTGAGCGCCTTGACCACGCGGGCTTCGGGAACCGCCGCCTGGATCAGTTCGGCGGCCGAGCCGGTGTGGCCGACCGTCAAACCGGTGAAGTCCGCGTTCAGCGGATTGGTGATGTCGATGACGATCTTGCCGTCGAGGGAGCCGACGGCCTTCAGGGTTTCGCGCGCCGCGTCGAAGGGGACGGCCAGGACAACGATGTCCGCCGCTTCAGTCGCGCCGCGCAGTGACCCGCACTGGACGCCTGCGCCCAGTTCGGCGGCGACCTGGCTGGCGCGCTGAGCGTCGCGCGAGCCGAGGATGACAGTGTAGCCGCTGGCGGCGAGCCGGTCCGCAAGGTTGCGTCCCATGGCGCCCGTGCCGAGGATTGCGATGTTCATGTGAGGGCTCCTGGTGTCTGGAACCCCAAGCTAGACTAGCCCGCCGGGCAGATAATCAGTCCGAGCCAGCATAGATTGTTCGTATTTTTCGGACAATCAAAGCCACGGCGGGCGGACATAGGCCTCGACCAGATAATCTATGAAGGCGCGAGACTTGGCGGGCAGGAATTGGCCCTGGGGGTAGAGGGCGTAGACGCCGAACTCCGCCGCCCGCCACCCGGGCAGGATTTCGACCAGCGCCCCATCCCGCAGCATGGGGCCGGCGATGAAGTCCGGCTGCAGGGCGATGCCCGCCCCGGATGCGGCGGCGGCCACGATGGCGTCACCGTTGTTGCTGCGCATGCGCGCCTCAACCCGCACGGTGACGCTTTCATCCCCGCGCGTGAAGCGCCAGTCCTCGCCGTTCTGCATGTAGGTGTAGCTGAGGCAGGGATGATCCTTCAGGTCATGCGGGTGCTTCGGGGCGCCGTGGCGTTTCAGATAGGCCGGGGCGGCGCAGATCAGCACACGGCAACTCGCGAGCTTGCGCGCCACGACGGAGGAATCCCGCAGTTCGCCGATGCGCACGGCCACATCGACATTCTGCTCGATCAGATCGACCACGCGGTCATTGAGAGCCAGTTCCACCCGGACTTGCGGATAGCGCTCCAGAAAACCGCCGATGGCGGGCGATATATGGCGAAAGCCGAAGCTGACCGGCGCGTTCACCCGCAGCACCCCGCGCGGCTCGATCGACAGGGAGGCGGCCTCCGCCGCGGCCTCTTCAAGCGCGGCCAGGCCGACCCGCACCCGTTCCAGGAAGGCGGCGCCCGGTTCGGTCAACGCCACGCGGCGGGTCGTGCGCTGCAACAGGCGCACTCCCAGATCATCCTCCAGGTCGCGGACGCGGTCGCTGACCAGGGTGCGCGACAGGTCTAGCGCGGCGGCGGCGGCGGTGAAGCTCTTCAGCTCGGCCACCTTCACGAACACTTCGATCGCCTGGAGTCGGTCCATGGGGGAATGATTGTATGGAATTGCCGGACAAACAAGACTCGTTCAGCCGGATTATCTCATCCTGAAGCGCCGTTAGGTTGGGAGCGTTCCCAATCGCAAACGCTGAATAGGAGAGGTGACATGACGAAGCTTGATGGAAAGGTCGCTCTGGTTACAGGCGCCGGTCAGGGGATCGGTCGCGCGATCGCGCTGCGCCTGGCCCATGAAGGTGCGGATATCGCTATCGCCGACATGAAGGCCGAGGCCATGGACGCCGTCGCCGGCGAGATCCGCGCCCTGGGCCGCAAGGCCGCCACGATCAGAACCGACGTGTCGCGCCGCGACGACGTCTATGCGGCCATCGACCATGCCGAAAAGGAACTCGGCGGCTTCGACATCATGGTCAACAACGCAGGCGTCGCCCAAGTCCAGCCGCTGGCCGACGTAACGCCCGAGGAAGTTGAGAAAATCCTCAAGGTCAACATCGAGGGTGTTCTGTGGGGCATCCAGGCGGCGGCCAGGAAGTTCAAGGCGCGCGGTCACAAGGGCAAGATCATCAACGCTTCGTCGATCGCCGGTCATGACGGCTTCGCCATGCTGGGCATCTATTCCGCGACCAAATTCGCCGTGCGCGCCCTGACCCAGGCGGCGGCCAAGGAATACGCCAGCGACGGCGTTACCGTGAACGCCTATGCGCCCGGCATCGTCGGCACCGACATGTGGGTCGAAATCGACCGCCGTTTCGCCGAAATCACCGGCGCGCCGATCGGCGAGACCTACAAGAAATATGTCGATGGCATCGCCCTGGGCCGGGCCTCCACACCCGAAGACGTGGCCGCCTTCGTGGCCTATCTGGCCGGGCCGGACGCCGACTACATGACGGGTCAGACGCCGATGATCGACGGCGGCATCGTCTATCGATGATCCGGCTGGTCTAAACCGCCCCTTGGGGTGATGATGCCCCCTCAACGAGAGAACGATCTTCTGGAGGAACCACACCATGTCGGACAACCGCAAGAGCACGTCCACGACCGGCGCCGGGGCGCCGGCGCCGAGCGACCGCAACTCGCTGACGACCGGACCGGACGGCCCCATCCTGCTGCATGACGTTCACTTTCTGGAGCAGATGGCGCATTTCAACCGGGAGAAGGTTCCCGAGCGCCAGCCGCACGCCAAGGGCGCCGGCGCCTTCGGCGTGTTGGAAACCACCGAAGACGTGTCAGCCTATACGAAAGCGGCCCTGTTCCAGAAGGGCGCCTCGACCGAGATGCTGGCCCGTTTCTCGACCGTCGCCGGCGAGATGGGCAGCCCGGACACCTGGCGCGACGTGCGCGGCTTCTCGCTGAAATTCTACACCAGTGAGGGCAACTACGATCTGGTCGGCAACAACACGCCGATCTTCTTCGTGCGTGACCCGATGACGTTCCCGCACTTCATCCGCAGCCAGAAGCGGCTGCCCGACTCAGGTTTGCGCGACAACCACATGCAGTGGGATTTCTGGACCAACAACCCGGAGAGCGCCCACCAGGTGACCTATCTGATGGGCGAGCGCGGCCTCCCCCGAACCTGGCGCCACATGAACGGCTACGGCTCGCACACCTACATGTGGATCAACGCCAAGGGCGAGAAATTCTGGGTCAAGTATCACTTCCACACGGAACAGGGCATGGCGTTCTTCACCAACGAAGAGGCCAGCGCCATGTCGGGCGCGGACGCCGACTTCCACCGCCGCGATCTGTTCGACGCCATCGTGCGCGGCGAACATCCAAGCTGGATCCTGTCGGTGCAGGTCATGCCCTATGAGGACGCCCGAACCTATCGCTACAACCCGTTCGATCTGACCAAGACCTGGCCGCACAAGGATTATCCGCTGATCCGCGTCGGCAAGATGACCTTGAACCGCAACCCCGAGAACTTCTTCGCCCAGATCGAGCAGGCGGCGTTCTCTCCGGGCAACACGGTGCCGGGCATCGGCTTGTCGCCGGACAAGATGCTGCTGGGCCGGGCTTTCGCCTACAACGACGCGCAGCGGAACCGCATCGGCGCCAATTTCCATCAGCTGCCGGTGAACCAGCCCAAGGTTCCGGTGAACACCTACATGTTCGACGGCCACATGACTTATCACCACACAGGCGCCGCCCCGGTCTATGCCCCGAACAGCGGCGGTCGTGACTGGGCGGACGAAACGGGCGCCATGGACGACGGATGGGAGGCCGACGGCGCCATGGTGCGCAGCGCCTACACCCTGCGGGCGGATGACGACGACTTCGGACAGCCCGGAACCCTGGTGCGCGAGGTGTTCAACGACGCCCAGCGTCAGGCCCTGATCGACCAGGTCGCCGGCAGTCTGCTGGGCGGCGTACGCGAACCGGTGCTGGGGCGCGCCATCCAGTACTGGAAGAACATAGACGCCGACGTCGGCGCCCGGATCGAGCAGGCCGTGCGCAAGGACGGCGCGCCGAAACCCGCCGAAGGCATGGGCGAGGGCTGATCCACGGACGCGCCGGCCATCCGTGACGGAAAATTCCGTCGTGGATGCGCCGGCGCGGCCCTGGACGTTCGTCAGATGTTGGTCTGCTCAGGCGGCATGGACGGAGGAATGCCCGCCGCCGGCGCTCCTTCGCCGCCCAGCTTCACGTCCAGTCCCACGCCGTAGCAGGTCATGGACAGGGACCCCATGCTGTAGCCTCGGATGAGCGCGCCGGCGCCGCCTTCGTCCGCCGCCGCCAGGCCCGCCGTGTAGAGCAGCGGGATGAAATGGTCCGGTGTCGGGACCGCCAGCTCGTAGTCGGTGTGTTCGGTCAGCTTAAGGATCGCAGCCGGATCCTTCGCCATCAGTTCAGTCGCCGCCTCATCGAAGCGCTCGGCCCAGTCGAAGGCGGCGTCGGGCTTGTTCCACTGCACCTTGCGCAGATTATGGACCACATTGCCGCTGCCCACGATCATCACGCCCTTGTCACGCAGAGACGCCAGGCGCGTGGCCAGGTCCAGGTGATAGTCCAGCGGCTGGAGTGCGTTGATCGATAGCTGCACCACGGGGATGTCGGCCTTGGGGTAGAGGTGCGCCAGCACGCTCCAGGCGCCGTGATCGAAGCCCCACTGGTCCCGGTCCAGGCCCACCCAGCGCGGCTTGACCGCCTCGACGATCTCTCCGGCCAGGTCAGGATCGCCAGGCGCCGGATAGTCGAAATCGAACAGGGCCTGGGGAAAGCCGTAGAAGTCATGAATGGTGCGCGGGCGGGCCATGGCGGTCACCGCTGTGGCGCCGAAGAACCAGTGAGCCGAGACCATCAGGATCGCGCGTGGAGGCTCCAGCGCATCACCCAGGCGCCGCCAGGCGTGGGTGTAACGATTGGTCTCCAGGGTGTTCATCGGGCTGCCGTGACCGATGAACAAGGCGGGGCTTTTCATGAGACTGCTCCATGGTCCGCTGCCGGCGGAGCAGGCGGTTTGCCGGTCGCCGCCCAAGACGGACCGTTCGGTTCGCCGTGTTGCTGCGCCTGCCCATCCGAATGGCCGGGTCACGATATCAGAGCGCGTCGTCGGCTGCGACGGCGCCGCCTTCACCTCAGGATGCTAAGACAGATAGGGTGCCAGCTCCTTCTCCAGCGCGACTTTCGACTTCGCGCCGACAATGGTCAGTTCAACGTCTCCATGCACAAACAGTTTCAGTGCGGGAAGGGAGGCGATTTGGTGTTCCAACGCCAGTTCGGGGTGCTCCTCGACGTTGACCTTGAAAATGGTGATCCGGCCGGCATGCTCGGCCTGGATCGCATCCAGCACGGGCGCCAGGGTCCGGCACGGGCCGCACCAGTTCGCCCAGAAGTCCACAAGAACCGGACCATCGGCCTGCAGCACGTCCTGCGCAAAGGTGTCTGTGGTCGTCGTTGCCGCCTTCATCTCAATGTCTCCGGGCTACGCTCAAGGGCGGCGTGACGTGCCGCTCGCGGGCGGCCGTTACGGCCTGTCCGTAGGTGGAATCCACCCCTCCCCCGGCTGTGGACACGCCGGCGAGCGAGGTGCGCGATGCTGTCCTGATGCAACCCGCGCCTCCGTTCAGCCCGATCCGGGCGCCTCAAAGCCGCGCTTGACCACAGTGACGCTGGTCACGTCCGGCGCAAACCGCCGTACAGCCGCGTCCACGACCCGGGTGAGCATGGGCTCCGGCATCAGACAGTCGAGGCAGGCGGCGGAGCCTGCCTCGATGGCCACGATCACGGCGCCGTCATCGCTCAGACGCTCCAGAGAGACGTCGAAGTCATCCGCCTGGAATGATGGGCGGAGATCCTCGATCGCCGACTGAACCCCTTCGATGAGCGCGCTCATCAGTGCGGATCCTGACCGGCCAGCATGCGCTCGATCGCGTCGGCCAGCTCCACGGCTCGCTGCTGCAGATCGTCATCGCTGATGTTCTGCATCGGGTGGGTGAGCACGATCGCAGGCAAGGAGCGGTCCGTTTCCTGGAAGGTGGTGATGTCGCGAACCCTGTCGCCGAACGGCGTGGTGAGAATCGTGAAGCCGGCGACGCCTGCGCGCTGGAGCAGAACCGAATCCAGAGCCCCGCCCATCGAACAGCTGCCACAGTCATTGATGCCGCACAGCACGAGGCCTTTCTCATGCGACAGTTCGGCCAGCTGCTCCTCGGTCATCGGGCCGCCGGCGAAGGGCTTGCTGCCGATCTGGTCCCGGACGGCGACGCCGCGGCGACGCAGCTCGGCTTGGGCCAGCCGGAGGATGGCGAGGGAGTTGGGCTTGTTGTTGTCGACGAAATAGACCTCGGGCTTCTCCGGCTTGATCCGGACGGTGAAGGGCCCCGATGTCGGCCGCGGGATCGGATTGACCAGCTCCAGAGCCGGATTCATGACGTCGTTGTTCATTTCGCTCTCCCGAGGCTGGAATCGATTTTCCTGGCATGAACCGCGTAGTCCCCGACCCAGGCCGGGATCACGGCGGAAAACTTTCCGCCGTCATGGCCGCTTTCGATGATGTGAATCTGGGATTCGTGGTCAAAGGGGGCGCGAAGGGCTCCCGGTTCGACCTTGCTCTTCACGCGCGGCTCGGCCGGGATGCGGCCGAGACGGATGAGTTCGTCCGTGGGTCGTTTGGACATCTCGAACAGCAAATGGCGCGCTTCATCACGTGAATATCTGCTGGCGATCACCTCGGCATGCTGGGGGGCGATCGCGACGACGCAGGCCCCGAAATGCCAGTACCAGTTGGTGAACCCCGGGTGGGCGAGGGTTCCGGCTATGGTCTCCAGGATTTGCTCGGGCTCGCTGGCGTAATGATTGTTGACGCTGTTGGGGCCTTCGGCCGCCATGATGGCGACGGCGGAGTCTCCTGCGGCGATGCCCAGTTGCGTGTGCGACGGACCCCATCGGGTTTCAGGGTGTTCCGCGATGAGGAACGAGTAACGGCCCGGATGTCCGATGGTGCCATGGGTTTCCAGGACGCCGCCGCAGCGCCCGCTGAAATGGCGCACCAGGTTGGCGAACCGGCCAATGGTGGCGTTCGGCCGTGCATTGGACCCGCCGATCGCATTGGATGTGTGACCGAAGCCGAGTGTGTCGACGATGGGGCCGCTGACGAGCACGAGCACGCCCGGCCCGCCGGTGGTGACCTCGACGCCGCTGACGTTGAAAGACTCGTCGACGACCAGTTCTCCCAGCGGCTTTAGAACCGGCGCATATTCCGGGCGGCATCCGGCCATGACCGCCGCTGCGGCCAGGTGTTGCGCGGTGACCTCGATCCTCTGTGACGGGATGCCCCCGATGACGTCGTCGGCGTTCCAGCCCAGCGCCTCCAGCATTTCGTCGACGAGATGACGATAGGGAGGCACCACAGGAAGACCATCGGTCCACCCGATCTCGAAACAGCGCTCGATTGCATCCACACTCATGACCACTTCCTCGGTTGTTCTGGTTTCATGTTTCCGCGTCCGTCCCCGGCGAGCTCACGCATCGGGCAGGACGTTGGGCGCCAGCAGGCCCAGGCCGAAGGCGTAGGCCGTGCTTGACGCGACGAGCACCGGCGACCGGATGTCGCCGTCGCCGATCAGCGCTCTCAGGCCGACGACGATGTCCGCCCCGCCCAGGTGACCCGTTCGATGGCCGGTGACGATGGTTTGGTCCGCGCCCATGCCGACGGTCTCGGCGACCGTCTGGACCATGTTGGGGGTGGTCTGATTGCACAGCAGATGGGTCGGTTCGGCGCAGAAGCGCCGGCCCAGCGCCTCATGGGCCTGACGGAAGGCGACCTTGTAGGATTCGATGATGTCCTTGCCGGGTCTGTCACTGACGATTCTGCGATAGGGATCGACGCCTTCGGGCGGAGAGGGCGCGCGCGTGCCGCCATAGGGCACCAGCACATGCCCGTTGTTCTCCGCGACACTGGCGAATTCGGCCCCCAGGTACAGGCCGACACCTTCGCCCGATCCCGCCGGTCCCAGCACCAGCGCGGCGGCGCTGTCGCCGTGGGTCCATATTCCGCGATTGGCCGGGTTCGAATAGTCGATGGTGTAGGACCATCGCTCGGCGACGACGACGGCCGCCCGCCCCTCGCCGCGCAGCGCCAGCCACCCCCTTGCGAGTTCCAGGCCGGCAAGCGTCGCCGCGCATCCCGCAGTCACATCCAGCCCCAGACACCGGCTCGAGGCGCCGCAAATGCGCATGGCCTCGGTCGACACCGACCAGGAGGGCGGATAGTCGCGCGAGGCGCCGGCGAAGATCACCAGGTCCAGATCTGCGGCCTCGACCCCGGCGTCATCGAGGGCGGCGCGCAGGGCGCGCCCGGCCATGGCGCCTGGGTGGTCATCTTCCAGCGCGATGCAGACCCTGTCCCACCCCGCGTACTTGCCGAGATCGCCGCCATGGGACGCGACCAGTTCGCGGACGTCACGCGCGGGCGGCAGATAGACCCCCGACCCAAGCACTGAGAGCGCCATCTTGTCCCCTCCCTGTTCCCTGCCGTCGTCCACAGGCGTCGCGATAAGGCTGAGCCCTGTTGGCTGACGCCGGGCCCGTCAGACTTATTATAACAAGTTAAAGAGTGAGACAATTGAAAATCACATCGGGCCGGCCATTCTGGCGCCATGGAGGGGTTTGTGGTGATGTCGCCGCCGTGCGCCTCAGCCGTTGACGAGCGCCCCACCGGAGATTTTGCCGTGACGGAAGAGGCCGCGAAACGATCCCGGACAAAGGATTCAGCGTACAGAACCCCGGCTTCGCGGGCGCCGAGGATGTCCGAGCGAATCGCCGCTGAACTGCGGCGCCAGATCATGGACGGCACGCTTCAGGAGGGAGAGAGGCTTCCGCCCGAAAACGAGCTTGTGGCCCGGTTCGGCGTGTCGCGCATCACCTTCCGCGAAGCCTTCTGCATCCTGGAATCAGAGGGCTTGATCAGCATCTCCCGCGGTGTGCGCAAGGGCGCGGTCGTCCATCGGCCCAGCGTGGCGATGGCGGCGCGCTACATGGACTTCATCCTCCAGACGCATCGCGTGCCGGTCGATGACGTTTACGCATCGCTTTCAATCTTTGAGCCGGCGATCGTCCGCATGCTGGCGGAAGAAGGCTCTCCCGACGTGGTCCGGGCCTTGCGCGCGCAACTGGAGGAGACCCGTCAGGTGCTCGACGACCACCACGCCTACGGGATCCGGTCGGCGAGGTTTCATCAGCTGCTGGCCGAATCCTCGGGCCTGAAGAGTCTGGGCCTGTTCATCGGCATGCTCAGCGGCGTGCTCGCGGCCTATGTCGAAGCCTCGGCTCAGCCTTCGGTGCAGGTCGTCACGGAGAGCCGGGAACGGAAACTGCAGATCATGGAGATCAAGCAAACGCTGGTCGACGCCATCGAAGCGCGGGATCCGCAAAAGGCCGAAGATATCTGGAAGCGATACTTCGGGCGTCTGCGCGAGTTCATCATGCGCATACATCCGCTGCCCGTGGTGGGCGAGCTTGATCGCATATCGAGAGCCTAGACCATTTTCGGTTCAGTCGGAATCGACTGAATCCGGAACAACGGTCCAGCTTCAACTGTCGCCGAGGCGGCGTTCCATGTTCTGCTCGCCGACCACCGTCGACGGCGTCCGGCCTTCGAAAAAGGCTTCTAGGGTGTCCAGCAGCATCGCATCCAGGTTGGCGGCCGCCCGCGCGCTCAGGCCGGCGATGTGGGGCGTGAAGACGGTATTGGGGGCGTTGCGCAGCGCGGCGGACACGGCAGGCTCGCCCTCGAACACATCCAGGCCCGCGCCCGCGATTTCACCGGCGACGAGGGCCGTGACGAGCGCGTCTTCATCGACCAGCGAGCCGCGCGAGATGTTCACCAGATATCCCGAAGGCCCGAGGGCGCGCAGTACGGTCGCATCGATCAGGCGTCGTGAGGACGCATTGGCGGGGGCCGCCACCACGAGATAATCCGCCCACTCCGCCAACTCGTGCACGGCAGGAAAGTGGCGATAGGCGATATCGGTGCGCGCGGAACGGTTGTGATAGCCGATCTCCAGTTCGAAAGCGGCGGCGCGCGCGGCGATTTTCGCGCCTATGGCGCCCAGCCCCACGACGCCCAGACGTCTTCCTCCCACCCCCGGTCGACGGGGCCAGTTCCTTGGCGGAATGCTGTCCCAAAGGCCGTCGCGCACCAGGGCGTCGCCGGTGGGCAGGCGCATGATCGTGGCCAGCAACAGTGCGATCGCCGCATCGGCCACGCAGGATGCGTTGCCCCCTGGGCCGTGGGTGACGCGGATTCCCCGCAACCTCGCCGCGTCCAGATCAACGCCCTCGTATCCGGCTCCATAGGCGGCGATCAGTCTCAGGCGCGGCAAGGACGAGATCAGCGCTTCGTCAACGCGGATATGACCCAGGGTGATGAGAACGGCGATTTCACTGGCCAGGCGAGGGGGCGGCGGGTCCGCCGCCGAAAACGGCCCAACGACCCGATACGCCGCCTCGAGTTCTTGCCTGAGTTCAGGGCGCAAGGGAAACATCGACGCCAGCAAGGGGCGGGCGGCCAGAGCGTCAATGTCAACCTGCGTGTCGGCCTCGGTCATGAATCGCCCCGATGCGAACGGATCCCGGCCGGCGCGGCCCGTGCCCAATTATCTAGTGATTTAGGCGGGGGCCGCCCGCACCGTCAACGTGCTCGAGGGCGATCGAACGGCCATGGCTCTTCAGGACGATGGGGGAGAGACGGGGTCGGTTTCGGGGACGCGAGCCCCGTCTCTCAGCCAGGAGCGGCCGGACAGGAGCATGTTGCGGGATTCTATATCCAGCAGCCGCGACAAGCCGACATCCAGCGCGACGTTCAGGTTGTCCTTGACATAGGCCGCCACCGTCGGCGAGCGCGCGGCCAGCCTGCGAGCCATTGCGCGTGTTTCGCCCGCCAGGTCGGAATCGGGAAAGACCCGGTTGACCAGCCCGAACCGGAAGGCTTCGGCGGCGCTCATGCGTTCGCACAGCAGATAGAGCTCCCTGGCCTTGGCGGCGCCCAGTATCCGGGTCCAGAACCAGCTTCCGCCGAAGTCTCCCGACAGTCCGACGTCCGCGAAAACACTGCTGAAAATGGCCGATTCAGCGGCGAACCGCAGGTCGCATGCGCCCGCCAGACTGAGTCCGGCCCCGACACAGGCTCCGTTTATCATCGCGATCGTGGGCTTGGGCATGGCGTGAAGCTGTTCGACCGCGCGCGCCCATCGCCTGACTTCGTCGACCGCCGCTTCGAAACTCTGGGGCCGCACACGCTCCTCGACCGGCAACCGTGAGTCGCGGATCAGGTCCTGCGCCTTGCGTTTCCGGTCGCCGCCCGAGCAGAAACCCCGGCCCGCGCCGGTAAGGACAACCACTCTCACCGACCGGTCGCGCGCGGCGGTGTCCAGGGCTTCCGCCAGGGCGTTGAAGAGGTCGGGGGTAAGGGCGTTGAGCGCATCCGGTCGATTGAGCGTGAGCACCAGGACGCCGTCGTCATGCTCGACCAGGAGCGGAAAGTCGGACATATCCTCACCTTTCCATATATGGTTATATAAGCTGATACCGGCGAGGCTTCTGTCAAGCCGCCTCACGTCAGGCAGGCCGGGTTGCGGAGAAGCGCGGCTGCGGCGCCGAACCGGGTTGTCCGGTGTTTGTCGAATCGGGCGCCACGCTATGTTATGCGGGCAATTTGAAAGCACTAGGAAAGAGTCTGTGATGGGCCGAACCGCAAAGTCGACCCCGCCGCGTCCGCCGAAAGAGGCAGCGCGCATCGCTGCCTTGTTGCGGCGCGAGATCGTGACCGGCGCCTTGCGCGCGGGCGACAAGCTGCTGCCGGAGCGCGAATTGGTTGAACAGTTCGGTGTTTCGCGCCCGACGATGCGCGAAGCCATGCGTCTGCTGGAATCCGAATCGCTGATAAAGATTTCGCGCGGCCAGCACGGCGGCGCCCGGGTGCAGAGTCTCGATGTCCGCGTCACCGCCCGCCAGCTCGGCATGTTCCTTCAGATGGAAGGCACCACGCTTGCCGACGTCTATCAGGCGCGCAGCTTCATCGAGCCGCCCGCCGCAGGTCTGATCGCGGAACGCCGCCCGCTTGCCGTGATCGAACACCTTGGCGCGCTCATCGAGAGCGCCAAGGAGGCTTACGAAGCCCAGGATCTGAAGGCGATCGCCCAGAGCGCGTACAGCTTTTCCGAGAGCCTGACGGACAACGCCGGCAACAAGACGCTCTCGCTCATGGCGAAACTTCTGCAAGACATCGTGCGACGTCAGACCACGGATGTGACGCTGCGCACGCACACCCACGAAGGGGTGCGCAAGATGCAATGGCTCAGCCTGCGGGGCCGCATGAAGCTGGTGGAGCTGATCGAAGCCGGCGAAGTCGAGGAGGCGGAGAAATTCTGGCGCCTGCATCTGAACAGCACGGCCAAGGTGGTGCTGAGTTCCTATCGCGCCCAGATGCCGATCGATGTGTTGCAGGATCCGGACGCCGAGTCAGCGTGAACGCGGAAGACCCAGCTGGCGCTCGGCGATGATGCTGCGATGAATCTCGCTGGCGCCGCCGTAGACCGTCGTCACCTGTGAATGACGGTAGGCCAGATTGACGGTCGCCGCGTCGCTTGAAGCGACAGCGAGGGATTCCGGGGCCGTCAGATCCAGCAGATCGGCGGCGTCGGCACGGAACATTTCGGAAGAGAACAGTTTCGACGCCGGACCATAGGCTATGTTCGGAAGCTTCTGCTCTGCGGCCCACATGGCGCGGCAGAACAGCAGCTCCGAAGCGCGGACACGCGCGGCGACCTTTGCAAGACGGGCCTGCACGCGCGCGCTGCCGGCCGTCCCGTTCCGGTCCAGGCACAGGCGTTCAGCCGCATGCAACAGCCTGCGGTGCACATCCGAAAAGGACATGCCGTGTTCCATTTCCAGTGACGCCGCCATCACCTTCACGCCGCCCCCGACATCCCCCAGGCGGTAGGAATCCGGAATGCGCACGCCGTCATAGAAAGTGATGTTCGTCAGTTCGTCCTGGAAGGTGTGCACCGGCTGCACGCTCACCCCGTCGGCCTTGAGCGGAACGATGAACATGGTCAGGCCGCTGTGTTTCGGCGCCTCTGGATCGGTCCGGGCGAGCAGAAGCACATAGTCGGCTCGCTCCGCGCCCGAGGTGAACATTTTCTGGCCGTCGATGACCCATTCATCGCCGTGACGGACAGCACGTGTCTTGGCGGCGAAAACATCGGATCCGGAATCCGGTTCGCTGAAGCCGAGACTGCAGACCGCGTCGCCCGTGGCGAACCGTGCAAGCACCTCGCGCTTCAATTCGGGCGAGCCGAACATGTCGATCATGGCGCCCGCCATGTTCACGGTGCCCTGGAAATTCGTACTCCAGCCGAACTCCCGCCACACGCGCAGAGAGGCTTCCTCCTCATAGAGGTCGGCGTCGCGGCCGCCCAGTCGGCGCGGCCATGTGGGGAACAGAAGACCGGCGCTCGCCAGTGCGCGATGGACTTCCGGCACATGGCCCTTGAACGAGAAATGCGCGCGCGCCTGAAGCTCGGGCGTGAGCGTCCGCTTGAAGAATTCCCGCGTCTCGTTCGCCAGGGCCTCCGCCCCGGCTCCGAGGCTGAACTCGATGTCCAGTTCGCCCGGATCGGGCAGGGTTGCGGTTTCTCCTCCATATCGCCTCCGTCCCGCCTCGTGCAGCAACAGATCGGGATCGCCCAGAATGAGCGGCCAGGCCTTGGCGCGAAGATTGTAGAGGTGAATGTCGTACTCGAGGGTCAGCCCATAACCGCCGAACGTGTGCAGCGCCTGGGCGACCGTGCGCCCGGCCACGTCACAGGCCCACCAGAGTGCGGTCGGGACTTCGGCGGCGGCGACCGGGCTGGAATCGGCGATGTCCCGCACGGCGTTCCAGATCAACAGACGACCCGCGTCGACATCGACGCTGAGCGAGGCCAGAGGATGGGAAATCGCCTGGAAGGCGCCGATCGGCTTTCCGAATTGTCTGCGTTCGGCGGCGTAGGCGGAGGCCAGGCGCAGCGCCTCGCGCGACAGCCCGGTCAACGCGGCGGCGACAAGCAGCTTCCATTCCTCGAGAGCCGCCTCGAATTTCGCCACGGCGGCGCGCCCGCTTCCCAGCAGGATGCGTTCGCCGGAAGCGAGAGACATGCGGGCGACGGCCCCGGCGCCGAGTGTGGGCTTCGCAACTGCAGAAGGCGCACACACCAGCACGATGTCGTCAGTATCGCGGGCGATCACGGCGTCGGCGACGGCGCCCCCGGCGACGAGCTGTTCGGAATGGGCGGACAGGTCATGCAGGGCCAGCGTCACGACGCTGTTTCCGGCGAGGGCGGACGCCAGCATGTCCTCCTGACCGCCGAACTGATCGAGCAGGCGCAAGGCGACGATGCTTTCGGCCACGGGACCGGACACCAGGGTCCGTCCCGCCTCCTCCATCAGCAGGACAGCGTCCAGCAGGCCAAGGTCGACGCCGCCTCCCGACTCCGAGACCCGAACGCCGACACCGCCCAGTTCGGCGAATTTGCGCCACATCTCGGAATCGAACCCGAGCGGCAGCGCGGCTCTGAGACGCGCCATCGAACATTCGTCGTCAAAGAACCGGCCAAAGGTCTCCACCATCTGAAGCTGATCGGCGGACGGCTGAAGCTGCATGGATCAGGCTCTCCTCAAGGTGACGATCGCGCGGGATCGTCCATGTATGCGCCATCATCAATTATCTAATCAATTGAATTGCGTCCGACGCTTCCGGCGGCAGATGCTCAGCGGCCCTTGAGACGCCTGTCGACCAGGGCGGAATTGTCACGCAGGGCAAGCGGCGTATTCGCCAGCCGCTCGACATGGCGCCCGGAAGCCCGGTCCAGGTCGTGGCAAAGGTCGATGGCCAGTTTCGCAACGCCCATGGCGTCCTGGGGACGACCCGCAAGGCGCTCACAGAAAGCCCGCACCTCCGCTTCAAATTGCTCCGGCGGCCAGACCGCTTGAACAAGGCCCGCGACCCTGGCGGTGTGAGCGTCCATGCGCTCGCCCGCCATTCCCAGCCATTTGGCCCACCCGACGCCGCAGAGCCGCGTGATGCGACTGGTGCCGCCGCTGCCGGCGATCACGCCGAGATCCACTTCCGGCAGAGAAAACCAGGCGTTCTCGGACGCGAGCCGGAAGTCGACGGCGCCTGCCAGTTCAACACCAAGGCCAAGGCAGGGGCCGTTGACAGCCATGACGACGGGCTTTTCGACGGCTTCGATCTCGTCGAGGAATTGGTGCAGGTTGCGCCGGTAGTCGCGACGGAAGCGCTGCATCGTTCGCGTGTGGCTCGCCGCCTTCTGATGCTCGACGATGTCGATTCCGGCGGAGAAGAACGGCCCCTCCGCACGGATGAGCAGCACCTTCAGGTCATCCCGTTCCCGCAGATCCTCGACCGCCGCCCACAGGACATCCCGCATGGCGATCGACATCGCATTCCGCTTGTCCTGACGATCAAGGGTGACGACCGCTATGGCGTCACGATCCTCCCGCCGCGCATGATCCATGCTTTCCTCCTCGCCCATCGGGCCACGCTTTCATTCTACACGCATCGAAATCCCGCGGCCTCATCTCTGAAGGGCCGTTCCGGCCGGGCGATGACGAACTGACGCAGCCCTGCGTTGACCCCTGTTGATGGGCTGTAATATGTATACAATACACTCCTACGACACGCGCAACCCTGTTGCGGCGGCCCAGGCCGCAGGCCATCAGGGCGACGGCGCCCATCACGAGCACAGGCATATGGCCGCCGAGACCATCTCCGAACTGCTTCATGAACGGCTGACGGATTCAGCCGACCTCACCGCCATTGTCGATGATGAAGGCGCTCTGACCTATGCGGAATTGGAGCATCGCTCCGCGCAGATCGCCGCCGCCCTGCTCATGCGGGGCGTGAAGAAGGGCGATGTCGTCGGGATTCTCATGCCCAACAGCGCCAACTGGGCGGCGACGGCCTATGGCGTGATGCGTGTGGGCGCCGTCGCCACCCCGCTCAGCACATTGCTGCGTCCCAGGGAGTTGCAGCAGCAACTGGCGACCGCCGGCGTCAAGACGCTCATCCTCGCCGAAGGCCACCGGAAGCGCGACTATCGCACCGACGTGGCCCAGCTGGACCGCGCCGACCTGCCTTTGCTGACCGACATCATCTGGTGGTCCGAGTTCGATTATTCCGCTTCGCCTGACCGCGAAGCCGTCGCCCGGGCGGAGGCTGCGGTCACGCCCGGCGACGACATGGCGATCATGTTCACCTCGGGCAGCCAGGGCGCGCCCAAGGGCGTCATTCACACCCACGGCGGCGCGATCCGTGTGACCCGCGACGCCGCCGGGCCGCGCTGCTTCCGCAAAGGCGAACGGGTCTATCTGCCGATGCCGTTCTTCTGGATGGGCGGATTCGGGGCGGGCATGCTGGCGGCCATGACGACCGGCGCGGCTCTGGTCACGGAGCACTCCCCGGAACCCTCCCGCACGCTGCGCCTGCTCGCGCGCGAAGGCGTCACCATCTTCAGGGGCTGGCCCGATCAGGCCCTTCAGATCGCCAGGCACCCGGACTTCACGTCAACCGATCTCTCGAAGCTCCGTTCTGGAAGCCTGGAGCCCTTGCTTCCGCCGGAACTGCGCAGCGAACCAGGTCGGCGCTCCAAGCTGTTCGGCATGACGGAAAGCTTCGGCCCGATCACCGGCTGGGCGCTGGACGAGGACATGCCCGAAAGCGGCTGGGGCAGCTGCGGCAAGGCGCTCGGAGCGGCGCGTCTCCGTATCGTGGATCCGGAGACGCACGCGCCGCTGGCGGCCAACCAGGCCGGCAGCCTCCACATATCGAGCCCGAATCTGATGCGCGGGATATGCGGGCGGGACAACAAGGACGTGTTCACGGCCGATGGCTGGTACGACACGGGTGATCTCGCCACGATCAACGAGGACGGTTTCCTGTTCTTCGTCGGCAGGCGCGATGACATGTTCAAGGTGAAGGGCGCCACGGTTTACCCGGCCGAGGTCGAGGAGGCGCTGACCTCCATTCCCGGCGTGGAGCGCGCGATTGCGATCGACATCGAGGTTGACGGCCAGAAGACGGTGGCCGTCGCCGTGTTGCTCGGCGAGGGCGTCGCCTCCGACATCGACGCCCTCGCCGCCCAGGCGCGCGAACGTCTCAGCGCGTTCAAGCTGCCGACGCGCTGGACCGTCCTTGGCTCGATCCGCGACTTGCCGATGCTGGCGAGCGGCAAACTCGACAAGACCGCGTTCCGCGCCCTGGTGGCCGCAGGCCGCACGCCTTGCAAGCTGAAGCCCGGCTGAACGGACATGGCCTACGCGCACATCTCGGTCGTCGCGAGCGGACGGGTCATGACCCTGACCATTCAGCGCCCCGAAGTTATGAACGCCCTCCACTCCGAGGCGTGCGCCGAAATGCATGATGCGTTCGACGCATTCGCCCGAGACCCCGAGCTCTGGGTCGCGGTTGTGACCGGGGCGGGGGATCGGGCGTTCTGCGCCGGCAACGACCTCAAGGCCCACGCCGCGCGCGGAGGGTATGCGATGCCGCCGTCCGGATTCGGCGGGGTGGTCGGGCGCTTTGACCTGGACAAACCGGTCATCGCGGCCGTCAACGGCGTGGCTGCGGGCGGCGGTTTTGAAATTGCCCTGGCCTGCGATCTCATCGTGGCGTCGGAGAACGCCGTGTTCGCCTTGCCCGAGCCGCGCGTGGGCCTGGCCGCACTCGGCGGCGGACTGTTGCGGCTTTCGCGCCAGATTCCGCTCAAGCAGGCCATGGGCATGATCCTGACCGGGGAGGCGATCAGCGCCAGGCAGGCCCAGGACTTCGGCCTGGTCAACGAACTCACTCCTCAGGGCGGCGCCTTGCAGGCGGCCTATCGGTGGGCCGACAAGATTCTCGCCTGCAGCCCGATGGCCGTTCGAGCCTCCAAACAGACGATCCGACGCGCAGGCGAAGAACCCGATCTGGCCGCCGCCATGCATAATCAGAAAAGCTATCCGGCCGTGGTCGATCTGCGTGCATCCGAGGATGCGCGGGAGGGACCGCGCGCCTTCGCCGAGAAACGTCCGCCGCTCTGGCGCAACAGATAGCGACGGCTTCGCATATCTATCGATATTTCCTCCCGCGAGGGAAAGCCTTTCGTAATTCGCACACACGATGCGACGGTATTATTTTTATCTAGATAAATCAGCTTGATATAGAGGGCGTCCTGCCTCTCGGACTGTTTCGCCAGCCTACCGATGTGCATCCTTGTCGCAACAGCCCCTGCGACATCGGGACCATTGTTGAACTATTTGGTTGACATTGAGGGCGCCGCTCGTAGCTTTTCCTTCAACTAATATAAAAGCGGAGGAGGTACCCATGAATCGGAAAATGCAGTTGGGGCTCGGCACAAGCAGCCTCGCCCTGGGGGTCGTGGCGGCGTTCGCCGGCGTGGCGGTTGCTCAGGAGGCCGCCGTCCCTGCGGCCGCCGAGTCTCAAGCCACCGAGGTCGAACAGATTATTGTCACCGGCGTTCAGCGCCGCGAACAGGCCGTCGTGGACGTCCCGATCGCCATGACCTCTGTCTCGGCCGAAACGATCGCCAACGCCGGTCTGACGAACCTGACGGAAATGTCCGCGCTTTCGCCCGGCCTCGTCGTCTCGCGCAGCACGGGCTTTGTTCGCCCCGTTATCCGTGGCGTCGGATCGCAGGTCACCTCGCTTGGCGCGGACGCCAACGTGTCCGTCTATCTGGACGGCGTGTATCGTCCCAACCAGCTGAGCAATCAGTTTTCGCTCGTGGATATCGAGCGTGTCGAAGTGCTCAAGGGACCGCAAGGCACCCTGTTCGGGCGCAATGCGACCGGCGGCGCCATTGTGGTCACGACACGGCGTCCGTCGCTCTACGAGGCTTCGGGCTCCCT
Source organism: Pseudomonadota bacterium (assembly GCA_023433585.1). Lineage (GTDB taxonomy): Bacteria > Pseudomonadota > Alphaproteobacteria > Caulobacterales > Caulobacteraceae > Brevundimonas. The sequence continues at coordinate 41,004 of JAEZCL010000008.1, forward strand.
GTCGCTGTCCTACGGAAGCTTCAACGAGCGTGATCTGCGCGGTTTCTACACCGCGCCGATTTCCGACACCGTGGGCATCAGCGTCAGCTTCGCGAACATCGAGGATGACGGATACGTCTACGACGTCGCCCAGGATGAATGGCTCGCCGATAACCATGAAACGCTGGGCCGTGTGCGGCTGTTGTTCCAGCCTAACGACCGGTTCAGCGCGATCGCGTCGGTTTACGGCATGAGGATGAGCAACAACAGCGGCAGCGCCTACGACATTCTTGACGGGAACACGAGCAACCCGGCCGCGCCGCACTATCCCGATCCCTATGAGATCGCCCAGAGCTTCATCCCGGTCTTCGAGATGGAGAGCTGGGGCGCCGACCTGCAACTGCAGTATGATTTTGACGGAGTCATCTTCAAGTCCGTGACGAGCTATGCGGATGCGGCGGCCGATTTCGCCTCGGATCTCGACGGCACCACGGCGGCGGTGTCCGGCACCGCGTTCCGCACCGTGCAACGCACCCTCAGCCAGGAGTTCAGCGTGGCGTCCGACGGACCGGACAGACTCCAGTGGGTCGCCGGCGCCTTCCTCTATCGTGACAGGGGCCAGGAACCCTATCTGCTGTCGACCACTGGGGCGCACGTCCTGGAAGCGACGATCGACACGGACGCATGGGCCTTGTTCGGCGAAGTCGAATACGAGGTGATGGACAACCTCTTCGTCCTGGCGGGCGTCCGCTACAGCGAAGAGACCCGTGATTTCTGGCAACTGCGCACCGGCGGCGTGGTCAATGCCGGCGAAACGAGCTGGAGTGCGACCACGCCGCGCCTGTCGGTTCGCTATGCGTTGAACGATCACTCCAACATCTATGCGACCTACAGCGCAGGGTTCAAAAGCGGCACCTACAATGTGACGGCCAACAGCAGCACGCCGATCAACCCGGAAAACATCGACGCCTACGAGATCGGCTACAAATACGCTTCGCGCGGCGCCTCTTTCAGCCTGTCGGGTTTCCTCTACAAGTATGAAGACCTGCAGGTTCAGGCCATCGACCCCGGCTCGAACCTGTTGGCGACCACCAACGCCGGCGTCGTGGAGAGCTACGGCCTGGACGCCGAGCTGACCATGCCGATCGGCCAGCACTGGACGCTGCGGGGCGGCGCCTCCTATCTGCACGCCGAATACGACAGCTTCCCCAACGCTCAGGGGTTCCTGCCGCTTCCCGGCGGCAACGGCAACTTCAGCGTCGCGCCCTATGACGCGACAGGCAACACGGTCGAGTTCTCGCCCGAGTTCACAGCCCACTTCGGCGTGAACTATGTGCGGCCGATCGGCGAGGGGGAAATCTCGGCTTCGTTGAGCGCGTCCTATACGAGCGAATTCTACTACGAAGTCACCAATCGCCTGAGCTCGCCCGCCCACACGCTGGTCAACGGCAGCCTTACCTGGCGCCCCAACGCCGGGGGCCTTGCGGTCACCTTGTGGGGAAACAACCTGACCGACGAAGTGCGCACGCAATGGATGGCGACTTCGGCGCTCGGCGACCGCGTCGCCTACGGGCGTCCGCGCACGGTGGGCGTCCGTCTGAGCTACGACTTCTAGAGCGAAATCGGTTCAGGCGGACGCAGTCCGCCTGACCCGAGACTTCGCTCCGCGTGGTAACCGGACCATTTTCTGGATGCAGGTCGGTTCGACCTGAAGAGAAAATGGTCCAGGGTCTCTCCCTCTGAACTCTCCAGCCCGGCGCAGCCTGTGTTGCGCCGGGCTTTTTGTTGCGCCGGGCATCTCCGCCTATCGTGTGCGCGCCATCGCCGCATCGAGGCAGTGCATCTGGATGGAGATCATGCGCGCCTGTTCCTCGCGTGGCGTCAGGAAGGGGTGCGGATCTCCGGGGGCGCGGCGCTCCAATGAGCGCAGCTTGATCAGCGTGTCGTCAAAAAGCGGGTGATTGCTTATCATGCCGTCCACCCCCGCCGCCGAAGCGATGTCGGCGAAGCGGCGCAGCGACAATCGATAGGCTTGCATGGATTCGGCATCCCGCGGAAACGCCGTGCCGCCGAACAGCGCCAGTGTGTATGTCTCCTGTCCCTCGCGCACCGGAATCAGCGCCGAGATCGTTCCGGGCGAGTGCCCGGGCGTATGGTGAAGCTCGATTGCCGTCTCGCCGAGCGTGAGGGTCAGCGTCTCGCCGACGGAGATGTCCCGGTGCGGCGGTTCGGCGACAGCCGCCTCGGCCGTCGCCCAATCCGCCTCCCCCATCACCACGCGCGCGTCATACCGATCCTGGAAATAGCGCGCCCCGCCCACATGGTCGAAATGGCCGTGTGTGACGATGACATAACGCACGGCGTCGGGCACGAGACCGACGGATCGCAGGCCGGGAACGATCACGGATCGCGCCTCATCCGCGCTGCCCAACGCATCGATGAGCACGACACCTTCGCGTGTCTGCAGCGCCCAGGCGGAAACCACTCCGCCGCCTACAAAATACAGGTTGTCGAAGACCTGCGCCGCCTCGACGATCCGGGGCAGGGCGCGCGCCGCAACCCGTCCCTCGTCCAGGGGCCGGCACAGCCAACCGACGCCGAGCGGCCGCTCGCCCATGAGCCGCTCGGCCGCGGCGAGATGGCGGCGCGCCTCCCGATCGCTGCGCCCCGCGTCCTCCAGGGATGACGCGCAGGCCCCGACCGTGCTCAGCGCGCCGATGCAGCCAATGATGTTCCATCCGCATCGCATCATGCCGCTACCGCTCCCCCGAACGGCGCGAAACGCCGCCGGATCAAGTCGCCCGCGCTCGCGCCGCCTCCTCGTCCACGAGCGCTTGCATCGCGTCGAGCGGCGCCTTGAGCTCGCGCAGCACCAGACGCAGACAGACGGTCGCGATGAGCACGGAGGAGATCAGCATGCAAGCCAGCGACAGGCCGAGCTTTTGAGGATCCCGGAAGACATAGTCCGTCATGGCGCCGATGAGCGTCGGCCCCACACCCATCGACACGACGGCGACCAGAAACAGGAAGAACGCCGAGAGCCGGCCGCGGATTTCGTTGGGCGAGATCATCTGGACCGTCGCCGAGACGTACAGCATGAACGGCAGGACCAGCACTTGGGTGATCCCGTAGAGCACCAGGAAAAGCCAGGCGTTGGAGACAAGGAAGGTTGCGGCGATCACCGGCATGAACCCGATCAGGAGCCAAGTATAGAAGCGCATGTGAGCGTCACGCACGCCCCGCCTGTAGAGCCAGTCGATAATCACGCCCTTGACGATGACGCTGGCCGCGCCGCAAGCGCTCACCAGGGCGAGAATCGGCCCGTACTGCACCGGCGTCCAGCCGAAAGCGCGGGTCATGTGCGAAGGCGTCCACATCATCAGTGCGCCCGTGGCGATTCCAAGCATGCCGAAGGCGATCACCATGTAGGTGATGAGACGCGGATAGCGCTTCAGGAACGAAATCAGGGTCACGGATTCGGCATGGCCGCCAGCCTGGCTAGCCGCCACGCGCCCCTTGCGCTGAGGCTCCTTGAACGCAAAGACCATGAAGGAAGCCAGAATTCCAAAGGCGCCAAGCGTGAGAAACACGATTCTCCAGGGCGTGGTTTCGGCCAGCATCCCAATGTTCAGCGCCCCAGAAGCCTGCCCTCTGGTCAGCGCCTCGATCAGCACGGCCCCGGCGCTGAAGGCGATAGCCTCTCCCAGCTTCGGCCCCATCGCATAGAAGGACAGGGCGGTCGTCAGACGCTCCCTCGGAAATTTGTCCGTTATCATGGAGTAGGCGGAGGGCGTGAGCGACGCCTCGCCCGCTCCGACAAGCGCGCGCGCCGCGAACAGCACCAGGAATGATCCCGCGAAGCCGCAGGTCAGCGTGGCGATGGACCAGAACACGCTGCCGACGAAAATGACCGTCCGCCGTGGAAACCGATCCGCAGCCCAGCCGAACGGAAAGCCCGCGATCGAATAGAAAAGCGCGAAGGCCGGACCGAGGATGAGGCTCATCTGGAAGTCGCCCAGACCCAGTTCGGCCTTGATGGGATCGACCAGCATCGCAATGATGAACCGGTCCACCATGGACATGACGTAGAACGCCAGGAGGATGAACAGCATCCACCATGCCGCCGCCGGGGCTTTGGGAGGCGCCGCATCCGCGCCGGCGGCGCCGATCGCGGGCGCCTTGCGAATTCCGAAGATCATGCGGTTGCGGACTCCCGATCCAGTTTATGGACAAGCGCTTCTGGCGGAACTTGCGGGCGCGCCCGTATGAAAAGGCGCGGGCGTGGATTTCGCAGGGGTGCGGACACTGCGCCGGAGCGTCGTCGCGGGGTTCCGCGCGGCGGAGGCCCGGACTGATGACCTCATACCCCTCCCCGAAGCCTGTCCCATTATTTAGTCATTTGAGCCGGCGGCCCCGACCGTATTGATATTTTCTCCCTGCGGCGCCCACGTCATTGCCCCTTTATATCCATGGAATTCATGGGGTCTCTTAAGCGCCTGGCCAGCTCTGGGTGACATGCCTGCCATATAAAACCGCAACAACGCGATTGGCAATCATCTATCTTTTTGGGAAGCTTCAAGACCGTTGAGTGGAGGATCCGCCGTCTTGATCACCAGGTGCCACAGCATTGAGGACCTGCGCGTGCTGGCGCGAAAGCGGCTTCCAGGCCCGGTTTTCGACTACATGGACGGGGCCGCCGAGGATGAGGCGACGGCCCGGCGAAATCGTGCGGCTTTCGATGAGGTGCGCCTGGCGCCGAAGTGCCTGGTGGACGCGACGGCGCTCGACACCTCGGTGCGGGTGCTGGGCCGGACCCTGTCCTGGCCGCTGATCTGCGCGCCGACGGGCGCCTCGCGGCTCTTTCACCCGGACGGCGAACTGGCCGTCGCCCGGGCGGCCGCGCGCGAGAATGTGTTCTATGCCCTCTCGACCGCCTCGACCTACAGCATCGAGGCCGTGGCCGCAGCCTGCGACGGCCCGCGAATGTTCCAGATCTATGTCAACAAGGACCGGGGCGTCACCCGTGATCTGATCGCGCGCTGCAAGCAGGCCGGATATGACGCGCTTTGTCTGGCCGTCGATGTTCCGGTGGTCGGCAAGCGCGAGCGGGACCTGCGTTCGGGCTTCACGATCCCGCCAAGGCTCACGATGTCCGGTTTCGCCGGTTTCGCCCAGCATCCGGGATGGCTGATCGGCCAGGCGCGGAAAGGCCCCATGACATACGCCAATTTCGACGCCCGTCCGGAACCGGACGGGCTTGCCGGACGAACCCGACGCCTGAGCGCCGGGCTGGACCCTTCGGTGACATGGTCCGATATCGGCGAGTTCATGGAGCTCTGGGGCGGTCCCTTCGCGCTGAAAGGAATCATGTCGGCCCAGGACGCCGTGCGCGCCGCCGACGCCGGGGTGTCCGCGCTCATCATTTCAAACCACGGGGGACGCCAGCTTGACGGCGCGGCCGCTACCCTGGACGTGCTGCCGCGCATTGCGGACGCCGCCGGCGGGCGCCTCGAACTCATCGTGGACGGCGGGGTGCGGCGCGGCGTGCATGTGCTCAAGGCGCTCGCGCTGGGCGCAACGGCGTGTGCGATCGGCCGCCCCTATCTCTATGGTCTCGGCGCCGGAGGGGAGGCCGGCGTCGCGCGTGCGCTCACACTTCTACGGGCCGAGTTCGAGACGGCCATGAAGCTGTCGGGGTGCGCGGCTCTCAAGGATATCGGCGCCGACCTGATCGCGCCGACGGGCCCCTGGCGATGACGCATCGTTGAATCTCATTAGTTAGATAGATATTTGACTTGGCGTGGCCCGATGCGATCCTGCCCAAGGAAACACCTTCCTTGGCGGGTTTGGGCGCCCGCTGATGATCTGTTAAGCCTGATTTACACCTATTTATTATTTTAACAGTTGAACAATTGAACGCCTTCCGCGATTTTTCCTGAAACTGGAGTTTCGACGCAATGAGCGATGACGGTCGCAGACGGCGGTCCGCCGAATATGGCGTTCTCACCGATGAGGGCGTCGCCCGGCTGAGGGAGCGTATTGGCCTGTATGTCAAACCGCCGACCGAGCCTCACAATTACGAGGTCACATGGGACGGTGTGCGCCATTTCGCCGTCGGCGCAGGCGATGGAAATCCCCTCTGGTGCGATCCGGAGTATGGCAAGACCACGCGCTGGGGCGGCCTGATCGCCCCGCCCACATTTCTCTATACGATGGGCGAGCCCGTCGCGCCGAAGCATACGCCGCAAGAGAAGGCCATCCTCAAGGGCGATCCCCTGGCGGGCCTCGGCGCCTATCAGGCGGTCATGGAGTTCGAATGGTGGCGGCCCCTGCGGCTGGGCGACCGGCTGCGCATGCAGCGTCTGACCCTGGGTGTGTCCGTGCGCGAGAAAAGCGCCTTCAGCGGGCGCGCCGTTCATGAGACTCGCGGCTTCATCTTCCGCAACCAGAACGACGAACTGCACGCGCTCCAGCGAGGAACATGGGTGCGAGCCGAGCGGCACGCCTCGGCCAAGCGAAAGAAGGAATACGAACTCCCGAAGCCCTATACCCAGGAGCAACTCGACGAGATCGACTCCTTCTACGAGGCCGAGCGCCGCCGGGGCGCGGAGCCGCGCTACTGGGAGGATGTCGAGGTCGGCGAAGAGCTTCCGACCCTGGTGCGTGGTCCGCTGCGTCTGAGCGACATCATCGTATGGCATATCGGCTGGGGCATGCAGTTGACGCCCCCCGGGGCGTTCGGCGAAACCTACAAGGTCCGCAAGAAAGTGCCCGGCATGTTCACGCCGAACGCCCTCAACGTGCCAGACACGGTGCAGCGCCTGCACTGGGAGCCGGAATGGGCGAACAGCCTCGGCATCCCCATGCCGTATGACTACGGCGGTCTGCGCGAGACCCTGCTGACGTCTCTGGTCACCAGCTGGATGGGCGATGACGGCTGGCTGTGGAAGATGTCCTGTCAGCATCGCAGGTTTGTCTATCTGGGCGACACCTACTGGCTGAAGGGGCGCGTGACGGACAAGCGCAAGGTCGACGGCCGATACGAGGTCACGCTGGACATTCGCGTCGAGAACCAGTGGGGGACGGTGACCACGCCCGGCTCCGCAGTGGTGTTGTTGCCGAGCCGCGAAGGCGGTCCTGTCGAGCTGCCGTCGCCGCCGCGTGAGAACGTGGACGAAATTGTCAGATATGAGATCGACAGACTGGCTGCCGAGGGATGAGCGACGCACCGATCCTTTACGATGCGTGTGACGGCGTCGCTGTCATTCGCTTCAATCGTCCCGCGAGCCGCAACGCCTGGAACGTGCCGCTGGTCCGCGCCGTGAAGGACGCCGTGAGGCGGGCTAACGCCGACGAGACGATCGGCGCCATCGTGCTGACGGGCGAGGGGACGGTCTATTCGGCAGGGGTCGATTTCCGGGCGCCGCCCGAGCCCAGGGACGAAACCGGCCGCTCGCCCAATCCCGCCACCCTGACCATGGGGCAAGGCGAGGACAATTGGCTGAAGCTCCTCAACGACTCCAAGCCCGTGATCGCGGCCGTGAACGGCGCGGCCGTCGGCCTGGGGGCGACCCATGTCCTTTCCGCCGACATCCGCGTCGCGGCCCGCTCGGCCAGCTTCAGCTTTCCGTTCCTGAAGCTGGGCGCCATGCCGGAATGCGGCGGCACCGCGCTTCTGGGGCGCATCGTGGGGTTCGGGCGCGCCATGGACCTGTGCCTGCGCGCGCGGGAAATCTCCGCCGAAGAGGCTTTGCGCATCGGCCTTGTCACCGAGGTTTTCGAGGATGCCGACCTGATGGAGCAGACGGTCGCGCTCGCCTCCCGCATCGCCGCCTTCCAGCCCCTGCCGTTGAGCATGACCAAGAAGATGATGTGGGATCACGCGGCTCTCTTCGATCCCGACGCCCTCATGCGCGCTGAAAGCGCCGCCTTTGTCCGCATGCTCCGCGCCGCCGGACGCTCACGGTCGATCGAGACCGCGCCTGTCGCCGAAGACCCCGCCGACACCTGAAACGCGGCCGCTCACGTCGACGACGCCATACGGAACACCAGACGCCATGCTCAAGAACAAGACCCTCTTCATCACCGGCGCCAGTCGCGGCATCGGACTGGCCATCGCCCTGAAGGCCGCCAGAGACGGCGCCAATATCGTCGTGGCGGCCAAGACCGATACGCCTCACCCCAAGCTGCCGGGCACCATTCACACGGCCGCCGCCGAGATCGAGGCCGCCGGCGGCCAGGCTCTTGCGGTGACGGTGGACGTCCGGGACGAGACACAGATCGCCGACGCCGTCGCACGGGCGGTCGACCGGTTCGGCGGCATCGACATCTGCGTCAACAACGCCTCCGCCATCACGCCCGCCCGGACGATCGACCTCGATCCCAAACGCTATGACCTGATGCACCAGATCAATGTGCGCGGCGCCTTCATGGTGACGCGCGCGTGCCTGCCGCATCTTCTCAAGGCCGAGAATCCTCACATCCTCAACCTGTCGCCACCGATCAACCTGGCGCCGGAATGGCTGGGCCGGCATGTGGCCTACACCATGAGCAAATACGGGATGACCCTGTCGGCGTTGGGCGTGGCCGCTGAACACAAGGCCGACGGTGTCGCGGCCAACACCCTGTGGCCGCGCGTGGGCATCGCCACTGCGGCGATCCAGTACGCCCTGGCGGATGACGAGGAGCTGAAGCGTTGCCGGACGCCGGAGATCATGGCCGACGCCGCCTACTGGATCTTCACCCAGCCCTCGCGCGACTGCACCGGCAACTGCTTCATCGACGACGCTCTGCTGTATGCGACGGGCGAGCGGGACTTCGACCGCTACCGCGTCGATCCCACATATTCCCTGCGCCCGGGGCTGTTCATTCCCGAGGACTGTCCGCCGCCTCCCGGCGTTACGCTGGACGCCGTCGTGAAAGCCCCGGCCTGACGCGGGTTCCGGCCTTATTGAAATAACTGTATTGCCGGAAAGCCGGATCCTCGACCGAGAGGCGGGCCTTGACGGGCGGCGGCCGGCTCGGACGCCTACTCGGCGTCCTCACTCATCCATTGTATGCTCAGCGCCGAGCAACGCCGGGCGGCCAGGGCCGCCATTTCTCCGTCCCCGTCCAGCACCGCTTCGGCGATCTGAATGCGCCGCTGGCGATACAGGGTCATCCGCTCCGGGCGGCCGAGGATCAGATCCTGTTCCGGCTTCAAGGAGCCGGCGAGATCGTAGAGAATCTCCAGGAACAGCGACAGCACATGATTTCGGCTGGCGCGCCCCAGCACGCGCCCGAACTCCCGTTCCCCCTTCAAAAAGGCCCGGAAACTCAGGCCTTCGGCGACGCTTTCGGCCTCGCGCCGGAGATAGTCGAGCAAGTCGGCGCGGGACTCCTCGTCCAGTTCCGCCGCCGCAAGACGGGCCAGTTCTGTACGAATCGGCTCCACTGACTGGACGATTTCGCCGAGTCCGGCGCCTCGCGTGCGAAGATAGATGGCGGCCATGTGGGCGACGGCGCGGCTGGTCGGCCGTCGAGCGACGTAGCCGCCGCCCACGCCACGCTTGACCTGGAGCAACTGCTCCTGCGCCACCAGGGCGGCCGCCTGCCTCAGGGTCGGACGACTCACGCCATGCCGCGCAATCAGCGAATCCTCGGAGCCGATGACCTCGCCGTCCTCATGCGCCAGAGCGTCGGCGCGCAGGGCGGCCACCGTCGCCGCCAGGGTGGACTTGGAGGTCGGTTTGAGAGCCGTCATGCAGTCGCAGTCATCCTGGTTTGTCGCCGCCGGCGGGATCCGGAAGCCCAGCCTACAGCACAGTTGAGCCTGATTGGAAATCCCGGCCCCGACACGCGCCGGCGTCGGCTATCTGTTGCCAATTGAGTTATATGAATGTAGCTGAAGAACGTGAACCTGTCTGCATCATCCCGCGCGCCCGATATTCCGGAGGGCTTTTCTCCGCTGGCCTTCGCCAGTGCGTTCACCCGCACACTCGACGTCCGCTATTATGAGGCGCGGCGCGAAGGGCGCCGGGTCGTCGGCCTTCGCATCGGGCCTCAGCACTGCCACGCCCAGGGCGGCGCTCACGGCGGCTTTCTGCTGGCGCTGGCGGATTTTGCGCTCTCTTACGGAACCTGGCGGACCGGTGACCTGCCGCCGCGCATGACGCTTCATCTGAACGCCGATTTCATGCGGCCTGTCGCCGAGGGCGCCTGGCTCGAGGTGGAGGTGGACGTCAAGAAATCCTCCGAGGGTCTGGTTTTCGCCGATTGTCTCATGCGGGCGGACGGCCGCACGGCGGTGCGCGCCAGCGGCGTCTTCCGCCCCATGCGGCCCCCGCCGGGGCAAGACGCGGCGGGCCCTTCGTCCGTCGGTTCAAGGGAAGACGCCTGATGTCCGTGCTCAAAGACATGATTACCGGGGTGCTGGCGGTCGATCCGTCCGCCGACGCCGTGGAGTTCGAGGGCGTCTGGTGGACCTGGGGCGATCTGGATCGCATCGGACAGGCCGTCGATGCGGCGTTGCTCGCGGCCGGCCTCGGCCCCTCGACGCGCGTATGCTGCGTGATGCGAAACCGGCCCGAGATGAGTGCGACGCTGCTTCGCCTTGTGTCGACGGGGCGTTGCATCGTCACCCTCAACCCTTCTCTGCCGGATGACCGGCTGGCGGATGATATCCGCAGCCTGCGCCCCCCGGTCATCATCGGCTTCGAGCGGGACTGGACGCGCCCGGCCATCGGAGAAGCCGCGCGTGAGATCGGCTGTCTCGGGCTGGAGCTGACCCGCGACATCGCCCAACCTGTCCGCGTCCTGCCGGAGCTCGCCGCGCCCAGCGGCGCAGACCTGCAGCGGGCGCCGGACGGACCGATCGCCATCGAAATGCTGACCAGCGGCACGACCGGGGCGCCCAAGCGCGTTCCCTTGAGCCTCAGAACGCTCGAGAAATCGGTTCTGGACGCAGGGGTCTATGACAAGCGCTCGGCGGACGAGGGTCCGCGCCTGCGCAGCGGCGTCAGCCTTGTCAACGCGCCCTACGCCCACATCGCGGGCGTCTTCGCCACGCTCAACGCCGTGGTCGCCGGCCGAAAGCAGGTGTTGCTCGAGCGGTTCACCGTCGAAGGCTGGGCCGACGCCGTGCGTCGTCATAAGTTGAAGGTGGCTGGAGCGCCGCCATCGGCCCTGCGGATGATCCTGGACGCCCGTGTTCCGCGCGAACATCTTTCCAGTCTCGTGGCCTACCGCACCGGAACGGCGCCGCTGGACCCCGACCTGGCCGACGAATTCTATGAAACCTACGGTGTGCCCGTCCTTCAGAACTACAGCGCCACCGAGTTCGCGGGCGCGGGCGCCGGCTGGACGTTGGACGACTTCAAGCGCTACCGGATCGAAAAGCGCGGCAGCGTCGGGCGGCTGACCCCCGGTCTCGAGGCTCGCGCCGTGGACCCGTCGACCTTCGAGCCCCTGCCTCCTGGCGAGACCGGCCTGCTGGAACTGAGGGCCGGCCATCTCGGCGACGGGGAGAACTGGGTGCGCACGACCGACCTTGCGGCGGTTGATGCGGACAATTTTCTCTGGATCAAGGGGCGCGCGGACAACGCCATCATCCGGGGCGGATTCAAGGTGTTTCCGGATGACGTGGTCAAGGCGATCCAGGAGCATCCGGACATCCGCGAGGCGGCGGTTGTCGGCCTGCCCGATCCCCGGCTCGGCCAGGTTCCGGTCGCCGCCTATGTCGCCCGGGCGGGGCGTTCGGCGCCGGACCCGGAGGTGCTCAAGGCCTGGCTGCGGGAGCGGCTGCTGCCCTACCAGCTGCCCGTGATCCTTCTTCCGGTCGAGGACCTGCCGCGCACGCCGTCGATGAAGGTCAGTCAGCCGGAACTGCGCAAGCTCTTTCCGGCGCCGGCCTCAACCTGATCCCGTATCCATTCCCATTGAAAGTCCAGTCATGCGTCGTGTCGCCATCGTCGAGCCCATTCGCACCGCCGTCGGCAAGTTCGGCGGCGTCTTCGCGGGCATTCCGGCGGGTGAACTCGGGGCCGCCGTGCTGCGCGCCCTGGTGGCGCGCACGGGCATCGACCCGGGCCGTATCGATGACGTGGTCTTCGGTCAGGGATACGCCAACGGCGAAGCGCCCTGCGTCGCCCGGTGGTCTGCGCTCGCAGCCGATCTTCCGATCTCGGTTCCGGGCGTGCAGGTGGACCGCCGCTGCGGCAGCGGGCTCCAGGCGGTGATTGATGCGGTCATGCAGGTCCAGACCGGAGCGGCGGACGTCGTCGTCGCCGGCGGGGTCGAGAGCATGAGCAATGTCGAATACTACAGCACCGACATGCGGCGCGGCGCTCGCTCCGGCTCGGTGCAGATGCACGACCGGCTGACGCGGGGACGGGTGATGAGCCAGCCCACCGCCCGCTTCGGCGTCATCTCGGGCATGATCGAGACCGCCGAGACCCTGGCGAAGGATTACGGCGTCACCCGCGAGGACTGTGACGCCTACGCGCTCATGAGCCACAGTCGCGCGGCCGAAGCGTGGGATGCGGGCAGGTTCGCGGATGAACTGGTCCCGGTCTCAGCGCCGCAGCGCCAGGGCGACCCTGTGGTGGTGGAGCGCGACGAAGGCGTGCGGGCAGACGTCACCGCCGAAAGTCTGGCGGCCCTGCGTCCCATCGAGGGCGGCGTGGTGACCGCCGGGAACGCCAGTCAGCAGAACGACGCGGCTTCGGCCTGTCTGGTGGTGGCCGAGGACAAGCTGGCCGAACTCGATCTGGAGCCGATGGGCTGGTTCGTGGGATGGGCGGCGGCGGGCTGCGATCCGGCGCGCATGGGGATCGGACCCGTGCCGGCGGTGGAGAAGCTGTTCGCCGGGACGGGGCTCGGCTGGGATGATCTTGATCTCGTGGAGCTGAACGAGGCGTTCTCGTCTCAGGTGCTGGCCGTCCTCAAGGGCTGGGGCTGGGACGACCGCAGCCGCCTGAATGTGAATGGCGGGGGCGTCAGCCTGGGGCATCCGATCGGGGCCACCGGAGGACGCATTCTGGCGACCATGCTGCGGGAATTGCAGCGCCGCCGGGGGCGCTATGCGCTGGAGACCATGTGCATCGGCGGCGGGCAGGGTCTGGCCGCCGTGTTTGAGCGGGCCTGATCGGCGGCGGCCCTCGAAGCAGGAGACGATGAGATGACTGAAGGGGTCCTGTCGGGAATCTGCGTGCTCGACTTCGGGCGGTTCGTGGCCGGCCCCTTCTGTGCGGCGCTCCTGGGCGACCTGGGCGCTGACGTGATCCGGATCGAACGGCCCGGCGGCGGCGAGGATCGCCATATCTATCCGGTGACCGAGGCGCAGGAGGGCGCCCTGTTCCTGCAGATGAACCGCAACAAGCGCAGCCTGGCTCTGGACCTCAAGGCGCCGGAAGCCCCGGACATCATGCGGCGTCTGGTCGAGTGTTCGGGGGTCGTGATCGCGAACCTGCCCGAAGCCGGCCTGCGCGACCTCGGGCTGGACTATGCGAGCCTCAGGCGCATCCGCGAGGACGTGATCCTCACCGCCATTTCCGCTTTCGGAAAGACCGGTCCCTACGCGGCCAAGGTCGGTTTCGACAGCATGGGGCAGGCCATGTCCGGTTCCGCCTATCTGTCCGGCTTCGATGTGCCGACCAAATCCTACGCCTCGTGGGTCGACCTCGCCACAGCCGCCTTCGCCGCCTTCGGAACGCTCGCCGCCATTCATGAGCGGAGCCGCACCGGACAGGGCCAGGAAGTGGGGGCCAGCCTTCTGGCGTCGGCGCTCACGGTGATGAATTTCCCCCTGATCGAAGAGGCCCTGGCGGGTGTCGGGCGCGGCCGCAAGGGCAATCAGGGCCAGTCCGGCGGCCCGGCCGACATCTTTCAGGCGGATGACGGCTGGATCGCCGTTCAGGTTATCAGTGATCCGATCTTCCGGCGCTGGGCCCGGCTGATGGGCGAACCTTGCTGGCTTGAGGACGCCCGGTTCGCCAGCGACGCGGCCCGCGCGGTCAATGCCGATCCCAGTGCGCGCATGGCGGAGTGGTGCCGCACGCGCTCCGTAGAAGACGCCCTGACGGAACTGGCCGCCGCCCGCATCCCGGCCGCCCCGGTTCTGTCCCCGGCCGAGGTCCTGGCCCATCCGCAGATGGAGGCGGGCGGCTTCTTCGAGGCGATGGACTATCCGGGCGCGCCGCGACCCGCGCCGCTGGTGCTCAAGGCTGTCGAGATGTCGGCCACGCCGCCGCGACTTCACACCCGCGCGCCGATGGCGGGTGAGCATACTGAACAGATTCTGGGCGAACTCGGCTTCACGCCGAAGGAGGTCGAGGGCCTGCGCTCCAGAGCGGTCATTTGACGGTCGTGGCCGACAGCCCCCAGACCGCCGTGTCGATTCCGAGGCCCCTGGCCGATTTCGGCGGTCGCGCGCCGTCCGCGCCGGACTGGTTCCGCCGGGCGCTGGCCCAACGTCCGGAGCCGCATTTCGTGACGGTGGACGGGACGGCGATTGAAACCCTCACCTGGGGCCGGGAAGGGGCGCCGGGGCTTATGCTGCTCCACGGCCTGGGCGGTCATGCCGATTGGTGGAGCTTCATCGCGCCCTTCTTCGCCGAAACCCACCGCGTGACCGCGCTGTCGTGGTCCGGCATGGGCCGGTCAGGCTGGCGTCCACGTTACGACTACGCGACCTACGGCCGCGAGATCGGCGCTGTCGCGGAGGCCTGCGGCCTGGCGGCGTCCGGTCGTGCGCCGGTCGTGATCGGTCATTCGTTCGGCGGGGGACCACTTATCCATGCGGCGGCCCAGACGCCCGAGCATATCGGGGGCGTCATCCTGCTCGACTGCTATTTCAAGCTGGCGGATGACAGTCTCGGCGGTCGAAGCGATGCGCGACATCGCCTTTACCCCAGCCAGGCCGAGGCCCTGATGCGGTTCCGGTTCTCGCCGCCCCAGACCTGCTCCAACCTCTTTGTGGCCGATTACATCGCCCGTCGTTCGTTGTGCGAAACCGACGGCGGCTGGACCTGGCGTTTCGACCCGGCTCTGCGCGCCAAGCTTGAGATGGAACGCCTTGAGCCGCACCTGGCCCGCCTCAGCCGGCCTGTGGCCCTCATGGCCGGTGATCGCTCAAGTCTCGTCACCGAATCGTTCCGGGCCGCCATAGCTCCGCTGATCGACCGGGCTCTGCCCTGGATTCTCATACCCGACGCCGATCATCATGTGATGATCGACCAGCCGCTCGCCCTGGTCGCCGCCCTGCGCGGGCTGCTCAGCGCATGGCCGGAAGGCGCTGGTCACTCCTCCCCGCCTCTCTGAGGAAAACCCGCATGCGCGAAGCCGTCATCGTCTCCTACGCCCGCACCGGGCTGGCCAAGTCCGGTCGCGGCGGTTTCAACGCCACTCACGGAGCCGCGCTTGCGGGCCATGCGATTCGTCATGCGGTCGCCCGCGCCGGGGTCGCGCCTGACGCGGTCGAGGACGTGGTGCTGGGGTGCGGATTTCCCGAGGGCGCGACGGGGCGCAATGTCGCGCGCGCCGCCGCCTTGTGGGCCGGCCTCTCGGTCTCGACCGCCGGCCAGACCGTCAACCGTTTCTGCGCCTCGGGCCTTCAGGCTCTCGCGCATGCGACCGCGAACGTCGAGCGCGAAGGCGTGGACGTGGTCGTGGCGGGAGGGGTGGAGTCCATATCCCTGGTGCAACTGGGCGGGCTCAACACCCGGAACTGGACGGAAGACGTCCTCTTGCGGACCTACCCGGGCCTGTGGGCGCCCATGATCGAGACCGCCGAGACCGTCGCCGAACGATATGGCGTGACGCGTGAAGCGCAGGACATCTACGCTCTGGAATCCCAACGCCGCACCGCCCGCGCCCAGGCCGACGGCCTGTTCGCCGATGAGATCGCCCCCATGACGGTGCGCATGATCCGCCGGGACAAGCTGACGGGCGAGGAGCACACGGTCGAAGGCGTGGTCGATGGCGACGAATGCAACCGACCGGACACAACCCTCGAAGGTCTCGCGGCCCTGGCGCCGGCGATCCCCTCAGGCCGCACGATCACCGCCGGCAACGCCTCGCAGTTCTCGGACGGCGGGGCCGCGCTCGTCGTCA
Source organism: Pseudomonadota bacterium (assembly GCA_023433585.1). Classification (GTDB taxonomy): domain Bacteria; phylum Pseudomonadota; class Alphaproteobacteria; order Caulobacterales; family Caulobacteraceae; genus Brevundimonas. The sequence goes on from JAEZCL010000008.1 coordinate 57,072, forward strand.
TGGAAAAGCGGGCGGCGGTTCGCGCCGGGCTCGACCCGCTGGGGCGGCTGCGGGGGTTCGCCGTGGCGGGCTGTGAACCGGATGAAATGGGCGTCGGGCCCGTGTTGGCCGTTCCCCGCCTGCTGAAACGTCACGGGCTGACGGTTGACGACATCGACCTGTGGGAGCTCAACGAAGCCTTCGCGTCCCAGTGCCTCTACTGCCGCGACGCACTCGGGATCGACCCGGAGCGGTTCAACGTCAACGGCGGCGCGATCGCGGTGGGCCATCCCTACGGCATGACCGGCGCGCGTCTGTCCGGCCACCTGCTGATGGAAGGGCGGCGCAGGGGGAGCAGGCTGGGCGTCGTCACCCTGTGCGTCGGCGGCGGCATGGGCGCTGCGGCCCTGTTCGAGATCTACTAGCCGCGATTCCGATCAAGAATCTCAATTGAGATAACCCATTGCGATATCCGATTTCGCTGTGCAAAATTGAATGGCTGAAAAATTCCTGAGGGACGCCACATGGACGCCGAGACTTTTGGGCTGCTGAAAGCGGGCCTGCGCCGCTTCGTCGACGAACGGCTGATACCCGCAGAGGACCAGGTGGAGGCCGAGAACGAAGTGCCGTCCGACATCGTCCAGGAGATGCGCGAGATGGGCCTGTTCGGCCTCTCGATCCCCGAGGCGTTCGGCGGGTTGGGACTGGGCATGGCCGAGGAGGCCGCGCTGATGATGGAGCTTGGCCGCGCCTCGATCGTGTTCCGGTCGGTCATCGGAACGACCGTCGGCATAGGCTCGCAGGGCATCGTCATGGACGGCTCTGACGCTCAGAAGGCGGAGTGGCTGCCGAGGCTCGCCGGCGGTGAAGCGGTTTCGGCCTTCGCCCTGACGGAACCCGGCGCCGGATCCGACGCGGCTTCCCTGACCACCCGCGCCGATCGGGATGGCGACGTCTATCGCCTGAACGGGGTCAAGCGCTTCATCACCAATGCTCCGCGCGCCAGCGTCTTCACGGTCATGGCGCGATCAGAGCCGGACATCCCCGGCGCCGGCGGCATCAGCGCCTTTCTGGTGCCGGCCGACACGCCCGGCATCACCCTGGGCAAGCCCGACAAGAAGATGGGTCAGCGCGGTGCGGTGACCTGCGACGTGATCTTCGAGGACTGCGTGGTTCCGGCGACCTCCATCATCGGCGGCAAGCCCGGTCGCGGCTTCAAGACGGCCATGAAGGTTCTCGATCGCGGGCGGCTGCACATGAGCGGCGTGGCCCTGGGCATGGCCCGGCGCCTGATCGAGGAATCCGTCCGATACGCTTGCGAACGCAAGCAGTTCGGACAGCCCATCGGCGCCTTCCAGCTGGTTCAGGCCATGCTGGCGGACAGCCAGACCGAGCTCTTCGCCGGAACCGCCATGCTCGAGGCCGCCGCGCGGCGTTTCGACCTCGGCGAACGGGTGAGTCAGGAGGCCGCCTGCTGCAAATATTTCACGACCGAAGCGGTGGGGCGGATCGCGGACCGGGCCGTTCAGATTCATGGCGGCGCCGGCTATATGAGTGAATACAAGGTCGAACGTTTTTACCGGGACGTCCGTCTGCTCCGCATCTACGAAGGCACCTCTCAGATCCAGCAGCTTATCATCGCCCGCAGCATGCTTCGTGAGGCGGGTCTTAGCGTCTAGGCTGCGGGACACGGGCGGGAGCGACGCGAGGTCAGGTGGCCAAGATTTTCGACGAGCGGCTCGATCCCCTGACGGACGGGCAAGGCGATCGCCAGTTCGTCACGGCCCTGGCGCGCGGGCTGGAAGTTCTGCGCGCGTTCGAGCCCGATGACGGCCCGCTCGGCAACCAGGAGATCGCCGACAGGACCGGGCTGCCCAGGCCCACGGTCTCGCGTCTCACCCACACCCTGACCGTGCTCGGCTATCTTGAATACCATCCCCGCCAGGCCAAGTACGCCCTCGGGGCGGCCGTGCTGGCGCTGGGGCTGGCGTGTCGCAGCGCCATCGCCGTACGAGAGGCGGCGCGGCCGCTGATGCGGGCGGCGGCGGATGCGCTGGACGCCACCGTGGCGCTGGCGGCGCGCGACCGGCTGTCGATGATCTATCTGGAATTGCACCACGGCCCCTCGACCGCCGCCTTGCGGCTGGATGTAGGCGCGCGCGTGCCGGTCGAAAGATCGGCGATCGGCATGGCCTATCTTTACGCCTTGCCGAAGCGTGAACGGGACGTGCTGCTGGAGGCCCTGAAGCGGCGGGCGCCCGCTGACTGGCACGTCTTGTGCGCCCGTCTCGACCAGGCTTTTGAAGAGATGGAGCGGGACGGCTTCTGTGTCGTGATGGGGCTCTATGACCGGTCGGTCCACGCGGTGGGCGTTCCATTGCCCGGCGACGCCGGCGAGAATGTCCATGCCTTGGGCGCCTCGGCGCCCGCCGCCCAGTTCTCCGAAGCCCGTCTGCGTGCCGAGGCGGGGCCGAAACTCGTTCATCTTGCGGCTGAAACCCTGCGTGCGCGACAAGCCCGCTGACATGGCCGCCCATCTCCACAGACCCATTCCGCATTGCGAAATCAATTCTATTCCTATAACTCAATAGAAGGAGGCGCTCATGTCACTCATTCTGTTCGAGCGACCGCGCGACCATGTCGCGCTGCTTCGCATCAATCGTCCCGAGGTCCGAAACGCCCTCAGCCTGCCGGTGCGGCAAGAGCTGGCCGCGCACATCACCGCGCTGTCGGCGGATTCCGACATCCGGGCCATCGTCATCACCGGAGACGAAAAGGCGTTCGCCTCGGGCGCGGACCTGGGCGAGCTTGCTCGGCGCAAGGTCATCGATCCTTCGTTCCAGGCGTCACAGGCCGCGTGGAAGGCGATCGAGGCCTGTCCCAAACCGATCATCGCGGCGGTCAACGGCTACGCCCTGGGCGGCGGCTGCGAACTCATGCTTCACTGCGACATCGTCATTGCGGGCGAAGGCGCCAAGGTCGGGCAGCCCGAGGTGAAGGTCGGCATCATGCCCGGCGCGGGCGGCACCCAGAGGTTCGTCAGGGCCGCGGGCGTCTACAAGGCCATGCGCTGGCTGTTGACCGGAGACATGCTGGATGCGGCCACGGCCCATGACATCGGCATCGTCTCCGAGGTGACGCCTGACACGGCCGTTCTGGATCACGCCCTGGATCTCGCCGCCAAAATCGCGGCCCTGCCGCCCCTGGCCGTGGCCGCCAGCAAGGAAGTGGTCGCCCTCGGCGCCGACGCGCCGCTGTCGACGGCTCTGGCGCTGGAGCGCAAGGCCTTCCAGTTGCTGTTCGCCACGGAAGACCGGATGGAGGGCATCAACGCCTTCCTCGAGAAACGCGCGCCCGCGTTCAAGGGGCGCTGAGATGAGCGCGCCTCACGTTATCGGCGTGGTCGGGGCCGGCGCCATGGGTGCCGGCATCGCCCAGACCGCCTTGATCGCAGGTCTCAGGACCATCCTGTTCGATCAGAACCCGGACGTGCTCGCGCGCGCCGCCGCCGACATCCACGCCCGCATCGACCGTCTGGTGGAGAAGGGGCGGATCGGCGCCGACATGGCCGAAGCCGCGAAAAGCCGTCTCGTGCTCGCAGAGAACCTCGAGGCCCTCGCGCCATGCGGGCTGATCATTGAGGCCATCATCGAGCGGCTGGACGCCAAGCAGGCCCTGTTCGAGGCGCTGGAGGCCGTCGCCGCCGACGACGCCGTCCTGGCCACCAATACATCGTCCCTGTCGGTCGCCGCCCTGGCCCGCGACTGCCGCCGTCCAGACAGGATCTGCGGGCTGCATTTCTTCAACCCTGTTCCGCTGATGAAGCTGGTCGAGGTGATCGAGGCCCCGGCGACCTCGCCCGAAGCTTTCGACTGCGCCTGGAGCTTCGCCCTGGCCATCGGTAAGACCCCTGTGCGGGTCAAGGACGGCCCCGGCTTCCTGGTCAATCTCGGCGGACGCGCCTACACGACCGAAGCGTTGCACATCCGCCATGAGGGGGGCGCGGACGAGGCGACCATAGACCACATCATGCGCAAGGCCGCCGGCTTCCGCATGGGTCCCTTCGAGTTGATGGATCTGACCGGCATCGACGTGAACTTCCCCGCCAACACGTTCATCTGGCAGGGCTACATGCAGGATCCGCGTCTGAAGACGACGCCGCAGCACGAGCTCCTGTTCAACGCCCGGCGCTTCGGCCGCAAGACCGGACAGGGTTTCCATGCCTATGACGGGGCCTCGACGAAGCTTTCAGCCCCGCCCTCAATCCCGTCGGTCGACGACGGCGAGACCGGTCTGGAGGCGGTGATCGCCGAACCTGGTCTCGGCCTAGAGGCGCTGGCGTCACGCGGGCTGCGTGTTTGCGAGGACAATGGACGCTGTCCTCTGCTCGTGGCGCCCGTCGGAGAGGATGCGACGGCGGCGGCCGTGCGGCTCGGCCTGGATCCGCGCCGCGTCGTCGCCATCGATCTTTACGGCCTGTCACGCGGCCTCGTCACCCTTATGGCGCCTCCCGGCGGTGATAAGGCCCCGGTCGTGGCCGAATGGCTTGCCGCCCGCGGACTGGAGACGGTCGTGATCCGCGACTGCCCCGGCTTTGTCGCACCTCGCATCCTCGCCGCCATCGCCAATCTCGGATGTGAAATGGTCCAGATCGGGGTCGGCGGTCCGGATGACGTCGACCTGGCCATGACGCTGGGCCTCAACTATCCGGCGGGCCCGCTGGCGCTCACCGAGGCGATCGGCCCCAGGGCCGTCCTGCGCACGCTCGAGACGCTTCAGCGCCTCACCGGATCGGACCGCTACAGGCCGAGCCAGTGGCTGCGCCGGCGCGCCCTGCTTGACCTTCCCATGAAGACGCCTGACTGAGGCCGCGCCATGTACGATCTTCTCAAGGGGCTTCGCGTGGTGGAGGCGGCGGCGTTCATCGCCGGCCCTTCCTGCGGCCTGCATCTGGCTCAGATGGGCGCCGAGGTGATCCGCATCGACAATCTGGGCGGCGGTCCCGATTTTCACCGGTGGCCACGCGCGACGACGGGCGAAAGCCTCTATTGGGAAGGGCTCAACAAGGCCAAGAAATCCGTGGCCCTGAATCTTTCTCGGCCGGAAGGACGCGAACTGGCGATCGCCATCGCCTGCGCGCCGGGCGAGAACGCGGGCCTGTTCGTGACCAATTTTCCGGCCAGGGGCTTTCTCGCCTACGAGACCCTCAAGGCCCGACGCGACGACCTGATCTGTGCGAGGATCATGGGCTGGCCCGATGGTCGTTCGGCGGTCGATTACACCGTCAACAGCGCCGTGGGCGTGCCGATGATGACGGGTCCGGTCGAAAGCGCGGCGCCGGTCAATCACGTTCTGCCGGCCTGGGACCTGTTGACCGGGGCCTATGCGGCTTTCGCCCTGCTGTCGGCGGAACGCGCCCGGCGCGCCGACGGTCAGGGGCGCGAGGTGCGCGTGCCTCTGTCGGACATGGCGGTCTGGAGCCTGGGGGCGCTGGGCCAGATCGCCGAGACGACGCTCTCCGGCCAGGACCGCCCCCGGACGGGCAACGACCTTTTCGGCGCTTTCGGTCGAGACTTCGTAACCCAGGACGGCCGCCGCCTGATGATCGTGGCCATCACGCCGCGCCAGTGGGCTGGCCTGGTCGAGGCCCTGGAGATCGGGCCCGCCGTCTCGGCCGTCGAGGCCGCCCGGGGGGTGGCCTTCACCGAGGATGAAGGTCTGAGATTTGTCCATCGTGACGCGCTTGTCCCCTTGGTCGAGGCTGCTGTCGTCCGTCTGCCGGCCGCAGAGCTGGAGCGGCGTTTCGACGCCCATGGCGTCTGCTGGTCTCATTACCGGACGCTTTCGGAAGCCCTTCGGGACGAACCTGCCTTCTCCGAGGCCAATCCTCTCCTGTCCCTGAAAAATCATGCTTCAGGCGCCTATCTGACGCCGGACGCCGCCGCGACGCTTTCCGGAGCCGAGCGCCAGGCCGAGGGTTCAGCTCCGGTTCTTGGCCAGGACACCGAGGCGGTTCTGACTGACGTCGTCGGTCTCAGCGGAGCCGAAATCGCGCGTCTTTGCGATGCTGGGGTGATCGCGCCGGAGAGATCGGCATGACCAGTGTCTCGCCCGAGGCGTTCGAGACCTGGCGGACCCATATCGGCCGCACCGAGACCCGTCGTCAGAGACTCGATCTGTCCGCATTGCGCCGCTTCGCCGCCGCAATCGATGCTGATCTCGATGTCGAGCATGCCTGGCCCGCGCTCGGACACTGGGCCTTTTTCAATGACTTCGCCTCGCGTGCGCAGACGGGCGTCGACGGCCACCCCGTGCGGGGCGGGCTTCTCCCGTCAGTGACGTTGCCGCGCCGGATGTTCGCATCCGGCGACATCCGCTTTCCGGCGCCGCTGACGGCGGACCGCGAGGCGGATCTGACCCTGACCGTCGCCGATGTCCGGCTGCGCTCGGGCAAGAGCGGAGACCTCGCCTTCGTCGATGTCGAGCGGCGGATCGCTCAGAACGAGCGGGACTGCGTCGTCGAACGTCAGACCTTTGTCTATCGCGATGCGGGCGCGTCCATGCCGGCCGTCGTCCCCACCCCAGACCCGACGGGCGAAACCGGCGACGCGGAGATATGGACGCCGGGCGCTGTCGATCTGTTCAGGTTTTCCGCCGCCACCGGCAACGCCCATCGCATTCATTACGACGCAGACTACACGCGGAGCGAAGAAGGTTATCCCGACCTGGTGGTGCACGGGCCGTTCACCGCCGCGCGGCTGTTCGCCCGCCTGAGCCGTCAGCTGGGGGCGCCGCCGATGCATTTCACCTTTCGCGCCCATGCGCCCCTGATCGTATCTCAACCCATAAGGCTGGTCCGGGGTGACACTGAACAGGAGGCCTGCGCCGTCAGGTGTGACGGCGTGACGGCGATGACAGCGGAGGGCCGCCCTTGAGCGACAATCTTTCGGGCCGCGCCCTGGTCGAAACCGCCGCCGCCGCCGTCGCCGGTGCGCGGGCGTTCGTTGATGTCGTGGCGGACAGGGTTCGGGCTGTCTTGGAGGTCGATGGCGGACTGGATGCCCGGCGCCTCGAAGCCGAGCAGAGACGGCTGCACGGCTATGCCTGGATCGCGACGACGGTGGAGGCCCTGTCCAGCCTGTCCGACTGGGTCGAACGCCTGCATGGCGAAGGTCGACTGGGCGATGGCGAGGCGGCCATCGCCCGACTGGGCTTCGCCGAATATCTGAACCAGATTGTCGGCGGCGTGCCGATGAGCCAGATGGAGTTGATCCGCCCCGAAGACGTCGGGGCGCAGGATGAGGCGATGCGTTTTCGGAACAGCCCGTCCTGTCAGGCTTTTCTCGGGCCCGTGTCGGCGGCGGAAGATCGCCGGCTTCTCGCCTTGAGGCTTGCCGAGGGATGGCGTCCGGACGCGCGTCTCGGCGACGAAACCCTGGATCTGATCCGCGACCAGTTCCAGCAGTTTGCAGAAGATCGCATCGCACCCTTCGCTCATGGCTGGCATCTCGCCGATGCTCTCATCCCCGACGAGGTCGTGCAGGAAATGGCCGATCTCGGGGTGTTCGGTGTCTGCATCGATCCGGAGCACGGCGGTCTGGGTCTCGGCAAATTGGCGATGTGCGTGGTCACCGAGGAGCTCAGCCGGGGCTGGATCGCCGCCGGCTCACTGGGTACGCGCTCGGAAATCGCGGGTGAACTGATCGGGGGTTCGGGCACGCCGGAGCAGCGCGCCCGCTGGCTGCCGGACATCGCCTGCGGCAGGGTTCTGCCCACGGCCGTCTTCACGGAACCCGATGTCGGTTCGGACCTGGCGTCTCTGAAGACCCGCGCCACACGCACCGAAGACGGCTGGCGGATCGACGGGGCGAAGACCTGGATCACCCATGCGTCGCGCAGTGACCTGATGACGGTCCTGGCGCGCACGGACCCCGACAAGCCCGGCTACGCGGGCCTCTCCATGTTGCTGGCGCCCAAGACACGCGGCTCTCCGGATGTCCCGTTCCCCGATCCCGGACTTGAGGGGGGCGAGATCGAGGTCCTCGGCTATCGCGGCATGAAGGAGTATGCGCTCGGTTTCGACGGTTTCCGCACCGGACCGGACGCCGTTCTCGGCGGCGAGGAGGGGCAGGGGTTCAAGCAGCTCATGCGCACCTTCGAGGGCGCTCGCATCCAGACCGCGGCGCGGGCCGTGGGGGTCGCCCGCAACGCCCTCGACCTGGGTCTGAAATACGCTTGCGAGCGGCGGCAGTTCGGCAAGGCGATCATCTCGTTTCCGCGCATCGCCGACAAGCTGGCCATGATGCTGGTGGAAACGGTGATCGCCCGCGAGATCACCTATTTCGCGGCGCGCGCCAAGGACGCTGATCGTCGTTGCGACATCGAGGCGGGCATGGCCAAACTGCTGTCGGCGCGTGTCGCATGGGCCTGCGCCGACGCGGCCCTGCAGGTGCATGGCGGAAATGGTTACGCCCTCGAATATGAGATCAGCCGCGTGCTTTGCGACGCCCGCATCCTGAACGTCTTCGAAGGCGCCGCCGAGATTCAGGCTCACGTGATCGGGCGCGGTCTGCTCACAGGCGGCCGTCGATGACCCCGTCGCGGCTTCGCTCCTGGTTGTTCGTTCCGGGCGATGACGCCCGCAAGCGCGAGAAAGCCGGCGCCGTCGGCGCGGACGTCCTTATCCTGGACCTGGAGGACGCCGTGGCGGGCGCGGCCAAGGCCCGGGCGCGTCGCGACGTCCAGGCCTATCTGAAGGCCCGCCCGCGCGCAGATCGTTCGAGCGCGTTGTGGGTGCGTGTGAACCCTCTGGATCAGGGCGGCGGCGATGACCTCGCTGCGGTGATCCAGGCCGGTCCCGACGGCGTAATGATTCCCAAGATCGATGATCCCGACGACATGCTGGAGATCGACGTCCGTCTCGGCGGCCTGGAAGCCGAAGCCGGCCTTCCAGTCGGCGGGGTCGGCGTGGCGCCCCTGATCGAGACGCCGCGGGCCGTGCTCGGTCTCGCCCGTTTCGGCCGCGGCGCGCCGAGACTCAGGGCTCTGACCTGGGGCGCCGAAGACCTGGCGGCGAGCCTGGGGGCGACGCGCCGCCGTGAAGGCTCCACCTGGATCGGGGCGTTCGCTCAGGCCCGCAGCGGCGTGCTCCTGGCCGCCCGCGCCGCAGGCGTGGACGCTGTGGAGACCGTTTATCCTGATTTTCGTGATCTGGAGGGCCTCGCGGCCGATAGCCGACGGGCGTCCGGCGACGGGTTCTCGGGCCGACTGGCCATCCATCCCGACCAGGTCGAAGTGCTCCATGCCGCCTTTGCGCCCAGCGAAGCGGATCGTCTTCGGGCCCGGCGGATCCTGGAAGCCTTCGCCCGGTCGCCTGCTTCGGGTGTGGCGTCTCTGGACGGCGCCATGATCGATGCGCCTCACCTGGCCTGGGCCCGGAAGATTCTGGCGGATGTCCCCGAAGGCGCGGATGCTGAGACAATGCCGGGGGATGACCCCCGTGACTGAACGCGGCGCCACGACGTTCTTTTTCGGCGATTATTCACAGCGCAATCGCAATGACGAGGGGGTCGCATTGACGATCACGCAGGCGGCGCGCGCTTGCGGGCTTACGGTCCGGGCCGTCCGATATTACGAGACACTGGGCATGATCGACCCGCCGCGTCTGCCTGGCCGCGCGCGCATTTATCACGGCGAGACCCTGCGCCGATTGCGGCGCATCGCCCAAATGCGACTCGCGGGTCTGACCGCGACCGAAATCATAGACGAAGCCCTGCTGGGGGACGACACGGACGCCGCCGCGCGCCTTCATGCAGTGGTCTGTTCCCGATTGGCTCAGCTGAGCCGCGAGCAGGCGGCGCTCAACGCCCTGCTGGACTCAAAAGCCGCGAATTAGACCTCCCTGGCCGCGCCATTGCGCCGCAGGCGGAGCAGGCTGACGAGGGCGGCGGCGCCGACGGCCGACTTGACCACCGCGCCGGGCAGGAAAGGCAAGAGGCCCGCTTTCACCGCCGCCGCGCCGATGGCGGTCGCCAGCCACGCCGTCCCCAAAACCAGGCACAGGGCGTTGCCCGCCAGCATGGCCAGGAACGCCCGGCCCGGTTTCTGTCCACTCCATCCGCGTGCGACGAGCACGCCGGTCAGGGCGGCCGCCGGCGGGAAAGCAAACAGGTAACCGGCGGTCGGCCCTGAGAACGGCTCAAATCCGCCCGCTCCGTCCGACAGCAGCGGCAGGCCCAGGGCGGCGGCGATCAGCCAGGTCGCCACGGTCACGGCTCCCAGCCGCCAGCCGTAGAGCGCCCCGATCAGGGTCACGGCCAGAGTCTGCAGCGTGATGGGCACGGGGACCATGGGGATGGCCGCCCGCGACGACAGGGCCAGGACGGCCACGCCGCCCGCGATCCAGACCAGCCGCATCGGCCATCCGGCGCGCCGGGCGCCCAGCGGGTCATGGGCGGACAACTCAGGCGCTTGCGACATGGGCGGCCTTTCGTGAAGCGGCGCCGCCTCGGTTACGCGGCGGGCCGCACATCCGCAAGGAAGGCCAGCAAGGCCGCATTCACTTCGTCCGGCCGCTCCTGCTGCAGCCAGTGGCCGGCGTCCGGAATCTCGATCATGCCGCGCAGGTCGGTCAGCCAGTCCTTCTGCGCTTTTTCATGCCGCCCGGCGTAACGGCGCACCGGATCGTGCGCGCCGGTCATGAACAGGGCCGGGACATCAATCGCCCGGTCCTGAAGCCAGGCGGTCAGGGCCCAGTTCCGGTCCAGGCAGCGATACCAGTCCAGCGGCCTCCTGAAACCGCCCGTCCGAAAGGCGGCGACATAGTCGGCGAAGTGATCTGGAGCCATCCAGGGCGGCAGGATCGCCGTGTCGCTGATGCTGTCGGTCATGGACTGGCCGGGGCTCAGGAAGCCGGTGTGGCGATGCGCGGCCGGGGTCGCGCCGTCATAGGCCCAGAACATCTTTCTCAGGGCCGTCTCGGGATCGGCGTCCAGCGCCGCATGGGCGTCCGCGTCCTGAAACCGGGCGATGTAGAGGTCTCCGGTCCCCGCCTTTTCGGCCATGGCGCGCAGGGCGGCGACAGGCGGGCCGTTCGGGCGGCGCGGCTGGAACGGCACGCTGAGGCCCGCCACGGCGGTGAACACGTCCGGCCGCATCAGGGCGCAGTGCCAGGCGACCGCCGCGCCCCAGTCATGGCCGACCACGGCGCACGACCGTTCGCCCAGCGCCTGGACCAGGCCGACCACGTCGCCGACCAGATGCAGGATCGTGTGCTCTTCCGTCCGGCCCGGCCGGTCCGTCTGGCCGTATCCGCGCATGTCCGGCGCGGCGACCCGATATCCGGCCGCCGCCAGGGCCGCGATCTGCGCCCGCCAGCTGATCGCCAGTTCGGGAAACCCGTGCAGCAGGACCACCAGCGGCCCATCCCCGTCCGTCAGTACGGACTGGGTCAGGCCGCCGGTGTCGATGCGGCGCCGCTGCATGCGGATCAGGCCGCTTTCTTGCTCGCAAACTTGCCGTAGAAGGTCTCGCCCCGGGCCGCCATGTCGCGCAGCAGTTGCGGCGGGGTGAAGCGCTCGCCGTAGCGGGCGGCGTATTCGTCCGCCTGTTCCACGAACGCCTTCAGGCCCGTCTGGTCGATCAGGGTGATCGGGCCGCCGGTCCAGGGCGCGAAGCCCCAGGCCAGGATGGCGCCCACGTCCGCCTCGCGCGGATCGTCGATCACGCCCTCCTCCCAGCAGCGCGCCACCTCGACCGCCTGGCGGTACAGCAGGCGGCGCTTCTGGTCCTCGACCATCTCCGGCGTGGAGTCGTTGATCGTCACCGGGGCCAGATCGCCGAGACCGGACCACAGGGTCTTGGGCTTGGCGTCATAGTCATAGAAGCCCTTGCCGTTCTTGCGGCCGTAACGGCCCAGGTCCTCGACCATCTTCTCGACGATCTCCATGCCGGGCTGCGGGACGAATTTGTCGCCCAGGTCGGCCTTGGTCTGTTTCGTGATCTTGACGCTCAAATCCAGGGCCACGTCGTCGTGCATTTCCAGTGGGCCGCGCGGCATGCCCGTGGCTCGCCCGATGTTGTCGATCAGGGCCGGGGCGTAGCCCTCCTCCAACATCGCCAACCCTTCCGCTACATAGGTGGCGAAACAGCGCGAGGTGTAGAAGCCGCGCCCGTCGTTCACGACGATCGGCGTCTTCCTGATCTTCATGACGTAGTCCAGGGCCTTGGCGATGGCCGCCTCGCCGGTCTTCTCGCCCAGGATGATCTCCACCAGCATCATCTTGTCGACCGGCGAGAAGAAGTGGACGCCGATGAAATCCTCGGGCCGTGCGCTGGCCTCGGCCAGACCGGTGATCGGCAGGGTCGAGGTGTTGGAGCCGAACACGGCGCCGGGCTCAAGCTGCGCCTCGGCTTTCCGGGTCACCTCGGCCTTCAGCTCGCGGTTCTCGAACACCGCCTCGATCACCAGGTCCGAACTCTTGATGAGGCTGTAGTCGGTGGTCGGAGTGATGAGGGCCAGGGTCGCCTCGGCCTTGTCCTGGGTCATCTGACCGCGCGAGACGCGCTTCTTCAGGATGTCCTCGGCATACGATTTGCCCTTGTCGGCGCCCTCCTGGCTGACGTCGATCAGGACGGTCTCGATGCCGGCCATGGCCTGCACATAGGCGATGCCGGCGCCCATCATCCCGGCGCCCAGCACCGCCACCTTCTTCGGGTCGGACTTCGGCTGGTCCTTGGGCCGCACCGCGCCCTTGTCCAGCTCCTGTTTCGACAGGAACAGGCTGCGGATCATGCCCTGGGCCTGCGGCGTCATCAGGGTCTTGATGAAATAGCGGGTCTCGACGCGAAGCGCTGCGTCCATGGGCAGCTGAACGCCCTCATAGACCGCCTTCATCATATTGGTGACGGCCGGATAGTTGCCGTAGGACTGCTTCCTCAGCATGGCGTTGCCCATGATGAAGACTTGGCTTCCGGCCGGGTGATAGGGGCCGCCGCCGGGCAGTTTGAAGCCCTTCTCGTCCCACGGCTGGACGGCCTTTCCGCCGCCCTTGATCCACGCCTTGGCCGCTTCGACTTCCTTGCCGGGCTCGACCACCTCATGGATCACGCCTGCCGACAGGGCGTCCTTGGGCCGCCAGCTCTTGCCCTCGGAAATCTGCATCAGGGCGTTCTGCACGCCGATCAGGCGCGGCAGACGCTGGGTGCCCCCGCCGCCGGGGAACAGCCCCACCTTGATCTCGGGCAGGCCCAGTTGGATCTTCGGATTGTCGCCCACGACCCGGTAATGACAGGCCAGGGTCAGTTCCAGCCCCCCGCCCAGCGCCAGCCCGTTGATGGCCGCCGCCACGGGCTTGCCACATGTCTCCAGCGCGCGCAGGGCGCCGTTCAGCCGCCAACCCGCGTCATAGGCTGCCTGAAGGTCCGCGCCGCCCAGCATGCCGCCGGCCATGTCGCCCAGGTCCGCGCCCGCGCAGAAGCCGGACGCCTTGCCCGAGGTCAGGACCACGCCCTTGATGCTCTCGTCGCCCTTCACGGTCTCGACCCACTCGGGGATCTCCTTCATGACGCCCGAGGTCAGGGTGTTCATGGACCGGCCCGACACGTCGAAGGTCACCGTGGCGATGCCGTCGCCGTCGATCTCGATCTTGAAGTTTTCCATGTCGCTTCTCCCTCGGATCAGACGCGTTCGATGACGGTGGCGGTGCCCATGCCGCCGCCGATGCACAGGGTGGCCAGGGCCGTGGTCTTGTCGGAGCGCTCCAGCTCGTCCAGCGCCGTGCCCAGGATCATCGCCCCGGTGGCGCCCAGCGGGTGCCCCATGGCGATGGCGCCGCCGCAGACGTTGATTTTGTCGTGCGGAATATCCAGCGCCTGCATGTAGCGCAGCACCACGGCGGCGAAGGCCTCATTCAGTTCGTAAAGGTCGATGTCGCCCGGCTCCATGCCCAGGCGGGCCAGCAGTTTGCGCGTCACCGGCTCCGGCCCCGTCAGCATGATGGACGGCTCCGAGCCGATCGAGGCGGCGCCCTTGATCCGGGCGCGCGGCTTCAGGCCCAGGGCCTTGCCCGCCTCCAGCGTGCCGATCAGCACGCCCGCCGAACCGTCCACGATGCCGGACGAATTACCCGGCGTGTGTACGTGGCTGACCCGCTCCACCTCGGGGTAGCGCTGGTTGATCACGGCGTCGAAGGCCATCTCGCCCATCATCTGGAACGAGGGGTTCAGCCCCGCCAGGGTCTGCATGTCGGTCTTCGGGCGGATGGTCTCGTCGCGGTCCAGGATAGTCAGGCCCAGCTGGTCCTTCACCGGCACGACCGACTTCGCAAACCGGTTCTCGGCCCAGCTTTGCGCAGAACGCTTGTGGCTCTCGACCGAATAGGCGTCCACGTCGTCACGGCTGAAACCGTATTTCGAGGCGATCATGTCCGCCGACACGCCCTGGGGCACGAAATAGGTCGGGATGGCGCTGGACGGATCGATGGGCCAGGCGCCGCCGTCCGAGCCCATGGGCACCCGGCTCATGGCCTCGACCCCGCCGCCCACGGCCATGCGGGCTTCGCCGGAGGCGACCTTGGCGGCGGCCATGTTCACAGCCTCCAGGCCCGAGGCGCAGAAGCGGTTGACCTGGACGCCCGCCGTCTCCTGCGACCAGCCGGCGTTCAGCACCGCCGTGCGGGCGATGTCCGCGCCCTGTTCACCCACCGGCGAGACGCAGCCCAGGATCACGTCGTCCACCTGCGAGGTGTCCAGATCGTTGCGGTCCCGCAGCGCCTGAAGAACCTGGGAGGCGAGCGAAAGGGCGGTGATCTCGTGAAGCGATCCGTCCTTCTTGCCCTTGCCGCGCGGGGTGCGCACGGCGTCGAAGATATAGGCGTCGGCCATGGGTGCGTCTCCTTTGAGGACGCTTCCTTAGCGCGTTTGCGGACGGAATACTACGTTTACGTCAACGTCAAGATCGGCGCGACTATTCCAGGAAAGTCCGCACCTCGGCCTCGAACAGGTCCGGCTGGTCGATCATGATGAAATGGGCGCTGTCGGGGATGCGCTTCAGCGTCACGCCGGACAGGGGCGCGTAGGCGGCGCGGAACACGGCGTCCAGCTGTTCGTCGGTCAGGGGAATGTTCGGGCCGTTGACATAGAGCACCGTGGTTGCGGCGGTGATGTTCGCCAGCTCGGGCGTCAGGTCGGTGACGATCAGTTCGTGCATGGCGTTCCCGGCCACGACGCGGTCGGTCTGAACGGCGTGCCGGATCGGCCCGTCGCGTTCGGATTCCGTCAGGATCATGCCCGCGATGGCTGTCCGTGATCCCATGGCCCAGGCGGTGTCATTGGACGAGGCCATGCGGTCCCGCATCATGTCGGCCACCGGCGCCACGGCTTGCGCCGTGGTTCCGGGGGGGCCGAAGAACACGCCCATGAACGGAACCTGGTCCACCACCATCAGGCGGCGCACCCGCCGGGGATGGCGCGCGGCCAGCATCAGGCCGATGGTGCCGCCCATGGAGTGGCCGATCACGTCGGCGCTCTCGATCCTGTTGGCGTCCAGATATTCGGCGATGGCCTCGGCCACGGGCGCGGCCACCGGTCCCGAGGCGTTGTCCTCGGGCTCCAGCCCGGCGAAGCCCCGAACATGCACCCGGTGGATGCGGCGTCCGTCGCCCAGCCGCGCCACCAGTCCGTCCCAGATTTCAGGGTGGGAGCTGAGACCGGGGATCAGCACAAGATCGCGTCCCCGGCCCGATGCGTGGACCATGATGCGCCCGCCGTCAAAGGATGCCTCGGGCTCTTCCCTCCAGGGCGTCATGGCGCATCCGGCGAGAACCAGGGCCGCCCCGCCCGCCAGAACCATTCTGCGATCCATCTCCGCTTCCCTCTTCGCACCGTGATTTGACCAGTGGTATAGCCAAGTCATGCCCGCAGATAGTGACGTCAACAAGATCGTGGCTCTCGAGGCCAAGGCCCCGCCCACGGCCTTCGGCAAGGGCTTCATCACCGACGCCTGGTATTTCGCCGCCCTGTCGCGCGACGTGAAGCCCGCCGGGCTGAAGCGTTACGAACTGCTGGGCGAGCCGGTCCTCATCGGACGGACCCGTTCCGGTCAGGTCTATGCGATGCGCGACATCTGTCCGCACCGGGCCGCGCCCCTGTCGGCCGGTCGGCTGGTGGAGAATCCCGGTGAGGGCGAGACGGTGGAGTGCCCCTATCACGGCTGGCGCTTCCGGCCGGACGGGGTGTGCGCCGCCATTCCATCCCTGGTGCGGGACCAGGCGTTCGAGGCGGAGCGGATCAGGGTGCGGTCTTATCCGGTGGTCGAGAGCCAGGGGCTGGTGTTCGTCTGGATGTCGGCCGATCCGCGCAATCCGTCCGCGCCTGACCACGACCCGCCCGTCTTCCCCGGCGTGGTGGGGGGCGAGGCCAGGCTGGTCGAGGCGATGGATTTCGACAGCCATGTGGACCACGCCGTGGTCGGGCTGATGGACCCGGCGCACGGCCCATACGTGCATCAGCAGTGGTGGTGGCGCAGCGCCCACAGCCAGCACGAAAAGGCCAAGGCCTTCGAGCCGCGCGAGCACGGTTTCGCCATGGCCCGCCATGCGCCGTCGTCCAATTCCTACGCCTATCGAATCCTGGGCGGAGCGCCGGCCACGGAGATCACTTTCCGCCTGCCCGGCTATCGCTGGGAGCACATTGTCATCAAGGAGGGGCAGGTCGGCGAGAAGCAGGTGCTGGCCCTGACCTGCCTGACGCCGATCACCGAGACGAAGACCCGCATCACCCAGATCTTCTGGTCCGACCACTGGGTGTTCGCCCTGGTGCGCCCGTTCCTGAGGCTGGGCGCTCGCGCCTTCCTGAAGCAGGACGGCGACATGGTGAACCTGCAGAACGAGGGCCTGCGCTACGACCCGGCCCTGATCTGGATCGACGACGCCGACAAGCAGGCCAAGTGGTACCAGCAGCTCAAGCGCGAATGGCTGAAAAGCCGCGCCGAGGGCCGGACCTTCGTCAATCCGGTCAAAGCGGCGACGCTGCGCTGGACGAGTTAGGAGAAGCAGTCCTTCTCCCGTCGGGAGAAGGGGGACCCGCGCACCGGAGCGCGCAAGCGACCCGGTCCTGGCGCGGGGGATGAGGGGTCAGGCTCCACCCCCG
>JAEZCL010000177.1 GCA_023433585.1 Pseudomonadota bacterium
TGCGCAGACCGCCGATAAACTCGCTTTCAATGCCCAGCGCCGCCAAGGTCTCGTTGATCGCCGGCCCGCCGCCATGCACAATAACCGGGACCCAGCCCTCCAGAAGCAGGTTGCGCAAATCGGTAAAAAAAGAATCGGGAAGAGCCGCAAGTGTACTCCCGCCGCATTTAATCACAAAGGTTTTGTCACTCACTTTACGATTCCTCCGCATCTCTCGTCAGGTTCGATAAGCCGCGTTAATCCGTACGTATTCATAGGTCAGGTCGCAGCCCCAGGCGGTGGCCCGGGCATCGCCCATGTTCAAGTTGATGTGGAGGATCACCTCATGGCCCTTCAGGTACTCGGTTGCCGCCGGATCGTCAAACGGCACAGGCCGCGACTGCTGCAGCACCAGATAGTCCCCGATGCGCACGTCGACGGTGTCCGGATTAACCGGCTGGCCCGCCCGGCCCACGGCCGCGACGATCCGCCCCCAGTTGGCGTCTGCGCCAAAGCAGGCCGCCTTGACCAGGCTGGAGCCGACGACGGTCTTGGCGATCGCCCGCGCTGCGGTCTCATCCACCGCGCCCACCACCTGCACCTCGACAAGCTTCGATGCTCCTTCGCCGTCGCGGGCAATCGCCTTCGCCAGGTATTCGGCGACGAACTCAAAGCCCGCCCGGAAGGCCGCCCAATCGGCGTGTCCCGGCGTAAGCTCCGCGCTGCCGCTTAGTCCGCTCGCCATGGCGACGACCATGTCATTGGTGGAGGTATCGCCATCCACCGTAATCATATTGAAGGTAGAGTCCGTCACAGCCGACAACAAGCCTTGCAACCCGGCGCTGTCCACCTTGGCATCTGTGGTAATAAAACCAAGCATGGTCGCCATGTTGGGGTGGATCATGCCCGAGCCTTTGGCTGCACCGGCAATGCGCACCGGACCGTCTGCCGTGTCCACCGCTACGCAGATGGACTTCTGGATCAGGTCGGTGGTGAGGATTGCTTCGCAGAAGTCATTGCCACCCGCCGGGCCAAGCACAGCCGGCAAGCCGGCGATGCCGTGCTGCACCTTGTCCATCGGCAATAACTCGCCGATGACGCCCGTGGATGCGACGCCGACGAGCGGCGCTGCGATGCCGAGCGCATCGGCGGCGGCAGTGCGCATGGCGCGGGCGTCTTCCTCGCCCTGCACGCCTGTGCAGGCGTTGGCGTTGCCGCTGTTGACCACGAGCGCCTGGAGCCGGCCACCGGCTGCAATGCTCTCGCGGGTTATCTTAAGCGGCGCAGCCTGGAACACATTGAGCGTGTAGACTGCCGCAGCGGCGGCAGGCACCTCGCAATAGAGCAGGCCGAGGTCGCGCCGCTGCGTTTTCTTCAGCCCGGCATGCAGACCCCCTGCCTGAAATCCGCGCGGCGAGGTTACATTGCCGTCCGGGAGAATCTCAAATGATGTAGCCATAATTCCAGCACCACTCCTCTTTTGCCATCGTTTACGGATAAATCGGGTACACATCGAGGCCCAGCGTTTCGTCCCAGCCCATCATCAGGTTCAGGTTCTGGACGGCCTGACCGGCTGCACCCTTGACCAGGTTGTCGATGACCGAAACAATCGTCACCCGTCCCGTCCGTTCATCCACGGAGAAACCGATATCGCAGTAGTTCGAGCCGGTGACTTCCTTGGTTGCCGGTAGTTGGCCCTTTGGCCGGATGCGGACGAAAGCTTTTCCTTTATAATAGCTTCGGTAGCAGGCGATTAAATCCTCCACCGCAAGCGTATCGGTCAATTGCGCATACATGGTGTTAAGAATGCCCCGCGTCATCGGGACGAGATGCGGCGTGAAGGTGACCACCGTATCCCGGCCGGAAATCCTTCCAAGCGCCTGCTCAATCTCCGGCGTATGCTGGTGTTGGTTTGCCTTATAGGCCTTGAAGTTCTCATTGGTCTCCGCATAGTGGGCGGTCAGGCTGAGCCCGCGTCCGGCACCGGACACGCCCGATTTGGCGTCGATGATAATCGACTCCGGCTGAATCAAGCCGGCGGCGACAGCGGGAATCAAGCCGAGCAGCGCCGCCGTCGGGTAGCAGCCCGGGTTGGAAATAAACTGCGCGCCCACCACCTCGTCGCCAAACACCTCAGCCAGCCCATAGACCGCTTGCTTAAGCAAAGCCGGCGGGGCCGGCTCTTTTTTGTACCACTGGCGATATACCTCGCCCGATTGCAAACGGAAGTCGCCCGACAGGTCGATGACACGCAACCCCGCCTCAAGCAGCTCCGGCACAATGGCGGTGCTGACGCCATGCGGTGTGGCGGTGAAGACCACATCGGCCTTGCTTTTTAACAATGCAATATCCATGCCGTCCAGTGTGAGCGGCAGCAACTCCGCCAAATGCGGATATCCGTCAGTGATTGGCGTCCCCGCTGCAGTGGAGGACACAACGGATGCGATCTGGACCTGCGGATGACGAAGCAAAAGCCGAATCAACTCCACCCCGCCGTATCCGGTAGAGCCGATAATGGCCGACCAGAGTTTCTCTGTCATATTCCAATCCCCTTCCCCTACATCCTTCAATGATAAGTTCATCTTCTCTTATCCAAACGCACGGTACCCTAAAAAATGATATGTATTATTATACGTTCGCATGCATGAAAATTCAATCCTTTTATCCAGCGCCGCCCGGGTATCCCCTAATGGTAAAAAAGAGACCAACCCAGCAGAAAGCTGACCTGATCTCCTCGTTGCAATTGGCTGCCTTACCGCGTTGCCTGCTGCTCGGGCAGATAAGCGCCGAGCCGCCGCAACCGGCCGCGCAGTTCGGCCGTATCCACGGCATGCACGTCGCCGCCCGGCAAATCCTTGGCGATGGCTGCCGCGATCCCCGCCGCTTCGCCCATCGCCAGGCACACCG
>JAEZCL010000205.1 GCA_023433585.1 Pseudomonadota bacterium
ACCGCGCCGCCGGCGCCCGAAATCGCGGAAGCCGCGCCTTCGGACCGGCCAGAGCTGAGTGCGGGCCTGTGGACGGTGACCAGCGACACCGACGGCATGGTCTCGGTCGTCCGCATGTGCGTGGACGCCGAGGTTCAGCGCCGGATGAGCGTGATGGGCAGTCAGATGGCGGGCGGCGCCTGCGAGGAATCCACGGTGGCGCCGCGTCCGGGCGGCGGCTGGACCGTGCATTCGGTCTGCGACATGGGGTCGGGCGGGCGCGTGGTCAGCCAGGGCGTGACCACCGGCGACATGCAAGGCGCGTATCGCACCGAAATGACATCGACCACCACAGGGGCGGCGGTGCCGCACATGAACCGGACCGTGACCTCGACCATGCAGGGTCGTCACGACGGCCCCTGCCCCGACGGGATGGCCCCCGGCGACATGGAGGCCCCCGGCGGCATCCGCCTGAACATGCTGGAGATGGCCGAAATGGCCGGGCGCACCGGTGCGCCGTAACGCTTACGGCGCGCGGCCCTGGACCACGCCGATCAGGCCCAGGACGCTCTTCACCATCGCCCAGATGAACAGCACGACGATGGCGATGGTCGCCGCGATCAGGAACGGCAATCCGATGATGATGGCCGTGAAGATCAGCGATACGAGCCAGAAGAGACCCAGAAGGATCATCCAGACCAGCGTTGACCAGAAAAGCTTGATCTGATCGTTCAGGTGACCCAAGACCCAACCACTCGTCGTGCCGCGAACGGCATAGGCGACGATGACGCCTATGACGGCGGTCAGTCCCCCGCTGGGCCCCGTCAGCAGATACAGCAGCCACACCACGCCGGCGGCGGCGCGGCCTTCCTCCGGATCGCCGGATGCGTATCGCGGCTGGTCGGGCGGGACATGGGCCATGGGGCGTCCTCCTAGAAAAACCAGGTGCGGGGATTGGATATGGGCTGGGCGTTCTTGAGGCGCCAGATGCCGGCCGCCCCGCGCGCGATGGTCCACACCGCCAGCAGGAACAGCACGAACACCCCCAGGTTGACCACGATCAGGATCAGGCCGACCAGGGCGGCGATGGCGGCGCCCCACAGGGTGCGCTGCTGATAGACATAATGGCTGAGCAGGAACGGCGAGGCGTTCACCGTCCGGCCGGTGACCGCCAGCAGGCCGAGGACGGCGGAAAAGCCCAGGGTCGGCACCGCGAACAGGATCAGGGCGTAGATGGTCAGGGCCCAGGTCAGGCGGTCGCTGGGCTCCGCCTCCAGCGCGCGGCGGCGCTCGGCGCGCGACACGAAAGCCGGCGTCGGGGCGACGGCCGGCAGGTCCGGTCCCGGGCCATGGATCACGGGTTCAGGCTCCGGCGCGGGAATGGATTCCGGCTCATGAGGCGCTTCGGGGAGCGGTTCGGGAAATGCTTCTGGGGCCGATTCAGGCGCGGGCTCGGGGGCCGGCTCGACCGCGCGGCCGGCGACCGATTGCGGCGAGCAGAATCCGATCTGATCGTCGAAGTCGTCTTCGGGTTTGCTGGGATCGCCCGGTTCGGCCATCTCGTTCCTCTGCGCGCGCCTTCATGCATCGGGGCGTCTGGCGTCGACAATGGCGGCGCCCGCCCGTCAAGGCAACCACCCGCGAGAGCGGGTCAGCGCCGCCAGACGACCTCGCAGCCCGGCGCGTCCGTATCGGCCAGAGCGCCCGGTTTCTCGACCCGCACCCGCGCGCCGCGCACCCGGGAATCCTCGAGACAGGCCAGGGCCAGCCGGTCGGCGAAGGTCTCCACCAGGCCCACATGCCCGGCCGCCACGATGGCGCGGGCCGCCTCGGCCACCGTTTCATAGTTCACCGTGTCGGAAAGCCGGTCCACCTCGGCGGCGCCCAGATCCAGCTCCACGTCTATGACCAGGCTCTGGAGCCGGCCCTGCTCGTGATCGTGCACGCCGATGCCCGCCTCGACCCGCAGCCCGCGCACGAAGACGGTCAGCTGAGTCCGGCTGGGTTCAGGCGGGCTGAACGGACGGTCGGCGCCGAGAGAGATGAAGGTCGCGGACATGGGGGATTTCCGGGGATGGTTTTCCGGGCGGATGGGGCGGTTTCGCCGGCGCCTCAGTGAGACGCCATGCGCAGCACGGCGGACGGGCGAAGATCGTTGATGCTCATGTCGGCGCGCCCGCACCAGTCGCCGGGCCGCCAGCCGGCCTCGGCGGCGCTCAGGTCGGCGGCGCGCAGGATCACCGTATTGGTCGGGGTCTCCTCGATCATCACCTCCTCACAAGCGAAGTCCGGCGCATCCTGGCGCAGGAAGGCCGTCAGCTTGTGATGAAAGGCCAGAGCCAACGCCTCGGTGGTGGGATCGCCGTCGAAGGTCATGATCCGCTCCAGCCGGTGCGGCTCATGCTGACGGAAAAAATCCACCAGCGGATCGTTGCGGTTAAGCTGCAGCGCATGGTCCACCGACTGGTCGATCCAGGCGTGCCAGCGCCGCTTCAGCGCGTCGAAGGGGGCGGCGTGGTTGGCGTGACCCAGGTCCAGGGCCGCCCGCCCGCGCAGCCGCACCCGCACGATCTCGTTATGGCCGTGGGGCATGGCGCATTTGGAGTCCGGGTCGGCCAGCAGCCGGTGCGCCATGCAGTAGCGCCGGGTGAACTCGATCAGCATCGTCTTCGTCCGCAATCAGGCCGCTGTCGTCGCGCGCGCTTCGTCCGAGGAGCGCAGGGCCGCGCGCACATCGTCCGCACCGGGGGCGGCCTGTCCGGCAATGACCAGGAAGCAGTCCGGCGCCTCGGCGAGGAAGGCCCTTAACATGAACATGAGGTCCTGAGCGAAATAAAGCTGCTCGGCGCTGTCCCAGAGGAAATCGCGCGACACGAACTTGCCACCCACCAGGCACAGGTGTCGGCGGCCTTCTATGCATCGCGACACGCCGGTCTTCAGGAAATTCCAGCCGGTCTGGGCGCGCCCGTCCGCATCGGCGGGGCCGGTCACGCCCGCCCCTTCCAGGGTATGGTGGAACCGACCCATCAGATCGGCGCAATCGGCGCTGGTCCCCGCCGCGTCCCGATCAGCCGGAATGCACAGGTTGAAATTGATCCGCGCCACGGTCACCTCCAGCCGGAGCACCATGAGCCGCCAGCCGGGCGTCCCATCGATGTCCGCAGGGGCCGCCAGGGCGATTTCAGCCTGACATTCGCCGCGTCTCAGATTGACGAACACCGGCGTCAGGGCCTGACCCGCCGGGGGCCGCCGCCGCCGGTCTGGGGCGTAGAAGCCGTGGGGCGTCTCGACCAGATTGGCCAGGATCGGCGGCAGAACGTGAGTGAACAGCATCTCGGTGCGCCGCTTCAGTCCGTTCACGCCACTGTCGGCCCGGGCCAGGACGGTGACGATCAGCAGCACGGGCAGCAGCACGCCGAAGAACTGGACCGTCGCGGCCAACAGATCATGACGCCCGGCCCACAGGCTGAAGCTGAACAGCGCCAGATTGGCTGCACAGGCGAAGGCCAGCACCACGACCACGAACAGCCGCGTCGACCAGGGCAGACTGAACGCCTTTATGTCCTTAAAGAAATTCACGCGCGATGTCCGTTGACGGTCGGGTCGAACGCCACGTCGCGCGCCCGCCCCACCAGCGATTCACCCCCATCCACGGTCAAAATGCGGCCATGAAAGCTGGCGGTGTCAAGAACGAAACAAACGGCTCGGGCCACATCCTCGGGCGTGTTGGTGCGGCCAAGGGGCGTGGCGGCGACGGCGGCTCTGAAATCCGCCTCGGTCTGCGGACCGCTGGGATAGATCAGTCCCGGCGCCACCCCGCACACGCGCAGCCGGGGGGACGCGGCCAAAGCCAGCGCTTCGGTCAGGCCCGCCAGGCCGGTCTTGGCCGCCGTATAGGAGAAATAGTCGGGGTTGGGGCTGTTGATCTTGTGATCCAGAATATTCACCGCCACCGGGTCCGGGCCGCCGGATTCGGTCACCCGGCGCAGCAGGTCGCGGATCAGGAACACCGGCGCGGTCAGGTTCAGGGCCAGATGGGCCGCCCAGCGCGCGTCCGTCAGCCCGTCCAGAGTGTCATAGTCGAACAGGGCCGCGTTGTTCACCAGGGCGTCCAGCCCGCCCAGCGCGTCGGCGGCCGCATCGATCAGGCCGTCACGTTGATCCAGGCTGGTCAGGTCGGCCCTGAGCAGTTCGCATACGCCGCCGGCGGCGCGCACCTCTTCCTGAACCGCCAGCGCCTCGGCGGCGGAACGGTTGTGATGCAGGACAATGCGGTCCCCCCGGGCGGCGAGGTTTCGGACCAGGACGGCGCCCAGCCTGCGCGCGCCGCCGGTGATCAGGATGTTCCTAGCCACGGCCGGGCCGCGTGCGCGTCAGCTCGACCCCCGCGCCCGCCGTCTCGGGAAAGATGTCCGGCTTGTTGATGACCACCCGGCAGGCGGAGACCCGCGCATCCTCGAAAATGAACGCCGCCAAGTCTTCCAGCAGGGTTTCCAGCAGGGGGGTGTGGGGCCTGTCGCTCCAGGCCAGAACATGATCGCGCACCCGATCATAGTCGATGATCGCGCCCTGGCCCAACGGCGCCGCGGCCGGCGACGGCGCGTCGCCCCACATCTCGACGCTGACCAGCAGCCGGTTGGGCCGTTGGGGATGTCGCTCCCAAGGATGAAGGCCGCAGGCCACGGCGACCTGGATATCCTTCAGAAAGACCCGAATCCCGTCGCCCGGCGCCGAGCCGGCGATCACGGTCCCCCCGGGGGCGGGCGTCATCAGTCGATCCGCCCGAACTCGAACCAGTTGATGGCGGCCAGGACGGCGACGAAGCCCAGGACGATGGCGATGACCAGCATGGAAGAGCACTCCTCGGATATGCCGCTCCGCTTATCGCGCGCGGCGTGATGGTTCAAGCGCGGCGGATGGCCTAATAGCGGGCCATGACCACCTGGCGCCGCCACGTCGAGCCCTTCACCCGGCCGCTGTTCTTCGCCTTCTCGCGGCTGACGCGGGGCATGACCCTGGGCGTGCGGGTGGCGGTCACGGACGCAGAGGGTCGGATCCTTCTGGTGAAACACACCTATCTGGACGGCTGGTGGCTGCCGGGCGGCGGGGTGGACCGGGGCGAGACGGCGCAGGACGCGGCGGTGCGGGAACTGCGGGAGGAGACCGGGCTGATCGCCGCTGAGCCCCCTCGCCTGCTCTCGGTGCATTCCAATCACCGGTTCTTTCCGAACGACCATGTGCTGGTGTTCGCCGTGGACGCCTTCACCATGGAAAATCGGACATCGCATGGGGAGATTTCCGACGCGGAATGGTTCGCGCCGGACGCCCTGCCCCCGGATGTGACGGCCGCCACCCGACGCCGTTTGGACGAAATCTTCAACGGGGCGCCGCCCGACCCCCTGTGGTAGGTGCGGGGTCATGAACGCCACCACCCTGGCCATCCTGGCCGTCATCATCGGCGGCGCCCTGACGGCGCTGCAGGGCCCCACCAATGCGCGCCTGGCCGAGGCCGTGGGATCGCCGGTCAACGCCGCCCTGGTGTCGTTCGCGGTTGGAACCGTCGCCCTGATGGTCCTGGCGGCGACGCTGCAGGTCCGACCGGACATGGCCGCGACCCGCGCCTTGCCGTCGGCGGCCTGGCTGGGTGGATTTTACGGGGCCGTGTTCGTGGTGGCGGCGACCTTCGCCATCCCCCGCCTGGGCGTGGCCACCACCATCGTCCTGATGGTGACGGGCCAGATGCTGCTGAGCCTGGTGCTGGACCATTTCGGCTTCATGGGCGTGGCGAAACAACCGATCACCCCCACGCGCCTGGCGGGCGTGGCCATGCTGGTGGGCGGGGTGCTTCTGGTGCGCAAGGGCTGAGGCGCTTCGCGGTGAACCGCGCGGCGCCTATATTGGCGGCGTGACCGAATCCCCGCCCATCGAGACTCCCCTGGCCGCCGCCGAGCTGATCCGCGACGAGGCGCGGCGGGCGCCGGACAAGCCGGGCGTCTATCGCATGTACGGCGAGGACGGGGCGTGTCTGTATGTGGGCAAGGCGCGATCGCTGAAGAAACGCATCGGCCAGTATGCGCAAGGAAGGTTCCACACCCAGCGCATTGCCCTGATGGTGTCGCTGACCCGGTCGATGGAGCTGGTGGTCACGGGCAGCGAGACCGAGGCGCTGCTGCTGGAATCCAACTTCATCAAGAAGCTGAAGCCGCGCTTCAACGTGGTTCTGCGCGACGACAAGTCCTTCGCCGAACTGATGATCCGACGCGACCACCGGGCGCCGCAGATCAGAAAACACCGGGGGGCGCACACCATTCCCGGCGACTATTTCGGTCCCTTCGCCTCCACCTGGGCGGTGAACCGGACGCTGAACACCCTGCAGAAGGCGTTTCTTCTAAGGTCCTGTTCTGACAGCGTTTACGAGACGCGCACCCGGCCCTGCATGCTGTATCAGATCAAGCGATGTTCAGCGCCGTGCACCGGCCTGATCAGCCTGGAGGACTATGGGGATCTGGTCAGCGAGGCCGAGGAATTCCTGCGCGGCAAGTCGCGGGCGGTGATCGGGCGGCTGTCGGCCGAGATGCAGGCGGCGTCGGACGAGCTGGACTTTGAGCGGGCGGCGCGGGTGCGCGACCGTATCCGGGCCCTGTCGGCCATCACCATGGAGCAGTCCGTCAATGCCGCGACGGTGGAGGAGGCCGACGTCTTCGCCCTGTTTTCGGACGGGGGGCAGGCGTGCATCCAGGCCTTCTTCTTCCGCGCGGGCCAGAACTGGGGCGGGCGGGCCTATTTCCCACGCATGGACCGCAGCGACAGCGATCCGGAAATCCTGGGGGCCTTCCTGGGCCAGTTCTATGAGGACAAGCCGGTCCCGCGCCTGATCCTGACCAACGTCTCGCCCCACGAGATCGAGCTTCTGGCCGAAGCCTTCTCGATGAAGGCGGAGCGCAAGGTGGAGATCGCCACGCCCCGCCGGGGCGAGAAGGCCGAACTGGTGCGCCACGCCCTGACCAACGCGCGAGAGGCGCTGGGCCGCAAACTGGCCGAGAATTCGGCCCAGACCAAGATCCTGGACGCGGTGTGCGAAGCCTTCGGGCTGGAGGCGCGGCCCGAGCGGATCGAGGTCTATGACAACGCCCACATCCAGGGCTCGAACCCGGTCGGCGGCATGATCGTGGCGGGACCCGAGGGCTTCCGCAAAAACCAGTATCGCAAGTTCAACATCCGCGGGGAGGATCTGAGCCCCGGCGACGACTACGGCATGATGCGCGAGGTGATGCGCCGCCGCTTCGGCCGCCTCATCAAGGAGGAGGACGCCGGCGAACCCGTGGAGCGGCCCGACCTGGTTCTGATCGACGGCGGTGCGGGGCAACTGGCCGAGGTTCTGGCGGTGATGGCCGACCTGGGCGTGGAGGACATTCCCGTGGTCGGGGTGGCCAAGGGGCCGGACCGGGACGCGGGGATGGAGAAGTTCTTCATGCCCGGCAAGGCGCCGTTCATGCTGCCGCTGAAGTCCCCGGCGCTGTATTATCTGCAACGGCTGCGCGACGAGGCGCACCGCTTCGCCAACGGCGCCCACGCCAGGCGGCGCTCCATGGACATCAAGCGCAATCCCCTGGACGAGATCGAGGGCGTCGGGCCGGGGCGCAAGAAGGCGCTGCTGCACGCCTTCGGATCGGCGCGCGGGGTGTCGCGGGCGGCGGTGACTGACCTGGAGAAGGTGGAGGGGATCAGCCGGGCCCTGGCCGAACGCATACACGCTTGGTTCCGGAAGGGGTGACGGCTCACCACTCCAGGAGCGTCAGACCGGGCACATCGCGGAAATCCTCGCCGTTGCGCGTCACCAAGGTCGCCCCGGCGGCGATGGCCTGGGCGGCGATCATGCGATCCAGAACCTTGCGGCGCGAGAAGCCACGGGCCCGGATGATGCTTCGATACGCGGCCGCCTCGGCGACCCCGAACGGCAGCACGGGCACAACGTCCAATAGCGCATCCAGACGTCGGCTCCTTGCGTCGAAATCCTCCGGCGCCTTGCCGATATCGGCTTCCAATTCGATGCGGGTGACGATCGACAGCAGCAAGGGCGGCTTGAGACCGTCGACAAGATCATCCACCACGCCGTCACCATCGCGCAGATGGATGGCGATGTTGGTGTCCAGCAGATAGGCCACTCAGAGTCCCGGGCGCTCGGGAATCTCCACTTCCTCACGAACCCCGATGGTGGAGGGCTTCGGCAGACTGCGAAGCTTGGCCAGCATCTCCTTCACGGATTTGCGCTTGGGAGAAATGGTCACGACGTCGCCCTTGCGCTCGATCACCACTTCGACGCCGGGACCGAAGGCGACCTCCTTGGGCAGGCGCACGGCCTCGCTGTTGCCGCTCTTGAACGTCTTGCTGGTGACTACGGTCATGACCGCCTCCTTTGTATATACACGTATATACGATTTTGGTCCGGCGCCCAAACCGCTAGAAGACTCGTCATGACCGACGAATCCGATCCCCTCTTGTCCGGCTACCGGCGCTTTCGCGGCGACGGCTGGACCCAGGCGCGCGCCGAATATGAGGCGCTGGCGACCGAGGGCCAGCATCCGCACACCCTGGTGGTGGCCTGTTCCGACAGCCGGGCGGACCCGGCGCTGATCTTCGACGCCGCGCCCGGGCAGCTGTTCGTGGTGCGCAACGTGGCCAACATCGTGCCGCCCTATCAGCCCGACGGGAAGCTGCACGGGGTGTCCGCCGCACTGGAGTTCGGGGTGCGGATGCTGGGCGTCAAGCGCATCGCCGTCATGGGCCACGCCCTGTGCGGCGGGGTTTGGGCCATGCTCAACGACCCGCCCGACGGCTGTTCGGACTTCGTGCGCCCCTGGGTCGCCCAGGCCGAGCCGGTGGTGAAAAAGGCCGTCGAAGGCGTCGATGACGAGGCGCGGCGCCAGAAGGTGGGCGAGCATGCCGTGGTGCGCCTGTCCATCGACAACCTGCGCACCTTCCCCTGGATCGCCGAGCGCGAAAAGGCCGGCGAACTGGAGCTGATCGGCCTGCATTTCGGCATCGCCAACGGCGTCCTGTGGAAGATGCAGGCGGACGGAGTGTTCAAGCGGCTGGAGGAGCCGGCCCAAGGCGCGCCTGACGCGACATAATTGCTGAAAGTCGTGAAATCCACTACATTTCCGCCATGGACAAGGTCATCACCGCCACCGAGGCCAACCGGGATTTCTCGCGGCTGCTGAATCAGGTCGCCGATGGGGAGAGCTTCGTCGTGACCTCGCACGGCAAGCCCGTGGCGCGGCTGGCGCCTGCGGATTCCCGCGCTGTCACGCCCGAACAGAAGGCCGCGCGACTGAAGGCGTTGAAACGCATGCGAGAACGACCGATCCGGAATCTCGGCCGCATCACGCGGGACGACGGATACGCCTGAGGTTGATCGCACTCGACACCAACATCCTCGTCTACGCGGCCATGCAGGGCGAGGATGCGCGTCACGCCGCCGCCATCGACATCCAGGCCCGGCTGATCGACCGGACCATCGTGATCCCGACGCAGGTTCTGGGCGAGCTCTACAATGTTCTCGTCCGCAAGGCGGCGATGCCGTCGTCCCGGGCCGCCGCGCTTGCCCTGGAGCTGACCGCCGGCTGTGTTCTGATCGCCGCCGACGCCGAGGACATGCAGGAGGCGCTCGTGCTGGCGTCAACGCATTCGCTTCAGATCTGGGACGCCCTGATCCTGGTCGTCAGCGCGCGCGCCGGCTGCGCCCTGCTGTTGTCGGAGGACATGCAGGACGGATTCGTCTATCGGGGGATGATCGTGGCCAATCCGTTCGCGGACACGCCGCATCCCCTGCTGGCCTCCATGCTGGAAAGCGCCCCATGACCTCGCCCCTGCGCAATGTTCCCAACATCCTGACCGGCGCGCGGCTGGCGGCCGGGGTGGTCATGTTCCTGATCCTGACCGGGGCCATGGGCGGGGTGCCGATCCTGTCGGCCTATCTGAGCCCCGAGGATCAGTTCGCCCTTTACAAGACCGCCTTCATCATCTTCGTGATCGCGGCCTCCACCGACTGGGTGGACGGATTCCTGGCCCGGCGCTGGCATGTGGAGAGCCGCTGGGGCGCCATCCTGGACCCCATCGCCGACAAGATTCTGGTGACCGGCACGATCCTGGGCCTGCTGACCTCGGGCTCGGTGGCCCAGATCGCCATTCCGTCGGGCCTGATCCTGTTCCGCGAATTCGCCGTCTCGGCCCTGCGTGAAACCCTGGCCGGCGAGGTGCAGCTGCCGGTCACCCTGCTGGCCAAATGGAAGACGACGCTGCAGCTGTTCGCCCTGGGCCTTCAGCTTCTGTCGCTGAATTGGGGCGTGTTCGGCTGGGATTTGCAGCTGCTGCCCAACTTCCAGCTATTCGCGGACCTGATGCTGTGGGTCGCCGCGATCGTCACCCTGTGGACCGGCTGGCAGTATTTCGCCAAGGCGCGCGAGCAGATGAACTGAGGGTCTATTCGACCCCCAGCTCGGTCAGCAACCGATCCATCCCATAGATGTTGCGCAGGGCCTCGGTGATCGCCTGGGTGGTGACGATGACGCTGCGGTTGACGTTGATGTCGTAGCCGTAGGCGTTGCGCTGGGTCGGGACGGTGGAGTCGAAATTGGCGCCGATGATCTCGCCGCGCCCGTTGATGGCGGGCGAGCCGGACGAGCCGCCGATGGTGTCGGTGGAGACGGACATGTTCATCACCACGTCCATGTCGATGCGATCCCGCGCCGCAGCGATGCGCGGGGTGATGACGAACGGATCGGCCCCGGTGGCCCGCTCGAACAGGCCCGCGAAAGTGGTCAGGGGCTCCACCGTGCGGCCGTCGTAGGTCCAGCCCTCCACCTTGCCGAAGCTGAGGCGCAAGGTGCCGGTGGCGTCCGGATAGAGGGCGTCGCCATAGACCGCGAAGCGGGCGGCGGCCAGCGCCTCAGCCGCACGGGCGGTGGGCGCCTCGACCTCGGCCTCCCACTGTTCACGCACCGGGCGGGCCACGGGCTGCATGGCCAGGGCGAACCGGATCAGGGGATCGTCGCTGGCCTCGACGGCGGCCAGCCCGCCGTCCCACAGGGCGCGGCGCACGGCCGGATCGGCCAGGGTCGAGCCGTGGGCCAGGCGTTCGGCCATGCCCTCCGGCGATTCATCGCCCAGCAACGCCCGCACACGCGGGTCGTCCACGGTCAGGATCTCGCGGGTCTTGGACAGCCACCAGCCGAGCTGAACCTCGTCCAGTTCGGGATAGGCCGGCAGGTCGGCGAACAGGCGCTGCCGGACCAGCGGCAGGCGGCTGTCGGCGTATTCAGGCAGGCGCTGGGCCGAGGGATGCTCGCGCTCCTGCGCCGCGCGCACCAGGGTCCGGGCGAAGCCGAACAGGCGCGAGCCGCCGCCCGCGCGGGCCTCCAGCAAGCTGTAGGCCGGATAGAGCCGGGCCTGGACCGGCTGGACCGCGTCCAGCGCCCCCCACGGGTCGCCCGTGCGTTCGGCCAGGGCCGCATCGGCGGCGACGCGGGCGCGGAACTCGTCCTCGGCGGACTGGCGGCGGCCCATGAAATCGGAGTCGATCAGGGCGCGCATGCGGCCCATGCCGCGCTTGTAGGTGTTCTCGACGCCCGAGAGCGCGGACGAGGCGATGAAGCGGTTGTGGTCGCTTTCCTCGGAAAACCGGATCAGGCGGCCGCGCAGCTCGGACGAGGTCAGCTGATCCATGGGCAGGACCACATCGCGGACGGTGGCGAGCTGGCCCTGGGTCAGCAGGCGCTGGGTGGCGCCCGGCGTGCCGGAGACGAACACCGCCTCGCCCGGCGTGGGCGCATCGGCGTTCCAGGTGAAGTGGGTCTCGGTCGCCACCGGCCGGTCATTTTCGTAAAGGCGCAGGAACGCCCCATCCAGGGCGAAGCGCGGGAAGCTGAAATTGTCCAGGTCGCCGCCGAAGGACGAGGCTCTTTCTTCCGGGGCGAAGGCCAGGCGCACGTCGGAGTATTTGCGGAAGGTGTAGAGCTTGAACTGGCCGCCGCGATAGAGACTGACCACCTGACAGCGCAGGTCGTCGCGGCCTTCACAAGCCGCGCTCTCGATGGCGGCGGATTCGGCGTCGCGGGCGCGGGTGAAGGCGGCGCCGTCCAGCCCCTGCCCCGCCGCATGCATGCGTTCGGTGACGTCGGAGATGTCGATCAGCACCTCGGCCTGCATGCCGGGGCAGCGGCGCTCCTCCTCGCGGGTCGAGGGCGTGAAGCCGGTTTCCGCATACTGGACCTCGGGCGTGGAGATGTTCTGGACGCAGGACGAGACGCAGTGATTGTTGGTCAGCACCAGCCCCTCGCCCGACACGATCCCCGCCGAACAGCCGGTGGTCAGCCGCACCGAGGACAGGCGGGCGTGGTCCAGCCAGGCCTGGTCGATGCCGGTTCCCAAAGCGGCGTTGGCCCGTTCGATGGGGAAATTGTCATAGGTCCACATGCCTTCCTCGGCCGAGGCGGACGTGGCGGCGACGGCGGCCAGGACGAGGGCGGCGGCGGAAACGGCGGTGCGGACCATGTGCGGGACTCCCTGAGGCGGACTGGGCCGTTGACTATCAAGCCGGTGGAACGCGCGCCAGAGCGGCGGCGCAAGCCAGCGATTACGAACCATTTTCACCGCGCGCGGCGCCTTACTCCGATTTAACTTGGCCCAGCGAACGCCGACCTTCAGACATGGAGGGACAGAAGGGGGTTCGATGTCACTCGCGCTTGCAACGCTGCTTTATGAATGGCGCCGCTACATGGCGGCGGTCATGGCCCTGGCCCTGTCGGGCCTGCTGGTGCTGGCCATGACCGGCGTGTTCATCGGCATCGGCAAGGGCTTCACCGCCGCCATCGAGCGGTCGGCCGCCGACGTCATCATCATGCAGCCGGGCGCGACCCAGCTGTTCGGCGGCTCCATGGCCGTGCCGCGCCGGTTCATTCCGCTGGCCTACAACCACCCCGAGGTGGTCGAGGTGCGCGCCCTGGAGATCAACGGCGGCAGCCTGCAGAACGTACGCAACATCGACCCGACCATGAGCCAGGCCGAGCGGGCGCGGCAGGGCGCGCCGCGATCGCGGCAGGTGCTGGTCAATGTGATCGACACCCAGCCGGGCTCCGTCACGATCCCCATCGACTATTCCGACGAACTGGTCGCGGCGCTGCGCCAGCCCTTCACCATCGCCGTGGACGAGACGGCGCTGGGCACGCTGGGCCTCAAGCTGGGGGATCGCGCGATCTACGCCGGCCAGACGGTGACGGTCGTGGGGGTGCTGCGCGGCTATCCGAACATGATGCAGCCCACCATCGTCATGTCGCGCGATTCCCTGCGCATGCTCGGCCAGTCCTGGGGCAACACCATGGGCGGCCCGCTGATGATCAAGCTGCGCGACCCGGCGATCGCGCCGATCGTGGCGGCTCAGCTGAACGAGATGGGCAACGGCCGCTGGCGCGCCTGGACCCGTCAGGAGCTGGCCGACGCCAACGCCGCAGCCATGTTCGAGGAAGGCATCCTGGTCATCATCATCGGCGGGTGCGTGGTGCTGGGCACCATCATCGGGGTGGCCATCACCTGGCAGACCCTGCGCGGGGCGATCATGGCCAACATCAAGGAATTCGCCTCGCTGCGCGCCCTGGGCGTCAGCATGGGCTCGCTGCGCCGGATCGTGCTGGAGCTCAGTTTCTGGGTCGGGCTGGTGGGCGTGGCTGCGGCGATCTTCCTGACGTGGCTGCTGTCGCTGCTGGCCCGAATGGGCGCAGTCATCATCGCCTTGCCGTTCTCGTTGCTGATCGGTGTTGGCGCCGGCCTGGTCGTCATCGCCATGGGGTCGGGCCTGCTGTCGCTGGGCGTCCTCAAGAAGAGCCAACCGGCGGACCTGCTGAGATGATGACCACAACCACACACGGCAAGCACGGCGACTTCGCCATCGAGGCCACGGGGCTGGTCAAGCGTTTCAAGTCCGGGCGATCCTTCGTCGAGGTGCTCAAGGGCGTGGACTTCGACGCGCGCCACGGCGACCTGACCATGGTCATGGGGCCGTCGGGTTCAGGCAAGTCGACGCTGATCGCCGCCTTGTCGGGCCTGCTGAAGCCCGAGGAAGGCCGGGTGGACGTGCTGGATGTCGACGATCTGTGGAAGATGTCCTCGGGCCGGATCGACAAGTTCAGGCTGGACCACTGCGGCTTCATCTTCCAGGGCTTCAACCTGTTCCCGGCCCTGACCGCCCTGCAGCAGGTCATGACCGTTCTGAAGTATCAGGGCCTGTCCAAGGATCAGGCGCGCCGCCAAGCGACCGCCGCGCTGGAGGAAGTGGGGCTGGGCCCTCGCCTGCACCAGAAACCCAGCGCCCTGTCAGGCGGCGAAAAGCAGCGCGTCGCCATCGCCCGGGCCCTGGCCAAGGATCCGAAGATCCTGTTCGCGGACGAGCCCACCTCGGCGCTGGACGGCGAGAACGGCCAGGTGGTCATCCGCCTGCTGCGCCGCGCCGCCACCGAGCACGGGGCGGCGGTCATCTGCGTCACCCACGACCCCAGGCTGGAGGCCTGGGCCGACCGCGTCATCCACATCGAGGACGGCCGCATTCTCGACGACCAGCGCCGGACGCCCGAGGCCAACCCCGTCCTGGCCTCGGCCCACTAAGGACCAGAAGAAGAGCACCCCATGTCCATTCCCGGTTTCCTGAAGAAGAAGCGCACCTGGATCGCTCTCGTGGTGGTCATCCTGCTGATCGTCGGCTTCCTGTTCATACAGGGCCAGGGCCGGCAGCGTCAGGCCGCCATGGAGGCGGCCGTGGCCGAGGCGCCCGAAAGCCCCTATGCCGCCATCGCCAACGGGCGCGCGGACGTGGAGGGCGGCGTCATCCAGGTGGCCGCGCGTCGCGGCGGCGTGGTGCGCGAGGTCTATGTCAACGAGGGCGACGAGGTGACCGCCGGTCAGATCCTGGCCCGCCAGGAGGACGACGAGCCGCGCCTGGCCGTCCAGCGCGCCACCGCCGAAGTGGCCCAGGCCCGCTCGCAACTGGCCGCCATCCAGGTGGACCTGAACACCGCCCGGCGCGAGTTCGAGCGCATGAACCAGCTGGCCGAGAGCAACTTCATCGCCGCCCAGCGTCTGGACCAGGCCCGCGACGCCATCGCCATGGCCGAGGCCCGTCTGGCCAGCCAGCGCGCCTCGATCCAGACCGCCCAGGCGCGCCTGAACGAGGCCCAGTACAATCTGGAGCTGACCGCCATCCGCGCGCCCATGGCCGGGCGCATCGCCCGCCGCTACGCCCAGCCGGGCGCCGGCGCCTCGACCCTGAACGTCTCGACCATGTTCGACCTGGAGCCCATGACCGAGCGTATCGTGCGCGCCGAGATCGTGGAGGCGGACATCCCCAACGTCACCATCGGCCAGCAGGTGGAGATCACGCCCGAGGGCAATCCGGACCAGGTCTATGTGGGCGAGGTCATGCGTCGCGCCGGCCTGTTCGGCGCCCGGCGCCTGCAGTCGGACGATCCGTCCCAGCGCGCCGACGAGCGGGTGGTCGAGGTGGTGGTCTCGGTCGACGACGCGCCGTTCCTGATCGGCCAGCGCGTGCTGGTGAAATTCATGAAGCCGGGCCAGGTCGCCGGGGTGGAACGTGAAGTCAGCATCGGCGTCGGACCTGACCAGGCCATGCGGACGCCCGAGCGCCGCAGCTGAAATCAGCGGCCGGTGAAGTCCGCCGGCCGCTTTTCCAGCACCGCCGACACGCCCTCGATATGGTCGTCGGTCAGATGGGCCAGGGCCTGCATGGCGGCCGACATCTCCAGCATCTGGTCGAAATTGGCGTCACGTCCCTGACGCAGCAGAGCCTTGGCCATGCGCAGGGCCTGGGACGGATGGGCCGCGACCTGTTCCGCCGTCGCCATGGCCTCGTCCATCAGGACGTCGTGGGCGACGACGCGGTTGACCAGGCCCCAGCGCTCGGCCGTTTCGGCGTCTATGGCCCGGGCGGTGAACAGCATCTCGGCGGCGCGGACGTAGCCGACGTTCCTGGGCAGCAGCCACGACCCGCCGTCGCCCGGGATGATCCCCAGCTTCAGGAACGGCACGCCGAAGCTGGCGCGGTCCGAGGCGATGCGGATGTCCGCCAGCCCGGCGATGTCGCAGCCCAGCCCCATGGCCGGGCCGTTGACCGCCGCGATCAGCGGAACCTCCAGCCCGTAGAGCGAGCGCACGATGCGGTGGACGACCCGGCGATAGCGCTCGCGGATCTCCGCGCCCGAACCCTCGAACAGGTCCCGACGGTCCCTCATGGCCTTCAGGTCGCCGCCCGCCGAGAACGCCCTGCCCGCCCCCGTGATGACGGCGCAGCGCACGGACGGGTCGGCGTTGATCGCCTCGCAGGCGGCGGCGAAGGCTTCGCCGTCCTGGAGGTCGGGCAAGGCGTTCAGGCGGTCAGGCCGGTTCAGCGTGAGAACCAGGACGCCGCCGCGCCGTTCGGTGGAGATCAAGGAGTGCGTCATGCCGTCTCCATAGACAGAACCCCGGCCCTTGGGGACCGGGGTTCTGAAATTGCCGGAAATGGCGGAATTATTGCGGCGGAGCAAAACCGTTCGACTGGTTCACCGTCACGGCGCCCTGCATCTGCTCCAGACGCTGACGGTCGGCCTCGGACCGGGCCTCCATCTCGGCGCGGGTGTAGCAGACCCGACGGCCGATGCCCGAACCGGTCACCGGCCGACGCTCGCAAATGCGCTCGTTGCGGCGGTCGGTTTCTTCCTGAGTCTGTTCGGCCTCAACCTGCGGCGTCGCCGGTTGGGCGTCGGGCTGAAGTTCAGGCTGAGCCTGAGCCGCCATGGCGATGGCCAAGGCTGACAGCAGAGAGGTCATCATCATGGAGGATCGCTCGTTCCTAGAGAAACAGAGGATCATTTTGCACCGCAAACGCACGCGATTGCAAGCGTAGCCAGAACGGCGTTCACCGCAAAGCTTCGATCAGCGGGGGTGCAGACGAAGCGTATTGGACAATTTCTCCAGAGGTCGGCGTCGAATCCGGTTGGAGGGAACCGTCCGGGCGTTAAAAGCCGTGCCGCCCAGAAGGGCGAACTGCATGACGGCGTTCTGGAGGTTGAAGAGCTTATCGTTCATTGTGAGCGTCTCCTTTCGTGAACGATGAAAGAAGACGCGGCGCGCCGGTTGGGGATTTCACCCTCTTGGTCGTGTCGCGTCGTAACCCATGTCGGACTCCGCAGCGCCGAATTCAAGCCGACCGCCCAGCGCCGTGGCGACGCCCTGCATCCAGGTGTGCACGGTGGACGGCCAATCCGGCCTTTGCCTGGGCTGCTTGCGCACGCTGGGCGAAATCGCCGGATGGTCCAGATTCACGGCGATCGAACGCGAGCGGATCATGGCCGACCTGCCTGGGCGCAGGGAGCGCCTGCCCGCCGCCTTCAGATGAAATGAGACGGGCGCCGCCGACGGCGACGCCCGCTGTTCATCCTGACGTGTCAGCTGTTTGCTTTCGATTCACCACGCCGCTTCATCGGACGCCAATCGCTTTCGGGCATGGTCCTCCCATGGCGCGTTTCGATCTTTCATCCGGTGTGATGTTCGCCCTGGCCCTGTCCGGGGCGGCGGGCATCGGCTACGGCCTCAGCCATGTCAGCGGCGGCGGCGCCCAGGCGGCGCCCGTGCTGATGACGGCGACGGCCCCCGCCACGGGCCAACCGGCCCAGGTCGCGCGCGGGGCCGACGGCCATTACTGGGCCGAGGCGGACATCAACGGCCGCGCAGTGCGGGTGCTGGTGGACACCGGCGCCAGCGTGGTGGCCCTGACCCGTGACGACGCTCTGCGGCTGGGCTTCATGCTGGAGGCCGAGGATTTCGATCAAACCGTCCTGACGGCCGCCGGCGAAGGCCGGGCCGCGCGGATCGAACTGGCCCATGTGGCCGTCGCCGGGGCCCGCGTGGAGCGCGTCCAGGCGCTGGTGGTCGAGCGCGGCCTGACCGCCTCGCTGCTGGGCATGAGCTATCTGGGGCGGCTGTCGCGCTTCGAGGCCACGCCTCACGGCCTGACGTTGAGGCCCTAGAGCCTGATCCGTTGAGATGGAAGCGCTTCGCGATTTCATCGATGCGGTGAATCAGGCTCCAGATAAAAGCGAGAGCATGATTCACGCTTCAGCCGGAACCGCTTCGCGGTTCCGTCTAAAACGATCATGCTCTAAAGCGCCTTGATGACCACCGATGCGGCGGTGACCAGCAGATAGACCGCGAACGCCCTTCTCAGCACACGCCGGTCCAGCCGATGGGCCAGCCGGGCGCCGATGGGCGCGGTCAGGGCGGTCAGGGCGGCCATGATGGCCGCGGCGGGCAGATTGACGTAGCCCAGTGACAAAGGCGGGCGGCCCGGCGCGTCCCAGCCGAACAGCACGAAACCCAGCGCCGCCACGACGCCGATGGCCAGGCCGAAGCCCGAGGCCGTGGCCACCGCCTGATGGATGGGGCGGCCGCACAGCACCATGGTCATGCCGCCCAGGCTGCCGCCGCCCACGCCCATCATGGCCGACAGGGCGCCGATCGTCGTGGCGACGACCCGCCGCCCCCAGCCCGTGGGCAGGTCGGGCCGCAGGGTGATGCGCTCGGGCAGCAGGCCCATCTGGGCGGCCACCAGCAGGATGCAGCCGCCATAGACGAGCGCCAGGCCCTCCATCGAGGCGATCCCCGCCAGAGCCGCACCCACGAAGGCCCCGAAGGCGATCCAGGGCGTCCAGGTCCTGAGCACCGTCTCGTCCACCACCCCATGCCGCCGGTGGGTGGCGAGCGATTTCCACGCCGTGGCCACGATGGTCAGCAGCGATGTGCCGACGGCCACATGCAGGTCGCCTTCGCCGCCGACGCCCAGAACGGCGAAGGCGTAGAACAGGGCCGGCACCAGGACCGTGCCGCCGCCGACCCCGAACAGGCCCCCGATCAACCCGGCGACGGCGCCCGCGCCCGCCAGGGCGGCGGCCATCAGCATGAGTTCGCCCACGGGAACGTCGATCACGCCGCCTGATCCGCGCGGGCGTCCCGACGAGCCTCGGCCTCGCGCACGGCGTCGACGGCGCGGTCCAGCACCTCCAGCCCCGCGCCGGACCGGATCGCCTCCACCGTCAGGATGCGGCGAAAGGCCCGCGCGCCGGGCCGTCCATGCATCAGGCCCAGCATGTGCCGGGTCATGGCGGGCAGGTGCACGCCCTCCTCCAGACGCGCGGCCATATAGGGGCGATAGCGCTCGATGGCCTCGAACGGATCGACGTCAACCGTCTCCGCGCCGAAGACACGCCGGTCCGCCTGCCCCAGGATGGCGGGTTCGTGATAGGCGGCGCGGCCCAGCATGGCGCCGTCCAGGGTCACGCCGTCCTCGCCCGGCGCCAGATGCGCCAGCGCCGCGTCCAGATCGGGGACGCCGCCGTTGATGATGATCGTCAGGTGGGGCCGTTCACGCTTGAGGCGCCGCACCAGGCCGTAGTCCAGGGGCGGCACGTCGCGGTTCTCCTTGGGCGACAGGCCCTTCAGCCAGGCCTTGCGCGCATGGACGATGAAGGTGGCGACGCCCGCCGCAGCGCAGGCGTCGACGACGGCGAACAGGCTGACCGCAGGATCCTGGTCATCCACCCCGATGCGGCATTTGACGGTGGCGGGCACGGACACCGCCTCGCGGATCGCCGCCATGCAGTCGGCGACCAGGGCAGGCTCGCGCATCAGGCAGGCGCCGAAGCGGCCCGACTGAACCCGGTCGGACGGGCAGCCGACGTTCAGATTGATCTCGTCATAGCCGAACGCCTCGCCGATCCGCGCCGCCTCGGCCAATTGGTCCGGTTCGGATCCGCCCAGTTGCAGGGCCACCGGATGCTCGACGGCGTCAAACCCCAGCAGGCGCTCGCGGTCGCCATGCACCACCGCCGGCGCCGTCACCATTTCCGTATAGAGCAGCGCCCGCGCCGTCAGAACACGATGCAGCGCCCGGCAATGCCGGTCGGTCCAGTCCATCATCGGCGCCACGGACAATCTATGCGGTTGGAATTGCGTCATTTCCCTACGGCATGAAACGGATCGGCCGCGATGCGGCTCGGGTCCGGCGAACGGAGCGTCATGTAAACGAGACCGGCCGTGGATGCGAGGACGGCCGCATGGCGCGGGTCAGGCCGCCGCGCGGGCCGACGAAGACGCCTCGGCCACCGGCTCGAAGATATGCCGGGCCAGGTGCCGGACGACCGGCGCGGCCACGCCGTCGCCGGTCAGGTGATAGGCGTCATTATAGTTGGCGGGCAGCCGATAGCCGTCATCCAGCCCCATCAGCCTGGCCGTCTCGCGCGCCGAAATCAGGCGGGAGCGGATCCGGTGGCCGTCCACCACCAGGATGATCTGGCGGCTGGAGCCGCCGGCGGGGGTGCGCAGGCAGCCGGCCACGTCGTCGAACCGCACCTCGGCGCGCTGGACCTTGCCGCCGGCGTCGTCCAGGCGGGTCCGGCGATAGACGGTTCCCACCATGCGGCGGCCGGCGCGCCTGGCCGCCTCGACCTTGGCCAGGTTCACCGGCGACATCATGTCCAGCAGCTTCTTTGTCTCCAGCTGATTATGCCAGGGGACGCTGTCGGGCCGATCCTCGATGAGATCGGCGAAGGCGCCGACGCGACGCGCCGGAGTGGGCACGTTCCACCAGACGAGACCGGCGCGCAGGGCTTGCGGAAGCGCGTCGACGGCCCGGCGCAGCGCGCGGGGATGGAACGGTTCGATCGGACCGGGCGACAGAAGTCCGGGCGGCGCTTCGACATCCTCGCGCAGGCCGATGACGAACAGGCGCGGCCGGGATTGCGGCACGAACAGGTCCGCATTGATGACCAGGCCGCCGCAACGGTAGCCGGATCGTGCGAAGGTTCCGCAGATGGCCTCAAAATCCCTGCCGCCGTGCGACGTCAGGGCGCCGCAGACGTTCTCGACGGCCACCATCGCGGGCGCCCTGCCCGCCCGCGCCAGGCCCACGATCAAGTCCCAGAAGGCGTAGAACGTCCCGGATCGCTCGCCGTCGAGTCCGGCGCCGGCGCCGGCCAGCGAAAGATCCTGGCAGGGGAACGAACCCCAGGCCAGGTCGGCCCGGCCCGGCAGGGCGTCGGCGGTGATCCGGCGAATGTCGCCGACGGTCAATTCTCCGCCGACGCCCCAGTTGGCCTGATAGGCGAAGCCTTTCTTGGGGTCGAAATCATTGGCGAACAGGCAGGTCCAGCCCGGACCCAGCCCCGCGCGCGCCATGCCCCCGCCGGCGAAGAATTCGTAGAACCCAGGCATGCTCACGCTCCCGAAGCCGGATCGATCCGGCCGACCCGCGCGCCGTGTCCGAAGACGGCCATCCTAGGTGATTCCGGTCGATTCGACCGCATGGCAAAGGCGCGGGGGCATCGTCGCGGCCGGGATGCGCGCACGGCGCCGTGTCGTGGCGCTCTCGCGGCGAGACTGTGGAGGACGGAGCTAGCAGGCGAGAATTCCAGCGTTTTTCCGGAAACCCCCCGCCAAATCGCCGCCTTAGTTGCATGCAGGCGACGGGTAAGGTTATCGTCACGATCCCTCTCACCTTCCCATTGATTTAATTCCACATTCGCACGGGGAGTCGTGAACCTTTGTTCGCGTGCGGCGGTTCTGTCCGGACCGAGTGGACATCCAAAGGACCATTCATGCGTCTGAAGCTCATCGCCGCCGTCTCTTCCGCCGCCCTGTTCGCCGGAGCCGCCATGGCTCAGGAAGCCGAGGCTCCGGCCGCTCCGGCGCCCGCCGCCGAAGCCCCCGCCGCCGGCTTCACCGACGGCGAACTGCGCGCCTTCGCCGGCGCCATGGACCGCCTGCAGACGGTGGCCCAGCAGATTCAGGGCGGCCAGCCGACGCCGGAGCAACAGGCTGAAATGGCCGGCGCCGTGGAGCAATCCGGCCTGACCATCGACCGCTTCAACGAAATCTCACAGGCGGTGTCCGGCGACGCGATGCTGCGCGCGCGCATCGCGGTGGCCTCGGCCACGCCGTCGACCCCCGGATCGGTCGGCGCGAGCGTGACCGACGCCGAGGCTGGCCAGTTCGCCCAGGCCATGGCCGCCATCACCCCGATCGCCCAGTCGCTGAACGGCCAGGCGCCGAACGAGGAGCAGCAGGCCCAGATGGCCGCCGCCATCGACCAATCGGGCCTGACCCTGGAGCGCTTCAACGCCATCTCGGGCGCCATCGGCCAGGACGAACACCTGCAGGCGCGCGTGGCGCTGGCGGCCGCGCAAGCCGGCTGACGAACCGCGCGGCCCGCACAGGGCCGCATCAGGGCGGCGCCTCCCGACGGGGGCGCCGCCCTTTTTTCATGGCTGCTCAGGTTTTCTCGCCGTCTCGCCGTCATCGTCCAGCACCTCGGCGGTCTCTTCGCTGAGGGCGGCGGCTTCGCGCTTGGGCGGCACATAGGGCGCGGGGCGCGGCGTGGCGACGTTGTTGCGCATCAGGCCCCGGCCCGCGCTGAGCCCGCCCGCCATCTGCAGGGCGAAGCGCTCTTCGTCGCGGCGGCGCACGTCCTCGATGGTCTCGGCCACCCCGTCGTCATTGAGCCCCATGTCGGACAGGACCTTGCCTCCGAACTTCAGGGCCGATTCGAAGATCTCGCGCAGCTCATAGTCCACGCCCGCCTTGACCAGTCGCAGCGAGTGGCCTCGGTCATAGGCCCGCGCATAGAGCCGCGTCAGGGGGAACTCGCCCTTGATGAGTTCGACGATGTGATCCGCCGCCTCGGGCTTGTCGACACAGACCAGCACGGCCTCGGCCGTCCCGGCGCCGGAGGCGCGCAGCACGTCCAGCCGCGTGCCGTCGCCGTAATAGACCTTGAAGCCGAAATCACCGGCGGCCTGGATCATCTCCACGTCGTTCTCGATGATGGTGACGTCCACGTCGTGGGCCAGCAGCGGCTGGCTGACCACCTGGGCGAACCGGCCGAAACCGATGATGAGGACCCGGCCGTGCAGGCCGTCAGCGCGCTCGACCCCGTCCGCGTCGTCGGGAGACAGGCCGTTGTCCTCCGGCAGCAAGAAGCGCGTGACGGCGATGGTCACCAGCGGCGTCAGGGCCATGGACAGGATCACCACCGCCGTCATCAGGGCGCTGGTCCGCGTGTCGAACACGCCCACCGCCAGGGCCGAGGCGTAGAGCACGAAGGCGAATTCGCCGCCTTGCGCGAACAGGGCGGCGCGCTCCAGCGCCTCGGCGCGGGAGGCTCTGAACAGGCGGGCCACGCCGTAGATGCCCAGGCCCTTCACCACCATGTAGGCCGCGACCCCGGCGGCGATCAGGACCCAGTCCGACAGCACGACGGACAAGTCCAGCGACATGCCCACGCTGAGGAAGAACAGCCCCAGCAGCAGGCCCCGGAACGGCTCGATGTCGGCCTCCAGCTGATGCCGGAAGGTGGAATCCGACAGCAGCACCCCCGCCAGGAAGGCGCCCATGGCCATGGACAGGCCCCCCACCTGCATGAACAGGGCCGAACCCAGCACCACCAGCAGGGCCGCCGCCGTCATCACCTCGCGCGCGCCGGTGTTGGCCAGGATGCGGAACAGCGGGTTCAGCAGATAGCGCCCCGCCGCCACCAGGGCGGCGATGGCCGCAAGGCCGATGGCGATCACCAGCCAGAGCGGCCGAGCCGCCTCGGCGCCCGCATCGCCCCCGGCGGCGACGCCCAGGAACGCCACCAGCGCCAGCAGCGGCACGATGGCCAGATCCTCGAACAGCAGGATGGAGACCGCTCTCTGGCCGTGCGGCTCCATCAGTTCGCCGCGCTCGTCCAGCATCTGGATGATGACGGCGGTGGAGGACATGACAAACCCCGCCGCCCCGATCAGGGCCACGGTGGGCGAGAAGCCGAAGGCCATGCCCACCCCGGTCAGAAGCAGGGTGCAAAG
The DNA here is from genome assembly GCA_023433585.1 of Pseudomonadota bacterium. Taxonomy (GTDB): domain Bacteria; phylum Pseudomonadota; class Alphaproteobacteria; order Caulobacterales; family Caulobacteraceae; genus Brevundimonas. Next base: position 23,919 of record JAEZCL010000205.1, read on the forward strand.
GCTGACCTGCAAGGCGCCCAGGCCGAAGATCTCGCGCCGGAGGCCCCACAGTTTGGACGGCCGCATCTCCAGCCCGATGAGGAACAGCAGCATCACCACGCCCAGTTCGGCGAAGTGCAGGATCGTCTCGGGATCGTTGAACAGGCTGAGGCCGAACGGGCCGATCAGCAGGCCCGCCGCCAGATAGCCGAGGACCGAACCCAGCCCCAGCTTGCGGAAGATGGGCACGGCCACCACCGCAGCCCCCAGCAACGCGACGGCATGCACCAGGTCCATTCCGGAAGACACGTCGGCCATGGCGCTATTCCCTGAAACGTCGCGGGATCAGATGAGCATATAACCAGCCTCGCACACCCGCCGACAAATTCCGCCTTTGTCGGAATGGCGGGCTTCGGCCACAGTTTCGCCGAACAATGGCGTGTCTCATGGCCGCACAGGGGACAGTCGGGAGATTGAGATGTTCGCATCACGGCGCTTGAGAACCGGAATTTGCCTTGTGGCCTGCCTTGGCCTGACCGCCGCCGCCACGGCCCAGACGCCGCCCCAGACAACGCCTCAGGGGCGCACCTATGCAGCCGGAGACGGCGAACCGACCCGGGCGGCGTGCGCGGCCCTGGGCATCGACATCTACAAGGAGCCGGTGAACATCCGTCAGCGCTTCGCCACGACTTCGGGGCGCAACGGCGGCTCTGTGGTCGGGATGGCCGCGCCCCCGCCTCCGCCCGCGCCGCCACCGCCGGTGACGCTGCCCATCTCGCCCGCGATGAAGCAGGATCGGGTCGAATATTCCGGTCCGCCGGTCATCGTCCCCGGACCCCGACCGCCCGTTGTCCGCCCCGCGCCGGGAACGCCGGAGTCCTATCCTGAGGCCACGCCCAACGCGGTGCGGCGCACGGCGGACGAGCCGGTCTCGACCTTCTCCATCGACGTGGACACGGCCAGCTATTCCAACGTGCGCCGGTTCATCAACGAGGGGCGCTCGGCGCCGGTGGACGCGGTGCGGGTCGAGGAGATGATCAACTATTTCGACTATGGCTACACGCGGCCCGCCTCGGCCGACGAGCCGTTCGCCGTGACCACGGCCCTGACGGATTCGCCCTGGGCCGAAGGACGCCAAATCCTGCATGTGGGGCTTCAGGGTTACGAACTGCCGGAGGATGAGCGGCGGCCCCTGAACCTGACCTTCCTGGTGGACGTGTCCGGCTCGATGAACAGCCCGGACAAGCTGGGGCTGGCTCAGCAGTCCATGAACCTCATCATCGACCGGCTGCGGCCCCAGGACACGGTGGCGGTGACCTATTACGCCGAGGGCGCGGGCACGACGCTGCAACCCACGCCCGGAACCGACAAGCTGCGCATCCGCTGTGCGGTCGAGAGCCTGCACGCATCCGGCGGCACGGCGGGCGCCACGGGCATGACCAACGCCTATGACCAGGCGCGGGTGAACTACGCGGCGGACCGCGTGAACCGCATCTTGATGTTCACCGACGGCGACTTCAACGTGGGCGTGACCGACAACCGCTCCATCGAGGACTATGTGTCGCTGCAACGCACGAGCGGCATCTATCTGTCGGTTTACGGCTTCGGGCGCGGCAACTATCAGGACACCCGCATGCAGACCATTTCCCAGGCGGGCAATGGCACGGCCGCCTATGTGGACAGCCTGAACGAGGCGCGGCGGCTGTTCGGCCCGGCCTTCGACCGGGGCGCCTTCCCCATCGCCGACGACGTCAAGATCCAGGTGGAGTTCAACCCCGCCCAGGTCGCGGAATGGCGGCTGATCGGCTATGAGACGCGCCTGCTGAACGAAGAGGATTTCAACAACGACGCGGTGGACGCGGGCGAGGTCGGCTCGGGCGCCTCGGTGACGGCGCTGTACGAGATCACGCCGGTGGGCGGCCCCGTGCAGATGAGCGAGCGGCGCTACGACAATCGCCCTGCCCCTGCATCGACGTCCGACGAGATCGCCTTCGTCCAGGTGCGCTACAAGCTGCCGGGCCAGGGGGAATCCATGCTGATGCAGGCGCCGGTGTCCGGCCCGCCGTCGGGCCGCGCGCTGGAAAGCACCCGATGGGCCATGGCCGTGGCGGCGTTCGGCCAGACCCTGCGCCGCGATCCGTGGATGGCGCCCGGCTATGGCTGGGACCAGATCCTGGAGCTGGCCCAGGGCGCGCGGGGCGAGGACCCCTATGGCGAACGGGCCGAGTTCGTGCAGATGGTGCGCGCGGCCTCAACCCTGCCGCCGCGCAACACGCCGTAACGGTCAGAGGGTTAAGTAGGGGACTCATATTCTTACCTCCGTCATTCCCGGCCTTGTGCCGGGAATCCATACACACCGAACGTGCCGGGCTCGCCTTGCCCTGGCGGCGCGTATGGATCGCCGGGACAGGCCCGGCGATGACGGAAATTATGGGTTCGGATGAGTAAAATCAGCGGCTTGCACCTAGGGCTGGGCCATGTCGGTTCGCCCCTTCCTCGCCTTGCATCCAGCCCAGCTCGACGGCCGCCCAGCCGACGATGATGAGGGCCGGAATGCTGATGAGCGTATCGGGGACAGGCCAGACGAAATTGAAGGCGATCAGAACGCCCGCAGCCCACCAGCCGCTGCGTCCCCGGTCATGCAGCCGCTTGGCCAGGACGCAGACCGCCCCATAGACCCAGGCCGGATAGAACACCCAGCCGACGGTCACATGCCACCATTCGCCGACGGCCAGCCACTGGAACAGGGCCAGGATCGCCACCAGCACGACCGCCCCGACGGCGAACGGCCGCCGATCGATGCGCCCCTTGGGGGACAGGAACAGGGCGGACACGCTGACGCCCGAGGCGAAGCGTCTTATCACTCGAACTCCACCAGCACGTCGTCGGCCGCGACGCTGTCGCCCGCAGCGGCGCCGACGGCCTTGACCACGCCGTCGGTTTCGGCGCGCAGGATGTTCTGCATCTTCATGGCCTCGATCACGGCCACGGCCTCGCCGGACTTCACCGCCTGGCCCGGCGCGACGTTGATGGAGACCACCAGGCCCGGCATGGGCGACTGGATCAGCTTGGAGGTGTCCGGCGCCGCCTTTTCGGGCAGGCGGGCGTAGAGGTCGGCGATGTGGGGCGCCAGCACCCGCACACGCGCCCGGGACGCCCGGTGGCGGATGTCGAAGCCGTCGGGCGCGCGCCTGACCTCCGCCGTGAACGGGCGGCCGTCCAGCACGGCGCGGAACTGGGCCAGGCCGGGGCGCCAGTCGATCTCGGACAGGGTGACGGCCCGGTCCTGGTCGTCCAGCGCGATGACCAGGGCCTCGTCCTCGTCATAGCCCAGGGACGCGGCCACGCGGTCCTGGCCGATCAGCACGGCCCAGTCGGTGCGGTCGGAAGGGTCGCCCGCCAACTCGGCCAGAACCTCGTTCATGGCTACGGCCGACGCGACCATCACGTCGCGCCCGAAGTCGTCCGGCGGCAGGCCGTCGAAACCGTCGGGAAACTCGTCGGCGATGTAGCTGGTGGACAGGTCGCCCGAGCGGAAGCGGTCCTGGTCCATCACCGCCGCCAGGAAGGGAACGTTGTGGCCGAGGCCCTCCAGGTGCGTGTCCTCCAGCGCCCTGGCCATGCCCTCGATCGCCCCCTCGCGGGTGGGCGCCCAGGCGCACAGCTTGGCGATCATGGGGTCGTAGAACATCGAGATTTCGTCGCCCTCGCGGACGCCGGAATCGTTGCGCACCACATAGCCGTCGGGGTGCTCGCCCTCGTCCGGCTGTTCGTAGCGCACCAGCCGCCCGATGGAGGGCAGGAAGCCGCGATAGGGATCCTCGGCGTAGATGCGGCTCTCGATGGCCCAGCCGTCGATCTTCAGGGCCTTCTGGGTCAGCGCCAGCTTTTCACCCCAGGCGGAACGGATCATCTGCTCCACCAGATCGACACCGGTGATGAGCTCCGTCACCGGATGCTCCACCTGAAGACGGGTGTTCATCTCAAGGAAATAGAACGACTTGTCCTGACCGGCCACGAACTCCACCGTGCCGGCGGAGGCGTAGTTCACCGCCTGGGCCAGGGCGACGGCCTGGGCGCCCATGGCGGCGCGGGTGGCGTCGTCCAGAAGCGGGCTCGGCGCCTCCTCGATGACCTTCTGGTTGCGCCGCTGGATCGAGCATTCGCGCTCGAACAGGTGGATGACGTTTCCATGCTTGTCGCCCAGCACCTGGATCTCGATGTGGCGCGGGTCGACGATGAATTTCTCCAGAAACACCCGGTCGTCGCCAAAGGCGTTCTTCGCCTCGGCCTTCACGGCGGAAAAGCCCTCGGCCATGTCGGCGTCCGAATGGGCCACGCGGATGCCCTTGCCGCCGCCGCCCGCCGACGCCTTTATCATGACCGGATAGCCGATCTCGCGGGCGATCCTGACGGCCTCCTCCGGCGTCTCGATCAGCCCCATGTGGCCGGGCACGGTGGAGACGCCCGCCTCCGCCGCAAGCTTCTTGGACGTGATCTTGTCGCCCATCGCCTCGATGGCTTTGGGCGGCGGCCCGACAAAGATAATGCCTTCTTTTTCAAGAGCGGCGGCGAAGGCGGCGTTCTCAGAGAGGAAGCCATAGCCCGGATGCACTGCCTCTGCGCCTGTCTGCTTGCAGGCGGCAATGATCTTGTCGATCTGGAGATAAGACTCCTTGGCAGGCGACGCGCCGATATGCACAGCCTCATCGGCCATGCGCACATGCAGCGCCTCACGATCGGCGTCGGAATAGACCGCGATGGTGCGCACGCCCAGGCGCTTGGCGGTCTTGATGAC
>JAEZCL010000268.1 GCA_023433585.1 Pseudomonadota bacterium
AAATAAGTGCGTAGGCGCACTTAGTTGACCGCGTACATGCTCACTTTCCCCAATTAAGTGGAAATCCGCATTTAGTTGGGGCGGTTTGGGCTAAAAGGAAGGTAAACGGGGCGAATTAATTGCGAATTTCCACTTAGATGCTCCCATGGCCCACGAAAAGCCCCCATTAAGTGCGTATACGCACTTAATTCCAGATGAGGAATGTTCGAATGGCTTGTCGCACGTTATTTCGAAGAGCATCCTTAGTACGGCGGCGGAGCGGGTTAAAGCAAAGGGGAACATGTTAAAGCAAAGGGGAGCATGTCAAAGCAAATCAGAGCATACCTCCTTTGCGTTCTCTTTGTGCTGCCATGCGATGTCAAGCTTGTCCTTGATTTTTTTGGTATAATGAGACACAAACGCTTGTGAACTTAGAAGAAGGAAGGATGAGGAGTATGGAGCTGCAGCAGAAAATTATCGCCGAGCTCGGCGTGAAGCCCACCATTGATGTGGAGGAAGAGGTTCAAAGCCGCGTCAACTTTTTGAAGGAGTATGTTAAAAAAGCGGGTGCCGGCGGCTTGCTGATCGCCATCAGCGGCGGCATCGACAGTGCGGTGGCGGCGGGGTTGTGCAAGCGGGCGACCGATGAACTGACGAGCGAGGAAGGGCGCAAGTACATCACGCTGGGCGTATTCCAGCCCTATGGGGAGCAGGTTGACATCTCCGACAGCTACTCGGTGGCGGAAGCCTTCAAGCTTGCGCACAAGGCGGAAACCAACATTAAAGCCTCGGTGGACCAAATTGTCCTGGAGGCCGACAAAGCGCTGCAGGGCGCAGGCACCGGCAAAAGCCTGGTGAAGGAAGGCAAGGGCAACATCATGGCCCGTACCCGGATGGTGATTCAATATGCGCTCGCTGCAGCGGACAATCTGCTGGGGGTCGGGACCGACCATGCCTCCGAGGCCGTAACCGGCTTCTTCACCAAGTGGGGCGACGGCGCTGTGGATATCACTCCGCTCAAATCGCTGAACAAACGGCAGGTGCGTCAAGTTGCCCAATACCTCGGTGTGCCTGGTGCCATCCTGGACAAAGCTCCGACTGCCGGTCTCTGGGAGAACCAGACCGATGAAGGCGAGCTGGGCATCACTTATGAGGACAACAGCTCCTATCTGGAGGGCAAGGAAATTGCGCTGGAAGTAAAAGCCAAGCTGGAGAGCATCTACTTGCGCACAAGCCACAAACGCGTGGATATTCCCGGAATTTAAGCCGGATCACGGATGGGAGAAGGGGTAGCTATGGAGGCTTTGACTTTTACGGATCTGGTCCGCCATCTGATCGGCAAGGGTTCGACGGTGACCGTGGGGACCAGCGGCAATGAGCTGCACGGTGCGGTTATCGGTTTTGACCATGCGCTCAAGGTTATCACCTTTCGGGATGAAGAGCCCGGAGGCAGCGTGCATTTTATTCCGCTCAGCTCGGTGCGCAGCATCGGGTATGATGAGTCACCCAGCGGGAACTATTGCTACATCGATCTTTTTAAAAAATAGAACAGGATGAGCCGCCCGTGATCATAGGAATTGGAATGGATATGACGGAAATCGATCGGGTGGAGCGGATTCTGCAAAGTACCGCGCGCGCGCGTTTTCTCACCCGGGTATTGACCGAGGGCGAGCGGGATTATCTCCTCACGCGCAGCGGCAATGCCGCCGAGTTTGTCGCCGGACGGTTCGCCGCCAAGGAGGCGCTCGCCAAGGCGCTGGGAACGGGCTTTGGCAAGGATTTGGGCTTTCATGATTTGGAGGTGCTGCCGGATGCTGCAGGACGGCCTGCGGGCCGGATAGCGGCATCCGTGCTGGCCAAGCTGGGGTTAACCCCGCATGCCGTCCATGTCCATGTCAGCATCACCCATACCCGCAGCACGGCCGGAGCTTTTGCCGTGATTGAACAGGAACGTGCTTAACGAAAGGATCGAAACGAATGGGGAAGCCGCAATTTATATTGGCTCTGGATCAAGGCACGACAAGCTGCCGGGCGATGCTGTTTGACAACGAGGGCCGGGCAGTTGCAACGGCCCAGCGGGAGATCAGGCAATATTTTCCCGAGAATGGCTGGGTGGAGCATGATGCCGAGGAGATTTGGCAGACGCAGCGTGCCGTAATGGAGGAGGTTGTGAGCCGGGAGTCGGGTGAGCTCTTGGCGATCGGCATTACCAACCAACGCGAGACGGTGGTGGTCTGGGATCGGGCGACGGGCAAGCCGGTGCATCCGGCGATTGTTTGGCAATGCCGCCGGACGGCGGCATTGTGCGCCGAGTTAAAGGCAAGGGGACTGACGGAGGAGATTCGCTCACGAACCGGGCTGGTGATCGATCCATATTTTTCGGCAACCAAGCTGGCATGGCTGCTTGACCATGTGCCGGGCTTGCGCGACCGGGCGGAGCGGGGCGAGGTACTGTTCGGAACCGTGGACAGCTGGCTGATCTGGAACCTGACCGGCGGCAAGGTGCATGCCACAGATGCCAGCAATGCTTCCCGGACCATGCTGTTTAATATTCACACGCTGACGTGGGACGAGGAATTGTGCCGCATCTTCGGCATTCCTGCCGCCATGCTGCCGGAGGTATTGCCGTCGAGCGGTATCTTCGGCTGGGCAGATGTAGCTGCAAGTGGCCGGTCGGTGCCTATTGCCGGAGTAGCCGGGGATCAACAGGCCGCGCTGTTTGGGCAGGCTTGCCATAAGGAAGGTATGCTGAAGAACACTTATGGAACCGGTTGCTTTTTGCTGATGAACACGGGCGAGGAGCCGAAGGAGTCGCAAAATGGCTTGCTGACGACCATCGCCTGGCAAGCGGAGGGCCGAACGGTTTATGCGCTGGAGGGCAGCGTTTTTACAGCCGGAGCGGTCGTCCAGTGGCTGCGGGATGGCTTGTCGTTAATCGGCCATGCTTCCGAATCGGAGGCGCTGGCGGCATCGGTGCCGGATACGGACGGCGTGTATTTTGTTCCCGCCTTTAACGGGTTGGGTACGCCGCATTGGAATCCGGATGCGCGCGGCATGATCACGGGCATCACTCGCGGAACGCGCAAGGCCCATATCGTTCGGGCGGCGCTGGAAGCGGTGGCCTTCCAGGCCGCTGATGTCATCCGGGTGATGGAGCGCGAATCGGGCATCCGGTTAAGCGAGCTGAGGGCCGATGGCGGGATGGTGCGCAACCGTTTCCTGATGCAGTTCCAGGCCGATGTGCTGGGCGGGACGGTTACCTTGCCGGAGGAGCAAGAGACAACAGCGCTGGGAGCCGCTTATCTGGCGGGTCTGGCAGTGGGCTTGTGGAGCGGACG
>JAEZCL010000286.1 GCA_023433585.1 Pseudomonadota bacterium
GTTACTCACCCGTCCGCCACTAACTCCGAAGAGTTCGTTCGACTTGCATGTGTTAGGCCTGCCGCCAGCGTTCGCTCTGAGCCAGGATCAAACTCTCAGGTTGAGTTGACTTCTGACCTAAGCATCACCAGTCCGAAGACCGGTTGGCATTAGTTCTACGTATTCTTGACGAGATCCCACGTTCACCGATCCGAAGACCGGTTACATGGTATGTCTTTTCAAAAAGACCGCAGATGTCAGTGTCGAGATAACCTCTAGGGTTATCGCCAGGACACCGCCGCCTGCGTTTCTCTTTCCAGATCAACGATTTCAAAGACCGTGAACCGCCGGAGCGATCCCACCGTTTAGCGCCCGGTGACGGCGGAGGCGGCGATGTAGTCGCCCCGGTTTTCCGTGTCAAGCGGCCCTTCCGAAGAAAGATCCTCTTTTCGACAGCGCCGCCCGAAGGCGGCGGAGGCGGCTGTTTAGTCGCCCCGGCCCCCGCGTCAAGCCGTTCTTTTCAGAAAAGAACTTCTCTGTGCGGCGCCGCTCCTGGGAGCGGCGGGAGGCGGCTATCTAGAGATCGCCTTCTCCGGAGTCAATCGGGCCTCTCAGCCATTTCGCCGCCCGCCGGGACACCGCCCCATCAGACCGCAAAAAATCGCCCAGAGAAGCGGAGGGGCTTCCCTCAGAACTGTTGGACGATTCGATTGGAGCGCGGAGACTATGTCGGACCGTTTCGAAAAGCAAGGGATTTTTCGATCCCTCGCCCCCGCCGGAGCGCCGCGACCTTACGGTCCCGAACTTCCGGGGTCCGCCCGTCTCCGAGCGAGGCGTCGATATACGGACGCCCCCCCGAGGACGCAAGCACCCCGACGAAGAATCTTCGTGATTCCGGCGGACTCCCGGCCGATCCGCGCCCTACCCCGCCAGAATATAGCTTTTCAGGCTTTCGGCCTCGCGGGTGGCGTCGTCGATCTGGCACTTGACCACGTCGCCGATGGACACGACGCCGCACAGCCTCTGGTCCTTCAGCACCGGCAGATGACGGATTCGCCGGTCGGTCATGCGGCTCATCAGCACGTCGACCCCCTCGCCCGGCTCGGCGAAGACCACCTCGGCCGTCATATGGTCGCGCACCGGCTGGTCCAGCACCGGCGCGCCTGCACGGGCGACGGCGCGCACGATGTCCCGTTCGGACAGCACCCCGATGACCCGGTCGGCCTCACAGACGATCAGGGCGCCCACCCGTCGGTCGACCAGCTGCGCGGCCGCGACGGCGATGGTCTCGTCCGGCTCCAGGGTGAAGACGGCGTCTCCCTTTGTTTTCAGGATCTCGGCGACAAGCACGGTCTCGGCCCTCCTCCATCTCTTACTGTCAGAGAAGCGGCCGGGCGGACCTTCAGGCCCAGGGGCCGTCTCGAGACGAAGGGTCGCTCATATGCGGCTCGGAAGCAAACGGAGCCTCCGGCGCCATGGGCCGCCGCCCGAACAGGCGCGCCCAGGGGCCGATCAGAATCAGGCCGGCGGCCAGGCCGATCACATGGGCTTCCCAGGCGATGGACGCGCCCTGCATGCCCGGCGCGAAGCCGGTCAGCCCGATGAAGACATTGACGCCGGTCCAGGCCAGAGCCGCCGACACCACCCGGCGATCGGTCAGGGCCAGCACGCGGCCGCCCCCGCCCAGGAGCCGCGTCGCCGCCCCGATCAGGCCGAAGACCGCCCCCGAGGCGCCCACCAGCGGCGTCATGCCGTCCATATGCAGCAAGGCGTAACCGCCCCCCGCCAGCACGCCGCACACAATATAAAGAGAAACGAATCCGATCAGGCCCTTCAGGCCGCCCATCAGCCGGGCCACCGGCGCGGCGAAGGTCAGGGCGCCAACCGCGTTCATGATCGCGTGCATCCAGCCGCCGTGAACCAGCATGTGGGTGAACAGCCCCATGATCTCGCCCTGGGCCAGGCGGGCCGGAATCAGGCCGAGGCGATAATTCGCCGCCATCTCGTGCGGCCCGCTCTGCAGCCAGTAGCCGCCCACGATCGACGCGGCCAGCAGCAGCGCCAGCGCCGGCGCGTTGAACACCGGCTCGCGCTTGGGCGGCGGCGGCGGGCTCGGCGGCGCGGCGGAAGGATCGGAATTCATTGTCATCAAATGCGTGTCCGCCGTCGCTGTATCAAGCGGTTCTTAAGAACCCTGCTCCACTTTGGCACGAGGGTTGCTTTCCAACCTGTTCACTCTGTTCGCGCCGGGAGCGTCGAAATGACAGGCGAAATGATCTCGAAGGCGGCCATGATCCTCGGGATCGCGGCCCTGGCGGCGCCGGGCATGGCGGCCGCTCAGTCGGCCGGATCCTCGGGCGCGGCCCAGTTCCAGGCGGGCTATCAGGGCGCGCGCTACACCACCGCCCGTCCGACCACCGGCTCGACCCGCGACGTCAACGGCAACCGCCTGATCGTCAACGGCATCATCCAGTCCGGGGCGAGCGCCTATTCCCAGGCTTCCGGCGGCGCGGCCAGCGCCTACTCGGGCGCCGGCAACGGCTCCACCGGCATCGCCGGCGCCACCGCCATCGGCAACAGCCTGAACGTGGTGGTCCAGGGCAACTGGAACACCGTGATCGTCAACTCCACCCAGACCAACACCGGCGACATCACCGCCGGAACCGCGCTGAACGGGACGCTGAACCTCGATGGCGACAATTAAGCACAACCGGCGCCTCCGGCCGCTGGTCGCCGCCGTCGGCGCGGCGGCGCTGCTGGCCGGCTGCGTCAGTTCATCGGCCGGTTCGAACGGGCTTTACGCCACGCCCATCGGCAACGCTCCGGTGACGGCGAACCCGACGCCCTATTCCACGGCGCTCTATTGCCTGGCCGATTACGCCCGGCGCTATGACCTGCCGTCGCCGCGCATCGCCGTGGGCCGGATCAGCGACTACACCGGCACGGTCTCCTCCGACGGCGGACGCCAGATCACCCAGGGCGCGTCCCTGATGGCCTTCTCGGCCCTGGCCAAGGCGGGCGCGCGGATGGTCGAACGCTACGACACCTCGGTGTCGGAGCTGGAGCTGCGCTACGCCAACAACCGCCTGATCGGCGAGGAAGGCGGCCCCGAGGCGCCCCCGTTCCGCCAGATCCTGGCCGGTCAGGTGCCCGGTTCGGACTTCTACATCGTCGGCGGCATCACCGAGGTGAACTACAACATCCGCTCGGCCGGGTTCGACATCGCCGGGGGCGAGGTGGACACCGACACCGGCGGCTCGGGCATCGTCAGCCGCCGGGTGTTCGTCATGAACGTCGCCCTGGATCTGCGCATGGTCCAGACCACCTCGATGGAGGTGGTGGACGTCATCTCGTATCAGAAGCAGATCATCGGCCGCGAGATTTCGGCCGGGGTGTTCGACTTCCTGAACGGCAACGTCTTCGACATCTCGGCCGGACAGGGCGGCTTCGAACCGGTCCAGCTGGCCGTGCGCGCCCTGGTGGAGCGCGCGGTGCTGGAGATGATGGCCAACCTCTACGGCGCGCCCGGCCCCGAAGTCTGCCTGAACGCCGCCAACGACCCGCTGTCCGGCGCCACCGTCGGCCCCACGGGCGGCTATTATCCCGCTTATCAGAACACGGATGCGAACAATGCACAGACTCGCGCCGACCCGTCTCGCTGGCACGATCGCCGCGACGGCGCTGTGCGTCGCGGCCGCTACTGAGGCGCGCGCACAGGACCCGGGCCGGGTTCTGAACGGCCAGATCCAGGGCGGCGACATCTTCGCCGGCCAGACCCTCAACGTGGTCGATTCCGAGGATCAGATCACCGCTTCGACCTATGCGGTGGGCAATCGCGCCTCCGCTTCGGGCGACGACGGCGTGGGCTTCGAGGTCGATTCGACCCAGGCCATGACCGGAAACGGCCGCTCGACCATCGAACTGAATCTGTCGGGCGAATCCGAAGGCCCGGTCACCCTGACGTCCCAACTCGAGGGCAATCGGCTGGAGGCCCAGGCCTACGGCGCCGACCTCGGCGTCCGGTCCGTCCAGTCCGTGGGCGCGGTCAATCTGATCGCCGACGTCGCCGTCAACGGCGATCCGGGCCGCATGCTATCCGGCGGGCGGGTGCAGTCATCATCCAGCGGCAACGTCACGGCCATGGCCGGGTCCGGCGGCGTGGTCACCGCCGACATCGACCAGACCAGCGCCGCCTTCACCCAGGCCTACACCCTGGGCGGGCTGCAATATATTCCGGACGAGGCCGAGTTCACCGCCGAGGCCATGGGCAATGTGGTCGCCTCCACCGTCACGGCGGGCGATCAGGACCTGACCATCCGCCAGCGCCAGACCGGCGCCGAGATCTGGGCCACGACCAGCGCCAATGCGGGCAACGCCTGGGACCTGGCCGGCCGCGCCCGCGCCACCGCCAACCAGGTCACCGTCGCCAATCAGGGCGGCTCGGTCATCTCCCGCACCGACCAGGGCAACGTCGCGGGCGTGCGCGCCGAATCCATCGTCACCGCCTGGGACTTCGGCGAGGTCACGTCCCACGCGGGCGCCACGGCCAACGCCGTCCATGTGGCCAACCAGGACATCTACGTCCGCATCGACAACACCCAGATGAACTCCGGCGGGGTCGAGGCCCAGGCCTCATTCCAGGGCAACGGCGGCTATGACGCCTATGTGGGCGCCGACGCGGCGGGCAACACCGTCACCGCCTATTCCTGCTCCAACTGCCCCGGCTATCTGGAGGCGGCGAACACCCAGGTGAACACCGGAAACGTCACGGCCACGGCGAACACGACGATCAACAGCCACGGCCGCGCCGTCATCACCGGCGTCAATGCGGTGGGCAATTCGGCCACCTTCTACGTCACGCGCCCGGGCGGCTGATCGCGTTCCAGCCTTGAACAGGGCGCCGTCAGCGGCTTAGCTGCCGGACCGGTCACTGGGGCCGCGTCCGGAGATTTCATCGATGCGTCTGGCCTATCGTCCGCTGCTCGCCGGCGGCTGCGCCCTGATCCTCGCGGCCTGCGGCGGGATCAGCCTGCCGGACTTCGGACGCGATTCCAGCCCAGCTTCGGTCCAGACCGCGCCCGTCCCGGCCGAACCGCCGGCGGAGCCAGCGGCCCCGGTCGTCGCGCCGGACTGGCCCCAGGCTTCCAGCGACGTGCCCGCCGACGACAGCGTCATCTTCGGCCGCCTGCCCAGCGGCATGCGCTATGCGGTCCTGCGCAACGCCACCCCGCCGGAACAGGTGTCCCTGCGCCTGCACATCCGCGCCGGGTCGCTGATGGAGCGGGACGACCAGCTGGGCCTCGCCCATTTCATGGAGCACATGGCCTTCAACGGCTCGACCAACTTCGCGGAAGGCGAGCTGATCCGCACGCTCGAACGCCTGGGCCTGGCCTTCGGGCCGGACACCAACGCCTTCACCAGCTTCGACCAGACGGTCTATCAACTGGACCTGCCGCGCGCCGACGAAGAGACCCTGGACACCGCCTTGCGGGTGTTCCGCGACATGGCGGGCGAGGCGGCCCTGAGCGCCGAGGCCATCGAGCGCGAACGCGGCATCGTCATCTCGGAGGAGCGCACCCGCGACACGCCGGGCCTGCGCGCCGCCCGTGCCCGCTACGCCTTCCTGATGCCGGGCCAGCTCGTGCCCGACCGCTTCCCCATCGGCGACACCGACATACTGTCCACCGCGCCGCGCGAGCGGTTCGTGGAATTCTATGAAACCTGGTACCGACCCGAGCGCGCCACCCTGGTGGCCGTGGGCGACTTCGACCCCGCCGAGATCGAGGCCCGCATCCAGGCCGCCTTCTCCGACTGGACCAATCCGGCCCCCGACGGCGCCGAGCCCGACCGGGGCCGGATCGCCGAACGCCAGGCCGAGGCCCGCATCTTCGTCGATCCGGGCGCCCAGAGCAGCCTTCAGATCGCCTGGACCAGCCCGCCGGACCTGGAGCGGGATCATCTGGAGCACCGCCGCCGCGACATGATCCGCTCCCTGGGCTTCGCGGTGCTGAACCGGCGCCTGACCCGCCTGGCGCGCTCCGAATCCCCGCCGTTCGTCTCGGCCTCGGCCGGGCGCTCGACGGATTATGATTCCATCGACTCCGCCTCCATCTACGCTGGCGTAAGGCCCGGCCAGTGGCCGGCCGCCCTGGCCGCCATCGACCAGGAACAGCGGCGCATCGTCCAGTTCGGCGTCAGCGAGGCCGAGCTGCGCCGCGAGATCACCGAGCGCCGCGCCGCCTACGAAACCTATGTGGCCGGCGCCGGCACCCGCCGCACCCCGTCCCTGGCCGACCGCCTGGCCGCCTCGGCCCACGGCGACTACGTCTTCACCTCGCCCCAGACCGACCTCCTGATCTTCGAATCGGTCGTGGACGGCCTGACCGCCGAGGAAGTCAGCGCCGCCCTGGTCGAGGCGTTCCAGGGCCAGGGTCCCCTGCTGTTCCTGACCAGCCCGTCGCCCATCGAGGGCGGCGAGGCGGCGGTCCTGGCCGCCCTGGCCGAATCCCGCGCCGTGGAGGTCTCCGCCCCCGACGCCGAGGACGCCCTCGCCTGGCCCTATACCGACTTCGGCGCCGCCTCGGCCGTGGAGAATGAACACGACATCCTCGACCTGAACACCGCCGTCATCCGCTTCGCCAACGGCGTGCGCCTGGTGGTCAAGCCCACCAATTTCCGCAACGACCAGATCCTGATCGCGGTCAATGTGGGCGGCGGCGCGGCGTCCCTGGCTCCGGATCATTCCTCCCCGATGTGGGCGGCGGGCAGCGCGCTCATCGAGGGCGGCCTGGGACGGCTGACGACCGAGCAGATTCAGGAAGCCCTGGCCGCCAACGTCTATCGCAGCACATTCTCGATCGACGAGGATTCCTTCCGCCTCAGCGGCGCCACGCGCCCGGCCGACTTCGAGGTGCAGATGCAGGTGCTGGCCGCCTATCTGACCGATCCGGCGTGGCGGCCCGAGGCGTTCGAACGCATCCGCGGCGTCTATGCTCAGGCCTTCGACCAGATCCGCGCCACCCCCGGCGGCGTCTTCTCGCGCGAAGGCGCGGCGCTGCTGCGTTCGGGCGATCCGCGCTGGACCTTCCCGACGCCGGAACAGGTCGAGACCGCCCGGCTTGACGACCTGCGCGCCCTGCTGACCGATCGCCTGGCCGCCGGTCCCATAGAGGTCACCATCGTCGGCGACGTCAGCGTCGAGACCGCCACCCAGGTCGTCGGCGCCGCCTTCGGCGCCCTGCCCGCCCGCGCCGGGGAGGATGAGCGTCATGCGGACGTCCGCTTCCCCGCCCCGACGGCTGAACCGATCCGCTTGCGCCACGCCGGGCGCGCCGATCAGGGCATGGCCTTCGTCGCCTGGCCCGCCGTGGACCGCGAGGATATCCGCGAGGCGCGCCTGGTCAGCCTCCTGGCCGCCGTCATGCGCCTGCGCATGCTGGAGGAACTGCGCGAGAACCAGGCCGTGACCTATTCCCCGTCGGCCGGCGCCACGGCGTCGCGGACCTTCCCCGGCTACGGCTATGTCTCCGCCGCCATCGAAGCGCCGCCGGACCGGCTGGCGGCCTTCTTCGCCGACGTGGACGCCATCGCCGCCGACCTGGCCGCCCGGCCCATCGATGCGGATGAACTTGAGCGCGCCCGCCGTCCCCGGCTGGAGCAGCTCCATCGCGGCCGCAACACCAACGAATTCTGGCTCGGCGCGCTGCAGGGCCTGACCGAGGACGAAGCCTCGCGTCTGGCCTCGATCCGCAGCGCGGAGGCGGACCTGGAGCGGATCACCCCCGCCGACATCCAGCGCGCGGCGGCCGACTATCTGCGGCCTGAAACCGCCTGGCGCGTCACCGTGACCCCGGAGTCGGAAGACTAGGCCGCCCTTACTCCGTCATCCTCGGGCTTGTCCCGAGGATCCATACGCGCCAGCGGAACAGGGCCAGCGTGGAAGGTTCCGTGAATATGGATTACCGGGCTGGGCCCGGCGATGACTGGAGCGGACGAAAAACGGCTCCGGTCACAGGGACCGGAGCCGCAAAGTCGCACTCAGGAAGGCGTCGATCAGATCGACGGACCCATCTTGGCGCACCGCGCCTGAAGCCCGGCTGAACGGCCGGTTCAGAACACCCGGCCGCCGACGCCGCCGTCCAGGGTGATGGCCGCGCCGATCACCTCGCCATAGGATTCCTGCACCACCTCCTCACGCCAGGCGGTGTAGGTCTCTTCCCGGTACAGCGTCAGGATCTTCACCCCCGCGCCGTAGCGGCGCAGCAGCGAGCGTTCGTTGCAGTCGCGCTCGGGGCGCTGTGGGCGGCATTCGATGACGCCGCGCGAATGCCACAGGGCCTCGCCCGCGCCGCATTGCAGAGTGTCGCCGCCGTCAAAGCTGATCTCGCCCAGATATTCGGCGATGGTCGCCTGCAGCCGCGTTCCGGCCAGGCAGCGATACAGCTCGCCCTCATAGCTTTCGGACACGTCGCGGTCGGGGCGCACCTGGGCGGCCGGATGCGGCACGGCGCGGGCGTCGATGCACACGGCCTGGATGACCACCCGGCGCATGGACCGGCGGGTCTCGGTGTAGGGCACACGCGCCATCCGGCTCATGGCCAGGCCGCCCACGTTCAGGCCCTGGATGGTGGTGGGATAGGGCTGGTCCACCTGGAAATAGGCGCCGCCGCCGCCCACGATGATCGTGCTCCCGGCCGAGGCTCCGGCGCGGGCGCCGGCATGGGCGTTCGCGTTGACGTTGACGTTCACATTGACGTTGCCGCCTCCTCCGCAGC
>JAEZCL010000006.1 GCA_023433585.1 Pseudomonadota bacterium
CCCCCGCAGGGGGAGGGAGAACGCACCGCCATACCCACCCTCAACACGCTTGCCCGTCGGGGCCGGCCGCGTTCAGATGCGGGCGCGCCGCGACTCGGGCGCGATCAGGGCGCACACGTTCATGACCCGGACTCCCGCCGCCCCCGCCCCGCGCCGCAGCAACGGCGTCCTGGCCGCCTTTTCCGCCGCCTGCCTGCCCTACGCGGCGCTGGGCCTGCCGGTCTATGTGACCCTGCCCGAGTTCTACGCCGGACACGTCGGCGTGGACCTGGGCGTGGTGGGGATCATCTTCCTGGTCATCCGCCTCGCCGACATTGTAGTGGACCCGGCGCTGGGCATGGTCATCGACCGCACCCACAGCCGCTTCGGCCGTTACCGCCTGTGGATGGGGCTGGCCGCGCCGGTGCTGATGCTGTCCGTCGCCATGCTGTTCATGGTGAAGCCCGGATCGGGCGCCGCCTATCTGGCCCTGTGGCTGACGGTCATGTCCCTGGGCTTTTCCGCCAGCGTCCTGTCGCAGGTCAGCTGGGCCTCGGCCCTGTCCAGCGACTACGACCAGCGTTCGCGCATCTACGGCTGGTGGCAGACGGCCAACATCGTCGGCGTCTTGACCGTGCTGCTGATCCCCGTTCTGGTCCAGTCCATGGGCTGGGGCGACTACGCCGCCGCCGTGCGCTGGCAGGGCTGGTTCATCATCGCCGCCCTGCCCGTGACCCTGGCGATCACCTTCGCCTTCACGCCCGAGCCGGACCACGGCCCGCCAGCGGAACAGGCTCCCCGTTTCGCCTATCTGAAGCTGTTCCGCCTGCCGGTGATGCAGCGGCTTCTGGGGTCCGACCTGCTGCTGGGCGTGTCGCGCGGCGTAGTGGGCGCGCTGTTCTTCTATTTCTTCGAGGCGGTCCAGGGCTTCGAGCGGGCCCAGACCTCGATCCTGCTGCTGGTCTATTTCGTGGCGGGGCTGGCAGGCGCGCCGGTGTGGAGCGCCCTGGCCGTGAAACTGGGCAAGCACCGCGCCCTGACCATCGCCTGCGTCTATTTCGGCGTGACCTTGCTGGCCGCCAGTTTCGGCGCGCCGCTGCTGGCCGACCTGATCGGCGGCGGCCAGATGATCGTCGCGGCGGTCATGGTGGCGCTGGTGGGCCTGGCCTTCGCCTCGGGCGATCTTCTGCTGCGCGCCATGATGGCCGACGTCAGCGATCAGGTGCGGCTCGAAGACGGCGCGGACCGCACCGGCCTTCTGTTCTCAATCCTGACCGCCACGTCCAAGCTGGGTTACGCCGCCTCGGTCCTCACCTTCACCGCCCTGCAGTTCGCCGGGTTCGAGCCGTCGCGCGGGGCCGCCAACAGCGAAGCGTCCCTGATCTGGCTGCAGATCCTGTTCGCGGTCCTGCCCGCCCTGTGCCTGGCGGCGGCCGCCCTGGTGCTGCGCGGCTATCCCCTGACCCAGGACCGCCACGCCGAAATCCGCGCGGCTCTGGAAGCGGCCGGCGCATCACGCTAGTGGCGTCGCATGACCGATCCACGCCCCATCGACCGCCTCATCCAGATCATGGAGCGCCTGCGCGACCCCGAGAACGGGTGTCCGTGGGACGTGGCCCAGACCTTCGCCACCATCGCGCCCTACACCCTCGAGGAAGCCTATGAAGTGGCCGACGCCATCGAGCGCGGCGACATGGACGAACTCCAGAGCGAACTGGGCGATCTGCTGTTCCAGGTGGTGTTCCACGCCCGCATGGCCGAGGAACAGGGGCTGTTCGTCTTCGACGACGTGGCCAATGCCATCGCCGACAAGCTGGAGCGGCGCCATCCCCACGTCTTCGGCGACGAAGCGGCCCGAAGCAGCGCCTCGGACCAGAAGGCGCGCTGGGAGGACATCAAGGCCGATGAGCGCAAGGCGCGTCAGAAGTCCGGCGTTCTGGACGACGTGCCCGTGGGCCTGCCCGCCCTGGCCCGCGCCGCCAAGCTGACCCGGCGCGCGGGCCGTGTCGGCTTCGACTGGCCCTCCACCGACGAGGTGTTCGACAAGCTGGCCGAGGAAGTGGCCGAACTGCGCGCCGAGATCGCGGCGGGCGACCTGGACAAGGCGCGCGAGGAGATGGGCGACCTGCTGTTCGTGGTCGCCAATCTGGCCCGCAAGCTGGAGATCGAGCCCGAGGACGCCCTGCGCGGCGCCAACGCCAAATTCATGCGCCGCTTCGCCTTCATCGAGGCGGAACTGGCGAAAGACGGCCGCACGCCGGACCAGTCCGACCTGGCCGAGATGGACGCCCTGTGGAACGCCGCCAAGGCTGCGGAGAAGGCCGGTTAGATCGTGAACCTATAAGCCCCGTCATCCTCGGGCTTGTCCCGAGGACCCATTGCTGATGCACACACGATCCGGGGCCGTTCTGACGGTGGGTGCGACCCATCGCCCGCCCGCGCCTGGTTCCGCCGTGGGTCCTCGGGACAAGCCCGAGGATGACGGATGTATTGAAATCAATAGACTTTCCGATGACTCTTTATGAGTCCGCCATCTAGATCGCCCGGATGATGCCCAGGAAATCCTCGGCCTTCAGCGAGGCGCCGCCGACCAGTGCGCCGCCGACCTCGGGCGTCTTCAGGATTTCCGCCGCGTTCGACGGCTTGACCGACCCGCCGTACAGAATCGGCGCCGAACGGGCCGTTTCGCCCAGCCGCTCCACCATGGCCTCGCGCACGGCCCGGTGGACCTCCTCGATCTGCTCGAGCGTGGGCGTCAGGCCCGTGCCGATGGCCCACACCGGCTCATAGGCCACGGCGAAGGCTTTGCCCTTCAGCGCATCGGGCAGCGATCCGGCGACCTGCGACCGAACCACGGCCACCGCCTGTCCAGCCTCGCGCTGCTCCAGGGTTTCGCCCACGCAGACGATGGGCTCCAGCCCGGCGGTCAGCGCCGCCTCGACCTTGGCGGCCACGTCGGCGTCGCTTTCCCCGTGCGCCGCGCGCCGTTCCGAATGGCCCAGGATCACCAGCGTCGCCCCCGCGTCCGCCAGCATGGCGGCCGAGACGTCGCCGGTGTGGGCGCCGGACGGCTGGACGTGGCAGTCCTGGCCGCCGGTCTCCACGGGCGACCCGGCGACCTCGCGCGCCAGGCGCTCCACCAGGGTCGCGGGCGGGCACAGGGCCGTCCGGCACGCGGCCGGTTGCGATTTCAGGGCCTGGGCAAGGGTCCGCGCCTCGTCCAGAGCGGCGCCGGTCCCGTTCATCTTCCAGTTTCCGGCGATCAGCGGTGTGATGTCAGTCATGGCCGCTGTTTAGGCTCGGGCTTCCACAAAGCCAAGGTCGATCCCCGGTCGATGCTTGCGGGACCCGCGCCCCCTCCCCTATACGGCCATGAGGCGCGAGGAACGCGCCATGCACAAGGCCGTCTCATGATCTCCTGGTTCCGCAAGCTGTCGAAGTCCTGGGCCGCGCCCATCCTCATCGGGCTGATCGCCATCAGCTTCGTGATCGTCGGCACGACCGACTTCTTCGGCGGCGGCGGCGCCAACGGTCCGGTCCTGAAGGCCGGCGACCGCGAAATGTCCCAGGTCGAGTATCGCCGCGTCGTGGACCGCGAACTGAACAACTACCGTGAGCAGTCCGGCCAGTCCGTCAGCATGCAGGATCTGGTGACCCAGGGCGGGCATCTGCAGATTCTCAACAGCCTGGCCGAGGCCGAGGGCCTGTTCGCCTGGACCTGGCGCGCGGGCATCCGTCCGGGCGCGGCGCTGATCGCCCAGCAGATCCGGGAATTTCCGGTGTTCTTCAATCAGATCACCGGTGAGTTCGATCAGATCCAGTACGCCCAGGCCCTGGCCCAGCAGGGCGTGACCGAGGCGGAGTTCGAACAGGAGATCCGCGATCAGCTGGCGGCCGGGCATTACGGCGCCTCGCTTTACGCGGGGCTGCGGCTGCCGCGCATCTACGGCGCCGCCCTGGCGGGCCAGGCGATGCACACCCGCGACGGCAGCTGGTTCCTGGTCACCCAGGCCATGGTCGGCGAAAGCCCGGCCCCCACGGATGAACAGCTGACCGCCTTCATGAACGAGAACGCCGAGCAGCTGCGCCTGCCGGAGTTCCGCACCATTTCGCTGGTCGTCTTCGCGCCGGCGCCCGACGCCGCCCCGCCCGCCGTCACCGACGAGCAGATCCAGGAACGCTTCGAGTTCCGCCGCGAATCCCTGTCGCAGCCCGAAACCCGCACCTTCACCACCCTGACGGCGCGCGACGCTGAAACGGCCGCCGCCATCGCCGCCGCCCTGCGCGCGGGTCAGGCCGCCGCCGAGGTGGCCGAGGCCCACGACATCCAGCCGGTGGACTACGACAACCGCCCCCGGTCCTCCGTGACCGACACGGCCGTGGCCGCCGCCGCCTTCGATCTTCAGGCCGGACAGGTCTCCGACCCGGTCCGCAGCGGCCTGGGGCAGACTGTGGTCCAGGTCCGTTCGGTGACGCCGGGCCGCGAGGCGGACCTGGCTTCGTCCCGCGACCAGATCATCGCCGAACTGCGCGAAGAGGCCGTGCGCGGCGCCGTCTATGAATCCGTCGAGCGTTTCGAGCAGTCCCGCCGCGACGGCGGCGCGCTGGACGAGGCCGTGGAGGCCGCCGGCGCCCGCATCATCGGCCTGCCGCCCTTCACCGAACAGGGCCGGCTGCCCAACGGCCAGCCGCTGAACGCGCCGCAGCAGGTCATCCGCAGCGCCTTCACCGTCGAGGAAGGCGGCGAAAGCGACGTCATCGACGCCGGTCAGGGCCAGTATTTCGTGGTGCGGGTGGACGACGTGCGCGCCGCCGCCATGCCCGAACTGGACGAGGTGCGCGAGGTTCTGGCCATGAGCTGGATCCAGCGCGAGAACAGCCGTCGGCTGTCGGCCCGCGCCGATGAGCTGGCGTCCCGGGTGCGCGGCGGCGAATCCATCGCCGACGTGGCCGCCTCGGCGGGCGCCGCGCTGGTCACCCGCACCGGGCTGCAGCAGACCGAGGCCGTGCAGGCCGAGATCGGCCAGGGGGTGATGCGCGGCCTGTTCAGCCAGGGCGCCGAACAGGTCTTCACCGGCCCTCAGACCGCCTCGTCCTTCGCCATCGGCCGCATCGACCGGATCCATCCTCCTGCCGCCGCCCTGGCGGCCCCGCGCGCCGAACAGGCCCGGCCCCAGATCAGCATGCAGCTGGCCGAAGCCATGGGCGCCAGCGTGCGCGCCGCCGCCGGCCGTCAGATCAATGTCCGCACCTGGCCCGAGCGCACCCTGACCGCCCTGGGGGTCACACCGGCGCCTGTCGAAGAAGAATGAACCCGACGCCCGCGTCCTCCGACCGGGATGACTTCATCCGGGCCTGGGGCGACGGCAAGGCCCAGGTTGTCTTCCGGCGCCTGATCGACGACCTGGAGACGCCGGTTTCCGCCTATCTGAAGCTGGGCCGGGGCGCGCCCCATGCGTTCCTGTTCGAATCGGTGGAGGGCGGCGCCTGGCGCGGGCGTTACTCCATCCTGACGCTGGAGCCGGATCTGGTCTGGCGCTGCCGGGGCGACGCCGCCGAGATCGCGCGCGGCGCCGACATCGCGGCCGACCGCTTCGCCCCCGAGCCGCCCGGCGCCGTGGCCTCGATGAAGCGGCTGGTGGACGAGGCCCGGATCGACTTGCCCCCCGGCTTGCCGCCCATGGCCGCCGGGGTGTTCGGCGTGTTCGGCTATGATCTGGTGCGGCTGTTCGAGCCGATCGGCCCGGCCAACCCCGATCCGCTGGACCTGCCGGACGCGGTCCTGACCCGCCCGTCCATCGTGGCGATCTTCGACGGGGTGGCCCAGGAGATCATCCTGGCCACGCCCGCCTGGCCGGGCGGCGATGACGCGGCCGCCGCCTGGCGCGCGGCCCAGGCGCGTCTGGACTCGGTCGAGGCGCGCCTGCGCGAACCCGCGCCCCGGACCGCACCTGGCGCGCCCGTCCCCGTGGTCTTCCAGGGTTCACGGACCGAAACGGAGTTCGGCGCCGTGGTGGGCCGCGCCAAGGATTACATCGCCGCCGGCGACATCTTCCAGGTGGTGCCCAGCCAGCGCTTCAGCGCCCCCTTCGCCGGGGAGTCCTTCGCCTTCTATCGGTCATTGCGGCGGACCAATCCCTCGCCCTTCCTGTTCCACATGAACTTCGGCGACTTCCAGCTGGCCGGCTCCAGCCCCGAGATCCTGGTCCGCCTGCGCGACGGCGAACTGACCATCCGCCCCCTGGCCGGCACCCGGCCGCGCGGGCGCACGCCCGAGGAGGACCAGGCGCTGGAGGCCGAACTTCTGGCCGACCCCAAGGAGCGGGCCGAACATCTGATGCTGGTGGATCTGGGCCGCAACGACGTGGGCCGGGTGGCCGAGCCCGCCTCGGTCAAGGTGACCCGGAGCTTCTTCGTGGAGCGCTACAGCCACGTCATGCATCTGGTCTCCAACGTCACCGGCCGGGCGAGACAGGGGCTTCATCCCGTGGACGTGCTGCTGGCCGCCCTGCCCGCCGGCACCCTGTCGGGCGCGCCCAAGGTCCGGGCCATGGAGATCATCGACGAGCTGGAGCCGGTGAAGCGCGGCGTCGGCTATGCGGGCGCGGCAGGCTACATCTCCTCCGGCGGCGAGATCGACGCCTGCATCGTGCTGCGCACCGCCCTGTTCAAGGACGGGATGATGCATGTCCAGGCCGGAGCGGGCGTGGTGGCCGACAGCGACCCGAAGGCCGAATACGCGGAAACCCTGCACAAGTCCCGCGCGCTCAAGGCCGCCGCCGAGGAAGCCTGGCGCTTCACCTGATGCGGGATCAGTAGAACGGTTCGGGCCCGGCGTCCGGATAGGGTCGGCGCGGCGCCTCGGCATAGGGACCGGGATAGCCCGGCGCCGCCTCGTAGGGATTCGGACCCGGCCTGTGCGGTTCGCGCGGGCTCTCGCGTTCCAGGATGACGCCGCCGCCGATCCAGGTCTCCTCGGTCATCATCTCGCGGCTTTCATAGACATGGCCGCCCCGTACCGATTCCCGGCGGTCGCTCCAGGCGTATCCGTCCGCGCGGCCATGGGCGTGGGGCTCGCGCCAGGCTCCGTATGGCGCTTCCGGCGGAAGCGGATGTCCATAGCCGTAGTGGCCATGAGGCGGCTGCGCATAAGGCGCCTGCGAATAGGGCGACTGTGAATAGGGCGACTGTGAATAGGGCGTCGGGGCATGATGAACCGGCCCGGTCCGTCCGAAGCCCTGCGATCCGCTGCGATAGCGGTAATCCGTCCCTGGCGCGGGCACATGCAGCAGATAGGGCGCCTGGTCCACGGGATAGGGGTGCGGACGCGGCGCGCAGGCGCCGGCCAGAACCACGACGGCGGCCAAAGCTACGGAGGATGGTGTCAGAATGGTGCGCATGGCCCCGGGCGCAGCAAGCGCCGGGCCAGGATCAGTTCAGCGGCCGCACGACGCCCGGCTGGGCGGCGCCCGCCTCGAACCCCGGCCCCAGGATCACGGCGCCGGCCAGCAACAGGGCCGAAACGGCCGCCAGCAGGGCCGCGCCCAGCGCCCCTGCGGCCGGATCACGAGCCGACGAAGGCTCAAGCAGCGCACGCGCACGGTCTATGGCGTCGGACTCGGTCATGGCCCTCTCCGCTTTTTGCTCCGATCAGCATAGGGCGCACCCGTTAGCTTTCCCTTTCCGGCGCGGCCTATTGCGCTTGGCCTTCTCGCGCCCTCAGCCTAGAACCGTCCCGTCATGATCCTGGTCGTCGATAACTACGACAGCTTCACCTACAACCTGGTCCACTATCTGGCGGAACTGGGCGCGCCCACGCACGTCATCCGCAACGACGACATGAGTGCGGACGAGGCGCTGGCGCTGAAGCCGGATGCGATCCTGCTGTCGCCCGGCCCCTGCGCGCCCGATCAGGCGGGCATCTGCCTGGACGTGCTGGCCAGGGCGCCGGACAGCCTGCCCATATTCGGCGTCTGTCTGGGCCATCAGGCCATGGGCCAGGCCTTCGGCGGCAAGGTGATCCGCGCGAAACAGCTGATGCACGGCAAGACCTCGCCCATCCGCCACGATGGGAAAAGCGTGTTCCGGGGCTTGCCCGATCCCTTCACCGCCACCCGCTACCACAGCCTGGCGGTGGAGCGGGAAAGCCTGCCGGACGTGCTGGAGATCACGGCCTGGACCGCCGACGGCGAGATCATGGGCCTGGCGCACCGCACCCGCCCCATCCACGGGGTCCAGTTCCATCCGGAATCCATCGCCACCGAACACGGCCACGACCTGATCGCCAACTTCCTTGACATCGCCGGCGTGCGGCGCCTGGCCGCCGCCTGAGATCATGTCCGACGCTTTCAAGCCGATCCTGTCCAAGCTCGCTGACGGCCGCGTCCTGACCACGGACGAGGCCCGCAGCTTCTTCGCCGCCTGCCTGCGCGGCGAACCAACGTCCGCTCAGATGGCCGCCGCCGTCACCGCCCTGCGGATCCGGGGTGAGACGGTGGAGGAGATCGCCGCCTTCGCCGCCGAGATGCGCGCCGCCGCCCTCAAGCTGGACCTGCCCTACGAGGTGATCGACACCTGCGGCACGGGCGGTTCGGGCCTGCACACCTTCAACATCTCCACCGCATCGGCCCTGGTGCTGGCGGGCGCGGGGCTGAAGGTCGCCAAGCACGGCAACCGCGCCGTCAGCTCCAGATCCGGCTCTTCCGACGTCCTGGCGGCCCTGGGCGTGAACCTGGCCGCCTCGCCCGCCCAGCAGCGCCGCGCCCTGGAGGAGGCCGGCATCGCCTTCCTGTTCGCCCCCGCCCACCACAGCGCCATGCGCCATGTGGCGTCGGTCCGCGCCGACATGGGTTTCCGAACGGTTTTCAATCTCCTGGGACCGCTTTCGAACCCGGCCAATGCCCGGCGTCAGGTCATGGGCGTCTATGATCCGCGCCTGCTGGAGCCCCTGGCCGAAGTGCTGGGCCGGCTGGGCGCGGCGCGGGCCTGGACCGTGCATGGCCAGGGACTGGACGAACTGACCACCACGGGCGCGACTGAAATCGCCGAATGGCGCGACGGCGCGGTGCGGCGCTTCACCGTGTCCCCCGCCGACGCCGGCCTGGCCGAAGCCCGCCTGGACGATCTGATGGGCGGCGACGGCGGCCACAACGCCCGCGCCCTCGCCGCTCTGCTGGACGGCGCGGGCGGCGCGTACCGCGACATCGTGCTGTTGAACGCCGCCGCCGCCCTGGTGGTCAGCGACAGGGCGGCCGACCTCGCTCAGGGCGCAGCCCTGGCCGCCGCCGCCATCGACGACGGGCGCGCCCGCGCCGCCCTGGACTCCCTGATCCGCATCACCAACGAGGAAGAGGCCGCCGCGTGACCGACATTCTGGAGCGCATCGCCGCCTACAAGCGCGAGGACGTCGCCGCCCGCAAGGCCGCGCGTTCACAGGACGAGATCGAGGCCCTCGCCGCCCAGGCGTCGCCGCCGCGCGGGTTCCGTCAGGCGCTGGAGGACAAGGCGACCCCCGATCGGCCCGCCCTGATCGCGGAAATCAAGAAGGCCAGCCCGTCCAAAGGCCTGATTCGCCCCGACTTCGATCCGCCCTCTCTCGCCCGGGCCTATGAGGCCGGCGGCGCGGCCTGCCTGTCGGTGCTGACCGACGGCCCCAGTTTCCAGGGCGACGACGCCTATCTGACCGCCGCCCGCGCGGCCGTGGCCCTGCCCTGCCTGCGCAAGGACTTCCTGGTGGACCCCTGGCAGGTGGCGGAAAGCCGGGCCCTGGGCGCCGACTGCATCCTCGTCATCCTGGCCATGGTGGACGACGCCCTGGCCATCGAACTGACGGCCGAGGCCCGGCGATTCGGCATGGACGTTCTGGTCGAGACCCACGACGAGACCGAGATGGCCCGCGCCTGTGCGCTCAAGGCCGATCTGGTGGGCATCAACAACCGGTCTCTGCGCACCTTCGAGGTGGACCTGCAGACGACTGAGTGGCTGGCGCTGCTGCGCCCCTCCAACGCCTTGCTGGTGGCCGAAAGCGGCATCTTCACGCCGGACGACGTGGCCCGCGTGGCCGCCGCCCGCGCGCGCGCCGTCCTGGTGGGCGAGAGCCTGATGCGCCAGGACGACGTGACGGCCGCCACGCGGGCGCTGCTCTCGTTAGGTTGACTTTAACCAAGAACACTTACAGAACATCGGCATAGGTTCATGGCTTGTTCCCGGAATGATTCCGGAACGGCCCGCGAGGAAGGTCGCCGGATGCTCACGCGCAAGCAGCACGAACTCCTGATGTTCATTCACGAACGCATCAAGGAGACGGGCGTGTCGCCCTCCTTCGACGAGATGAAGGAGGCGCTGGACCTGGCGTCGAAGTCCGGCATCCACCGGCTGATAACCGCGCTGGAGGAGCGCGGGTTCATCCGCCGCCTGGCGCACCGCGCCCGCGCGCTGGAAGTACTCAAACTGCCGGAACAGGCGACGGCCGGGGCGCCGCGTGGCCAGGCCGGGTTCAGGCCGGGCGTGATCGAGGGCGGGCGGCCTGTCGCGGCCGGGGCGGCCCCAGAAGCAGCCAACGACACTCGCGAGCTTCCCCTGCTGGGCAAGATCGCCGCCGGCACCCCCATCGCCGCCATACAGGATGAGCGTGATCGCCTGCCGGTGCCCGAGACCATGCTGGGCGTGGGCGAGCACTATCTGCTCGAGATCGAGGGCGACTCCATGATCGAGGCCGGCATCCTTGACGGCGACATGGTGGTCATCAAGCGGGTGGACACCGCGTCCTCAGGCGAGATCGTCGTGGCTCTGGTGGAAGGTGAGGAAGCGACCCTCAAGCGATTGAGGAAAAAGGGCGCCTCCATCGCCCTGGAGCCCGCCAACCGCGCCTATGAAACCCGCATATTCGGCCCCGACCAGATCGAGGTCCAAGGCAAACTGGTCGGCCTCATCCGCCGGTATCACTAAGCGGTCGATTGTCAGCGGAGATTTGGCAAGAGGGCGGCGCGACCTCGAAACTCGGAAATCTCAGCGCAGACTAGAAGACGAGCCCCTTCGGCATAAGGCCGGCAACGCTTCGAGCATTCAAACCAGGGGTAGGTTCCCGTCCTCGAAGCCAATCCCTCCGTCGTGTGTACGAGCTCATTCCGCTCGCTAAGTCGCCCTAGCGTTTTGGAAGCTCCTGCGCGGCTGCACATCTCCAGATCGCGAAAGCCTGGCGTCACCTCCGCATAGTCTGATCCCGCAGAAGGATACCAATGGAGCTCATAAGTTTCAGGTGCTTGGGTGCAGGACATAAGCGTAGAAACCAACAGGGCGAAAAGTAGCCCCTTAGCAAGTGTAGCTGAGGTCATAGTTGAATTAATCCTCACGCATCCTCCAGCATCACCACGCCGGGCGCTGATTTCAGGGCGCCGCGCAGGGAGGCGTCCAGGCGGTAGCGGCCCGGCAGCTTCAGATCCACTTCCGTGCGGCCCTCCAGCGAGGCGACCAGGGTCACCTCCCCGCCCCGGTCGCCGGCGGCTCGCTCCAGCCGCGTGCGCAGCGCCTCCAACTCGGCCGCCCGCGCAGAGACATGGATGCGCAGGCCCACGGCCGCACTCTCCACCGCCGTATCGATGGGGACCGCGTCATCACCGAAGAAGCGCACTTCGCCGTCCGCCGCCTTGGCCCGGACCCGCACCAGCACTGCGGCGCCGGGCTCCAGCACCTCGCGGCACTTCCTCAACTGCTCGGGCGGGAACAGGCACTCGAACTCGCCGGTGGGGTCGGAGAAACTGACGAAGGCGAACTTCTCGCCGGTGCGGGCGCTGGCCCGTTCCTGGCGGCGGCGCACCATCCCGGCCATGTTGAACGCTTCGTGCCCCGCCTCGGCCAGGCCCAGGGCCTCGGCCACGAAGGTCACGCGCTTTCGCCGTTTCAGCACCTCGGCCATGTCCTCCAGCGGGTGGCCCGACAGATAGAAGCCGACGGCCGACAGCTCCTCGTCCAGCTTCTCGGGTCCGACCCAGGGCTCGACGGGCTTGAGGCGCGGGCGCGCCGCGCCGGCCTGGTCGCCGCCGAACAGGCTGACCTGGGCCGAGGCGTGCTCGGCGGCCACGCTCTGGCAATAGGCCATCAGGATGTCGGCCTGCTCCACGATCTGGCGACGGTTGGGGTGGATGGAATCCAGGGCGCCGGATCGGGCCAGGTTCTCCAGCGCCCGCTTGTTGACGCTGCGCGGATCCACCCGCTCCAGGAAGTCGAAGATGTCCGCGAACGGCCCGCCCTCGTCGCGCACTGTCTGGACGTGCCGCATGGCCTCCATCCCCACGTTGCGGATGGCCCCCAGGGCATAGAGCACCGCGCCGCGCCCCTCGTCGTCGAAGGCCACGTCGAAGTCAGCGGACGAGGCATTGATGTCCGGCGCCCGGATTGGAACCTCGAACCGGCGCGCGTCCTGATAGAACACCGCCAGCTTGTCGGTGTTGGAGATGTCCAGACTCATCGACGCGGCGAAGAACTCCACCGGATGATTGGCCTTCAGCCATCCGGTCTGGAACGAGATCATCGCATAGGCCGCCGCGTGCGACTTGTTGAAGCCGTAGCCCGCGAACTTGGCCACCAGGTCGAAGATGGCGCCCGACTGCGCCTCCGGAACCCCCTTGTCGGACGCGCCCTTGACGAAGCGCGCCCGCTGGAAATCCATCTCCTCCTGTTTCTTCTTGCCCATGGCGCGGCGCAGCAGGTCCGCCTCGCCCAGGCTGTATCCGGCCAGGATCTGGGTGATCTGCATCACCTGCTCCTGGTAGATGATGACGCCGTAGGTCTCCTTCAGCACCTCGGTCAGCGTCGGGTGCAGATAATCGATCTCGGCCCGGCCGAACTTGCGGTCGATGTAGGTGTCGATCATCTCCATCGGCCCGGGCCGGTAGAGCGAGATCAGGGCGGTGATCTCGTCGATGGAGCCGCAGTGCATCTTCCTCAGGGTGTCGCGCATGCCCTGGGATTCCAGCTGGAACACCCCCACCGTATGACCCGAAGCCATCAGTTCATAGGTGTGCGTGTCGTCCAGCGGCAGGCGGCTCCAGTCCGGCGCCGCGCCGCGCCGCTCCAGATAGACCCTGGCCCGGTCCAGCACGGTCAGGGTCTTCAGGCCCAGGAAGTCGAACTTCACCAGACCCGCGGGCTCCACCCATTTCATGTTGAACTGGGTGGCCGGAATGTCCGATCGCGGGTCCTGATAGAGCGGCACAAGCTCCGTCAGAGGCCGGTCCCCGATCACCACCCCGGCGGCGTGGGTCGAGGCGTTGCGATACAGCCCCTCCAGCTCCAGCGCGGTGTCCAGCAGGTGGCGCACCGACGCTTCGGCCGCGCGGGCCTCCTTCAGGCGCGGCTCCAGCTCGATGGCCTGGGCCAGGGTCACGGGATTGGCGGGGTTGGCCGGCACCATCTTGGCCAGGCGGTCCACCTGGCCCAGCGGCATCTGCAGCACCCGGCCCACGTCGCGCAGCACCGCGCGCGCCTGCAGCGTGCCGAAGGTGATGATCTGGGCCACCCGGTCGACGCCGTAGCGCTCCTGGACATAGCGGATGACCTCTTCCCGCCGCTCCTGACAGAAATCGATGTCGAAGTCCGGCATCGACACCCGCTCCGGGTTCAGGAACCGCTCGAACAGCAGGCCGAACCGCATGGGGTCCAGATCGGTGATGGTCAGCGACCAGGCCACCAGCGAGCCGGCGCCCGAGCCGCGCCCCGGCCCCACCGGGATCCCGTGCGCCTTGGCCCATTTGATGAAGTCCGACACGATCAGGAAATAGCCGGGGAACCCCATCTGCTGGATGATGGACACTTCCCACTCCAGCCGCTTCCAGTAGTCCTCCTCCGGCGCCGCCAGCTCCAGGCCGTTCAGCCGGGCTTTCAGGCCTTCACGCGCCTGATGCGTCAGTTCCTCAGCCTCGTCCCGGCCCGCGCCGGTGTCAAAGCTGGGCAGGATCGGGTCGCGCTTGTGCACCAGGAAGGCGCAGCGCCGGGCGATCTCGATGGTGTTGTCGCAGGCTTCGGGCAGGTCGGCGAACAGCTCTCGCATGTCGGCGGCCGGTTTGAACCAGTGCCGGTCCGTCACCCGGCGCCGGTCGTCCTGGCCGATGAAAGCCCCGTCGGATATGCACAGCAGCGCATCGTGGGATTTCGCCTGGCGCGCCTCGGCGTAATAGACGTCATTGGTGGCGACCAGCGGAACGTCGCTGTCATAGGCCCAGCGCACCAGGCCCGGCTCGGCCGCTTTCTCCGCATTCACGCCGTGGCGCTGAAGCTCCACATAGAAACGGTCGCCGAAGACTGCCTTCATGGCGTCCAGCGCCGCGCGCGCCTCGGCCGTCTTGCCCCCGGCGAACAGGCAGTCCACCGGCCCGTCCGGCCCGCCCGACAACAGGATCAGGCCCTCCGCGTGCTGTTCCACCAGCGACCAGGGCACGCCGGGTTCCGGCAGATCGACGGAGCCCAGATAGGCGGCCGAGGACAGGGCGCACAGGTTCAGCCAGCCGGTCTCGTTCTGGGCGATCAGCACCACGGTCGGCGTCCTGGCCCACCGCTCGCTCATCCGCCCGCCGATCTCCAGCACCGGCAGGGCGCAGGCGATGATCGGCTGAACCCCCGCCTCGCGCGCCGCCTGGCTGAACTCCAGCGCTCCGAACAGATTGGCCCGGTCCGCCACCCCCACGGCGGGCATCCCCTGCCCCGCCGCCAGCTGCCCCACCTTGCCCGCCTTGATCGCGCCTTCCAGCAGCGAATAGGCCGACCGGACCCTCAGATGGATGAATCCGTCAGACCCGCCTTCCTGCGCCACGCTTCAAACACTCCGCGCCCGGACCGCCGACGCGGCGTCCGCTCGTTTCCACATCCGTCATCCCCGGGCCTGTCCCGAAGATAACGATGGAGCCTGAGCGGCGGCGTCACGCCACCAGAAACGCGACCTGCCAAGCCACCCAGACGACCCCCGCGCACGATGCCAGAGACAGCGATTCCCGAACCAGACGCGCCATGTCTTATCCCCAGAAGTGATGTTCTGGAAATGTTCTATGTTCTGTTTTTGTTTCCGTCAAGTCGGGAAAAATATTACCCGATGGAGCAGGTCTCCGGGATGGGTGCTGCCACGACGAAGGCACGGGTGGATCGAATGAAACAATACGGCGCGACGAAAACCAGCAGGTGGGCGCCGCCTTCGACCGTCGTCAGATCGACGTCTCCTGCCTGTCGAAGCATTTCGACATGAGCCGTCACACCTTCATAGGGCGTGTTCGGGTCGTGAGTTCCGTGGATCACCAGGGTGCGCGGCAGACTTGGCGGCGACTCCCCAAACGCGGCGTCACGCTCGTAGAGCGGCATGGGGTTGGCCGCGAGAAAGCCCGGCAGAGGACTGGTGAACAGGGCCGCTGCGGCTTCCTCTGCTACCGTTTCAGCCGTCAAATCCCGGCGCTCGTTGTTCTCCGACCCACTGATCAGCATCACCAGCGGGAGGGAGGGAGGAGACTGCGGGAACCGGCTCATGGCCCCCATGGTCGTCTCCAGGTTCAACGCCGTGCTGCGCAGAAGCGTGGTTTCGCCATGGGTCAGTTCCTCGACAATTCCGGGAACATGCGCCCGCAATTCGGGGAAATTCAGCAGGGCGCCCATGAATCGCTTCAGGTCGCCGCCGGGGACTGTCGCAAGCCAGGCAGGCTGATCGGGGACGGCGGCCAGCAGACGTTCGTAGGCAGCCGCCTGATCCGTCGTCAGCAGTTCACGGCCCACGCGATCGACCACGGCGGTGCGACGGCTCAGGTCCCATTGCGCCGCTGTCTCGGGCGGGACGAGCCCGTCCAGAATCAGGCCGTCGATCCGAGGCGCTGCGACCTGCATCATGCGCAGGACCATCTGGGTTCCATAGGAGACCGCATAGACATACACCTCTCCCCGGCCGCGATGCGCTGCGATCAGGTCGGACAGGTCATGGGCCGCGTTGGTGATGGTGAAGGCATGTGCGCGTTCGATGTTCTGATAGAGCGCGCCGATGCACGGCCCCCATTCGGCGGCGGCCAGGGCGATCCCGTCCTCGCTGCCGACCGCTTCCTGATCGGGACAGAGTTTCGAGGAATAGCCCGTTCCGCGATGATCGGGGGCCATCAGGTCCATCTCGGGGAAGGCTTGGCGCAGCGTGTTCAGGAACGGATAGAAGCCGGCGCCGGATTCGCCCGGTCCGCCCGCGACCAGCCAGACCTGACCGCGTGACAAGCCCACGGCCGGGAATTTGCGCACGAACAGGTCGGCGCCCCCCTCGACCCCGCCGCCATGATCCAGCGGGACGGATGCGACGGCGCAGAGCGAACCGTTCAACTCCGGCGCGTCATCAGCATCGACGCATGGGCGGAATGCGTCCGCTTGAACAGCCCCGCCCGCAAGGGCCAGAAACAAGGCCATTCCGGCCGCGAGAAAGGTCGGTTTCATGTCCCCTCCGAATCCCCTTCGCGACCTTGATAGGCGAGGCGAACGGACAAGGGGCGTTAACAATCCGCAAGGCTGACGGATCGTCAGTAGGCGTGGCTCTCCGCCGGGCGCTCTTCCAGATGCCCGTCCCTCAGGGCGAACACGCGGTCCATGTGGCCGGCCAGCTCCATGTTGTGGGTGGCGATGAGGGCGGCGACGCCGGTGGTCTTGGCCAGTTCGCGCAGGGACTCGAACACCGCCTGGCTGGTGGCCGGGTCCAGGTTGCCGGTGGGCTCGTCGGCCAGAAGCAGGCGCGGTCGGTTGGCCAGGGCGCGGGCCACCGCGACCCGCTGCTGTTCGCCGCCTGAAAGCTGCGCCGGCTGGTGCGTCAGGCGTTCGCCCAGGCCCAGGGCGATCAGAAGCTCGGACGCCCGCGCCCGCGCGACCGCATATGAGGCGCCGCCGATGCGCATGGGCAGGGCCACATTGTCGCCAGCGTCGAACTCGGGCAGCAGATGGTGGAACTGATAAACGAAGCCCACCTTGGCCAGACGGATGCGCGTGCGCGCCCGCTCATCCAGCGCGCCCACGTCCTGGCCGTCGATGATGACCTGGCCCGAGGTGGGGCGCTCCAAGAGGCCTGCGGCGTGCAGCAGGCTCGACTTGCCCGAGCCGGACGGCCCGATCAGGCCCACCACCTCGCCCGGAAACACGTCCAGATCGACGCCCTTGAGCACCTCCAGCCCGCCCTGAGCCGTGTCATAGACGCGCGTGACGCCGCGCAGGGACAGGACGGGGTTGCTCCCCTTCTCCGTCACCCTCGGGCTCGTCCCGAGGGCCCATTCGTCAGCCGCAGGCGTTTTTGCTTTCGTCGCACGGACCATTCAGAAGCTCCGGGCCAGAGGTTTGAGCCCCGGCGCCGTGGGTCCTCGGGACGAGCCCGAGGATGACGGCGTAAAGCTACTCATAGCGAAGGGCCTCCACCGGATCGATGCGCGAGGCGTTCCACGACGGCGGCAGGCTGGCCACGCAGGACATCAGCAGCGACCACACCGTGACCCAGAACACGTCCAGCGGGTCCACCAGCGCCGGCACCCCGTCCAGCATATAGACGTCGGCCGGGAACAGCTGGACCCCCAGAATCCATTCCAGGAAATGCTGGATCGATCCGATGTTCCAGCAGAACAGCAGCCCCAGAACCAGGCCCGCCAGGGTGCCCGCCACCCCGATGGTCGCCCCGGCCATGAAGAAGATGCGCAGGATCGCCGAGGGACTGGCCCCAATGGTGCGCAGGATGGCGATGTCGCGGCCCTTGTTCTTCACCAGCATGACGATGCCCGAGATGATGTTCATGGCGGCGATGGCCACCACCAGCCCCAGGATGATGCTCATGGCCACGCGCTCGACCTTCAGCGCGCCCCAGAAGGCGGCCATTCGGCTGCGCCAGTCGCTGACCAGGGCGCCCTGCCCCGCCGCCTGGCTGACCGGCGCCAGATAGCGTTCCACCTGATCCGGCTCGGCCACCTTGATCTCGATGACGTCCCACAGCCCTTCCTTGCCGAAGAACAGCTGCGCCTGCTCCAGCGGCATGAACACGAACGCCCGGTCATAGTCCGCCGCGCCGGACTGGAAGATCCCGCCCACCACATAGGTCTTGGACATGCCCAGGTCGCCGAAGGCCGTGGCGCCGCCCTCGGCCGACATCAGGGTCATCAGATCCCCGACCCTCAGACCCATCTGATCCGCCAGGGCCTTGCCGATCAGGATGTTGTCGCCGCCGTAGGCGCCCTGGCCGAACCGGGCGCGGGCCGCGTCGTCCAGGCTGGCGTTGACGAAACTCATGGAGGCCAGGTCGTCCGGCGAGACGCCGCGCACGATGCCGCCGGTGGTCTGGCCGTGGGCGCGGAACATGGCCGGGGATTCGGTCAGGGGCGTCACGCTGATGACCCCGGGCGTGTCGCGGATGCGGTCGATGGCGTCGTTGCGGTCCGGCGCCTGCAGCACCTGACCCTGCACATACATGTGCCCGTTGAACGACAGCATCCGGCTGAGCAGTTCGGTGCGGAAGCCGGACATGATGCTCATGACGCTGATGAGCACCGCCACGGCCAGCATGATGCCGATGAAGCTGATGACCGCGATCAGGGCGACCCCGCCCTCCCTGCGTTTGGCGCGCAGATAACGCAGCGCCAGCCCGATCTCCCAGGCGCTGAACGGCCCGGCGGGTTTGGCTGCATCGGTCATGCTTCTCCTCCCCGTGCGAAGCATGGGGAGGGGGACCGCTCGGGCGACTCAGCCCGAGGGGTGGAGGGGGCGGCCGGGTATTGGAAGGTTAGCGGAAGGCGATCAAACACCGCGCCGCCCCCTCCGTCACGGGCGCTGAGTCGCGCCCGCGCCACCTCCCCATTCGCTGCGCGAACAGGGAGGAGAAGTGATGCGCCCGTCACGTCAGCTTTTCCAGGGCCGCAGCCAGCGACAGGGTCTCGCGCTCGCCCGTGGCGCGGCGTTTCAGCTCCACCACGCCGTCCGCCAGCCCCTTGGGGCCGATGATGAGCTGCCAGGGCACGCCGATCAGGTCGGCGGTGGCGAACTTGCCGCCCGGGCGCTCGTCGGTGTCGTCATAAAGCACGTCCAGTCCGGCGGCCTCCAGTCTGGCGACCGCGTCCTCGCAGGCCGTCGAAACCGCCGCGTCGTTGGCGCGCAGATTGATGACGACGACGTTGAACGGCGCCACCGCGTCGGGCCAGATGATGCCGCCGTCGTCATGACCGGCCTCGATGATGGCGCCCATCAGGCGCGACACGCCGACGCCGTAGCTGCCCATGTGAACGTCCGTGTCCTGGCCGTCCGGCCCGGCCACGCGGGCCTTCATGGGGGCCGAGTATTTGGTCCCGAAATAGAAGATGTGGCCCACCTCGATGCCCCGCGCCGACAGGCGGTCGGCCTCGGCCGTCTCGGCCTCGAACCGGGCCGGATCGTGCATCTCCTCGGTCGCGGCGTAGAGAGACGTGCGCTCGTCAACGATTGATTGCAGATCGTCCCAGTCCACCTCGCCGCCCGGCGCCGACATCTCCACCAGCTTGCGGTCACAGAAGACCGCGCTTTCGCCCGTTTCGGCCAGGACGATGAACTCGTGGCTGAGGTCGCCGCCGATGGGGCCGGTGTCGGCGCGCATGGGCACGGCCTTCAGCCCCATGCGGGCGAAGGTGTTCAGATAGGCGACGAACATGCGGTTGTAGGCCTTGCGCGCGCCCGCCTCGTCCAGGTCGAAGGAATAGGCGTCCTTCATCAGGAACTCCCTACCCCTCATGACGCCGAAGCGGGGGCGGCGCTCGTCGCGGAACTTCCACTGGATGTGAAACAGGTTCAGCGGCAACTGCCTGTAGCTCTTCACATAGGCGCGGAAGATGTCGGTGACCATCTCCTCGTTGGTGGGGCCGTACAGCAGCTCGCGTTCATGCCGGTCGGTGATGCGCAGCATCTCCGGGCCATAGGCGTCGTAACGCCCGGACTCCCGCCACAGGTCGGCCAGTTGCAGCGTCGGCATCAGCAGTTCGACGGCGCCCGCCCTCACCTGCTCCTCGCGCACGATCTGCTCGATCTTCTTCAGCACCCTGAGGCCCAGGGGCAGCCAGGCGTAGATGCCCGCCGCCTCCTGACGGATCAGGCCCGCGCGCAGCATCAGTTGATGCGACACGATCTGGGCGTCCGAGGGGGCTTCCTTGAGGATCGGCAGGAAATAGCGCGAGAGACGCATCGGGATTCCGTTTCAAGACGTGGGCCCACCGTTTAGCCGGGCGGCGACGGCGCTGGCAATGCGCGGGCCTCAGCCCGCGCCAGGCAGGTCGGGCAACGGGAAAGCTTCGGTTGCGATCACGACCATGATGACCACCCAGATGACGGCCGAGATCCAGGTGGTGGTGATGAATTTCTTCTTCAGGTTCGGATTGACCGGCGCACCCCAGTCGCCGCCGTCCGTCTGGCGCTCGCGCGGTCCCTGACTCATCCCCAGCGGCAGGACGGCGAACAGCACCACCCACCAGCAGACCAGATAAACGGCGACGGCGGTGAACGGTCCGACCATCAGCGCGGCCCTCCTGCATGCCCATTCTGGGGCGTTTCCATCAGTTCCACCAGTACGCCGCCCATGTCCTTTGGGTGCACGAAGATGATGGGGGTTCCATGGGCGCCGATGCGCGGCTCGCCTGTGCCCAGGATGGTCGCCCCGCGCGCGCGCAAGGCGTCACGCGCGGCGATGATGTCGGCGACCTCGTAACAGACATGATGCTGGCCGCCCCTGGGGTTCCTGGCCAGAAAACCGTGGATGGGCGAATCCTCGCCCAGCGGCTCGATCAGTTCGATCTGGCTGTTCTCCAGGTCGATGAAACAGACCCGCACGCCCTGCGCCGGCAGGTCGAAGGGCTCGCCCGCCTCGGCGGCGCCCAGCATGTCGCGGTAAAGGGCCACGGCGGCTTCGATGGAGGGCGTCGCCACGCCCACATGATTCAGTCGTCCGATCATGAGAACCGGCTTAGCGGGTTTGATCCTCGGGGGCGAGGGTCAGCAGCCGGTCTGCGTCGTCGCGTCCGCGCCGGTCAGGTCGCGCAGGTTCCAGTCGTTCTGCACGCTGCGCACATTGGTGATGCGCCATTCGCCGTTTTCGCGGCGGCACAGGTCATAGGCCATGGAGACCGGCCGCCCGCCCCGCTCGAACCGCGCCACCACGGCCGAACCGTCCGGGCCGCTGGCGACCGCTTCGACCACGAGGCCGGCGACCGCGCCGTCCTGGGCGTCCAGGCGATAGTCGAACGCCACGCCGTCCTCGCCCGACAGGCCCGCCACCAGCGGCTCGGTGAAATACAGGCGCACATGCGGTGCGGCCGTGGGGATCGTCGGCTCCATGTAGAGGGCCTGGACCAGTCCCTCGGGCGTCAGGGCCTCGGGCGCGGGCGCGGCCGCCGGCTCGGCGGCGGGCACGGCCTCATTGGCCTCGATCCGTTCGGGACGGTCACAGGCGGCGACGGCCAGCACCGCGCTCAACCCGGCGATGGCGATGATAAGGCGCATGGCGTTCTCCCTGTCGTCGTCAGGCCAGCATAGAGCGAAATCGGTTCAGGTGGACACAGTCCGCCTGAACCCAGATATTCGCTCAACTTAAAAGCTAGCCCATGCTGCGGATCGGCCTACAGCCGCAGGATGACGGTCTCCACGATCGGACGGCGGTCCCAGATCCGCTGGCTGGCCTTCTTCAGCACACGGGCCACGGCCTGTTCCACGACCAGTTCGTCCTCCAGCGCCTCGCGCTTCAGGCCGCGCACCACGTCCTCGACCCGTTCGGCCAGCTCGTCCAGGGCGTCGCCCAGCGGCGTGCCCTCGTCGCCGGGCAGGCCGATGCCGCGCACGTCGATGTCGCTGACGATCCGGCCGCGCTTGTCCAGCGCAAAACTGACCACCAGCACGCCGTTGTTGGCGGCGTGGCGGCGCTCGCGGATCGCCTCCCCCGCCTCGGTCACCAGCATGCCGCCGTCGACATAGAGACGGCCCGAGGGCACCTCGTCGATGATCTCGGCCTGGCCGGGCGCCAGGCGCACCATCTCGCCGTTGCGGGGCGTGACCGTCTCCGGCACCTGAAGGTCCAGCGCCAGGTTGGCGTGCTCGATCAAATGGCGGCGCTGGCCGTGGGTGGGCACGGCGATGCGCGGTCGCGCCCAGGCGTACATCTGGCGCAGCTCCTCGCGGCACGGGTGGCCCGAAACGTGGATGCCGGGATGATCCTTCTCGGTGTAGAGGCGCACCCCCCGGTCGGCCAGCTTGTCCTGCAGCCGCCCGATGGCCAGCTCGTTGCCGGGGATGACCCTGGACGAGAAGATGCAGTGGTCGCCCTTGCCCATCTTCAGGTGCGGATGGGTGCCCTCGGCCACCCGCGACAGGGCGGCGCGCGGCTCGCC
Source organism: Pseudomonadota bacterium (assembly GCA_023433585.1). Taxonomy (GTDB): domain Bacteria; phylum Pseudomonadota; class Alphaproteobacteria; order Caulobacterales; family Caulobacteraceae; genus Brevundimonas. Next base: position 22,350 of record JAEZCL010000006.1, read on the forward strand.
CTGGCTGCCGGTGCACAGATACAGGATCTTGTCGCCCGGCCAGACCCGCGCCTCGTCGTCCGACAGGAACGGCGCCACGTCCGACAGCAGGCCCACATGCTTGGCCGCCGCCGTGATGCGGTGCATCGACCGTCCCGCCAGGGCGACCCGGCGCCCGGCCGCCTCGGCGGCGCGGATCACGCTGTCCAGCCGCGCCACGTTCGAGGCGAAGCAGGCCACGGCGATCTTGCCGTTGGGCAGGCTGCGGATCAGGTCTGTCAGGGCCTCGCGCACCTCGGATTCCGAACCCGCCGTCCCTTCCACGAAGACATTGGTGGAATCGCACACCATGGCCAGCACGCCCTCGTCGCCCATGCGGCGGATGGCGTCGGCGTCGGTCCTGGCGCCGGTGATCGGCTCATCGTCGATCTTCCAGTCGCCGGTGTGCAGCACCCGGCCCAGCGGCGTGTTGATCGACAGGCCGTTCGGCTCGGGGATCGAGTGGGTCAGGGTCACGAACTCGCATGCGAACGGCCCCAGGTTCACGGTCCCGCCCAGCGGGACTTCGTTCAGCTCCACCTGGTCCAGCAGGTTGGCGTCACGCAGCTTCTCGCGGATCAGATAGGCCGTGAACGGCGTGGCGTAGAGCGGCGCCTTGATGCGCGGCCACAGCCAGCCCAGGGCGCCGATATGGTCCTCGTGCGCGTGGGTCAGGACGATGCCCAGAATGGTCTCGCCTTCCAGGAACGTCGGATCGGGCGTGATGACGTCCACGCCGGGCGTCGACAGATCGCCGAACGTCACCCCCACGTCCACGATGATCCACTTGCGGTCATGCGCCGGGCCGAAACCATACGCATTGAGGTTCATGCCGATCTCGTTGGACCCGCCCAGGGGCAGGAAGACCAGCTCGTCTTGTTTTGATTTTTTCATGTTGCCTTGAGAATGGGCGAATATCCGGGTCAGCCCTTCGGGACTGAACCGCTTTCGCCTGACAGATGGGCGTTGCGGCGCCAGATTTCCAGCAGGCCGCGAATGGTCAGGTCTGGGTCGAACCGGTCGATGCTGTCGGTGGCGCCTTCGAACAGGCTGGCCACGCCGCCGGTTCCGATCACCGTCATGGGCGCGGCGCGTTCAGCCTTGATGCGCGCCACCATGCCCTCGATCAGCGCCACATAGCCCCAGAAAATGCCGGACTGCATGGCCGAAACCGTGTCGGTTCCCACCACCCGCGCCGGGCGCTGGATGGCGATGCGCGGCAGCTTGGCGGCGGCCTCGTGCAGGGCCTGGAGGCTCAGGTTGATCCCCGGCGCGATCACCCCGCCTTCGAACGCGCCGTCGCCTGACACGACGTCAAAAGTGGTGGCGGTGCCGGAATCGATGAGCAGCAGATCGCCCGGATAGGCCGCGTGCGCCCCGATGGCGTTGACCAGCCGGTCGGCCCCCGCCTCGCTGGGCTTGGGGATGCGCACGGCGATGCCCAGTTCGGCGTTCTCGCCCACCACCAGCGGCTCCACGTTCAGATAGCGCCGCGCCAGGTTCCTCAGGTTGAAGATCGACTGGGGCACCACGCTTGAAATGATGCAGCTGTCCAGCGCCCCGAACTGCAGCCCGTTCATCTCCAGAAGCTGGCTCAGCCACACCGCATATTCGTCGGCGGTGCGGGTCGAGGCGGTGGCGGTGCGCCACTGGGCGATCCAGGCGTCGCCGTCATGCACGGCGAACAGGGTGTTGGTGTTGCCTTGCTCGATGGCCAGAAGCATCAGCCCGCCTCCCCGAAGAACACGTCGCCCGCCGAAATGCGCCTCAGTTCGCCCGAGGGCAAGCGCAGGCGCAGGGCCCCGTCCGGCTCCACCCCCTCGGCGCGGCCGGTCAGGGTCTCATGGCCCAGACGCGCCGTGCAGGGACCATGCAGCCCCGACGCCCGCGCGGCCCAGGCGTCCAGCACCGGCTGGAACCCCAGCGACATCCATCGCGCCATCCAGGCTGCGAACGCCTCGGCCAGAACCTCGGCGGCCTTTTCGATAGACGGCGGCGCGGACACATCCCCGCGCAGATGATCCGCCAGGGCCGTCGCGGGACGCTCCGTATCGGTCGGCGCGTGGGCCAGGTTGACGCCGATCCCCGCCGCCAGCCACAGCCCGCCGTTCGCGTGAGGTCCGGATTCCAGCAGGATGCCGCTGGCTTTCCGCCCGTCCAGCATCACGTCGTTGGGCCACTTGATGGCGACCAGGGCGGGCGGCGCATAGGCGTCCAGCAGGTCCGCCGCGGCCAGGGCGGCCACGAAGGTCAGTTGCGCCGCCTCGGCGGGCGGGCGGCGCAGCACGGTCAGGAAGGTCGCGGCCAGATTCCCGGTCTCGCTGGACCAGGCCCGGCCGCGACGCCCGCGCCCGGCCGACTGCCGCCGTGCGACGACCCACAGCGGCCCGGTCTCGCCCCGTTCGGCCATCCGCCGCGCCTCGGCGTTGGTGGAGTCCGTCTCTTCGAGAATCAGGCGGGGCGCGGCGATCATGTC
>JAEZCL010000090.1 GCA_023433585.1 Pseudomonadota bacterium
CTGAAGCATCGAATCAAGAAGTTGCCTTAAATGAAATCAATCAACAAAAAATGAATGATGAATTCTCATCTGAAGTTGACCGGTTGGAAAATATGATGCACGTAATGACTGAAAATGGCGCTGATGATCCTGAAATGAACCAGCTTGGAAATATGCTCGATAAGATCCTTGATATACAGCACCCCCAAAGAGTGGAGGAGCGGATCCAGGAAAAATCGGTAGAAAACAGAACGCAGGTATTTGCTGTAAGCAAAGCAGAGAAAATAGTTCCTATTACTTATTTAGGACCAAAAAGTGCTGGACCGAGTGATACAATCAGAGCACCTAAACACAACGGGTTTTATGGAACCATTAACAGCCAAAAAGAGCACATTGAAGCAAACGCCATCGCGGCAGTCATTCATGAAACCCAAACAGTAACTACAGGGTCTACTATAAAACTCCGGTTATCGACAGATATATATGTAAATGGATCACTTATTTCAAAAGGAAATTTTGTGTTTGGAACTGCATCGTTAGAAAATGAAAGGCTTTTTATAAGTATTCCAGGCATCCGGCATGGCAACAATTTGCTTCCTGTTTCTTTAGCTGTATATGATCTGGATGGCTTGGCTGGAGTTTATATTCCGGGATCGATTTCAAGAGATGTTGCCAAACAATCAGCCGATCAAAGTCTGCAGGGTATTGAATTGATGTCTCTTGATCCATCGCTCAAAGCGCAAGCGACAACCGCCGGAATACAAGCGGCCAAAGGTTTATTGTTCAAAAAAATAAAGCTCGTGAAAGTGACAGTCAAGGCCGGATACCGGGTGCTATTGAAAGATGGCAACAAACAGGAAAATTAATTCTGCAATCATAAACCGATAATTCTATGAACTGGTATCGTTTAATTGGCACAGTGTTGATCGGAAGTATATCACTCAATCTTTTCGGACAAACATCCATTCCTTTTTCAAAATCGTCGTATATCATTCCCTACAAACTGGAAGTCACTCTTAATAAAACGAGCAATCTTGTTTTTCCAGCAACCATAGTCTCAATAGACATAGGCAGTCAAAATATCATAGTTGAAAAGGCGCTTGGGGCGGACAATATTCTGAGGGTAAAAGCTGATACAAAAATCTTTGAGGAGACGAACCTGAGCGTCATTACCAACGATGGAAAGCTGTATTCATTCTTGGTAAGTTATAACAGCGATCCCCCATACCTGAATGTAAATATTGGAAGCATATCTGTGACCAACATTTCAAATTCAGAACAAAGCGGGAATGGAATTACAGCTCCAATGATTATGAATGCCCAGAGCTTAAAAGAATACTCGCAGAAGGCAGTTTTTCAAAAGTCGAATATCCATTCCGTGTATGATGAGTCCTCAAGAATGAGGTTGGCGCTTACCGGTTTTTATGTTAAGGACAATGCCATGTTTTGCAGGTTAAGAATAGAAAATTATTCGAGGATCAACTATGACATTGATCAGTTTAGGCTATATATCCGTGATAAAAGACAATCCAAACGGACAGCTACGCAGGAAATTGAAATTCATCCATTTTATACCCAGGGAGATTGTTCACAGATAAAGGGAAAAGAAAAAGAAACGCTGATTATCGCATTGCCCAAGTTTACAATTCCGGAGGGAAAATATATGGCGATTGAGATAATGGAGCGCAATGGTGGCCGACACTTGGTATTGAAGGTGAAGAACCGGCATGTGGTAAAGGCAAGAGGTCTTTGAAATTTATAATTAGGCAAAATGAATACGGAACATGTAATAGGAGACGAAGTATTGGATTTGATTGCCATTGCAATCGCCAAAGGTGAGAATTGGATGGCTTATAATAATTCGCTCTATTTTTTGGACACCGGAGATGTACGTTTTTTTAAGAACAAAGATGAAGCATTGGAATTTTCTCAATCCAACCATAGCGATCATGATCATTTTCACATCATTCATGTACGGTCTGTTGCAGATGTTTTCCGTCAGCTACCTTATGGAGAAGGAATTCATAAGCTGAGTGATGTGGATCCCGATAGGAATGGATTATATGACCGTGATGGAAATGATTTTACCGATGCATTGATAGATCTTTGGGAACAGCAACAAATTAATAACTCTAAAATCAATTTTATGAATGAGCAAAATTTTCAGTATTTGAAAGACAATATCAAATACATGGGATTTGGTGAGAACATGGGTGAAGCCCTGGAAGCAAATCTGAAACAAGGCAAGCCGGAATTTACCTTATCTAACAAGACAGAAGTGAATAAGAAGCGTTTTGAAGTAAACCTTCATTTCCGGAAATCCGATAGTTCGGATATGTATTTTTTCAACAGTTACAATGCATCGTTGCAAAGATCCAATGGTGAGAAAGTCGATCAAACCTTTTACCTCACGAAAGGTAAAGGCATAACGGCCAAGGAAGCATACAACATGCTTGAAGGGAGATCGGTGTTCAAGGAGTTGAGTACGAAAGAAGGGCAGGCATACAAAGCCTGGGTGCAATTGGACTTTGAGAATAAGGATAAGCACAACAATCATGAAGTAAAACAGTTTCACGAGAATTACGGCTACGATCTGAAAGCGGCGGTTTCTAAGTTTGCAATCTCCGAACTGGCCGATCCGGAAAAGGAAAAGTCTTTAATGCAATCGCTGCAAAAAGGGAATATCCAATCTGTATCCATTGAAAAGGATGGCAATGTTTCAAAAATGTTCATTGAAGCTAATCCCCAGTTTAAAACTATAACCCTTTATGATGCACACATGAAGCGGATGCAAAAGGAGGATTTGAGCCAGTATCATTCTGTGCGGCAATCCCAGGGTCAGGAAGTAAAGCCGGAACAGAAGGAGGATCTGAAGCAGGATAAAAAAAAGGAGGTAAAGCAGAAGGCCGGAGATGATATGACCGGTTCAATTAAAAAGACCAGTAGAAGAAGTCTGTCGGTTTGATCTGAAA
>JAEZCL010000102.1 GCA_023433585.1 Pseudomonadota bacterium
ACGCGGGCCTCGGCGTCGCGTTTACGCGCCGTCTCGGCGTTGGCGCGGGCCTCGACGGCGGCCAGGGCGCCGGCCTGGCGCTCCACCTCCGCGTCGGCGGCGGCGCGGGCGTCCTCGGCGGCTTTCAGCGCAGCCTCAAGCTCGGGTCCGCGCTGAGGGGCGGCGGCGATTTCGGCCTGAACCGCCTCCAGATCGGCGACGAGGCGGGCCAGTTCCCGTTCCGCGTCCTCGGCGGCGGCGGTTTCCCGTTCCGAATCGGCGGTGATGCGCGCCTGATCGGCCCGGATGCGCTCGATCTCTGTCCGGGCGGCCTGTTCGGCCATGTCCAGCCGGTCGCGCTCCAGAGTGGCGCGGTGCAGCAGGGCGGCGGCCACCGCGTCCTCCTCGCGGGCGGGCTTCAGGGCTTCCTGAGCGGAAAGGGCGGCGGTCTGGGCGCGGGCGGCCTCGCGTGTCGCTTCCCCCACGGCCTGATCGGCTTCGGCCAGCTCCGCCTTCGCCGCCTCGGCCGCCAGCCGGGCGTCGTTCCAGCGGACGTAGAGCAGGGCCGCCTGAAGGGCGCGGATCTCGGCGGAGATCTTCTTGTATTTCTCGGCCTGGCGCGCCTCGCGCTTCAGGCGGGCCAGGGTCGTCTCAAGCTCGCGGCCGATGTCGTCCAGCCGGTTCAGATTGGTCTCGGCGGCGCGCAGGCGCAGTTCGGCCTCGTGACGGCGGGTGTGCAGGCCCGCCACGCCGCCGGCCTCCTCAAGGATGCGGCGCCGGTTCTGGGGCTTGGCGGCGATCAGTTCGGAAATCTGGCCCTGGCGCACCAGGGCGGGCGAGTTGGCGCCGGTGGAGGCGTCGGCGAACAGCAACTGCACGTCGCGCGCCCGCACCTCCTTGCCGTTGACCTTGTAGGTCGAGCCCTGGCCCCGGTCGATGCGGCGCGAGACCTCCAGCAGCGGCGCGTCGGTGAACGGCTGGGGCGCCCGGCGCCGGGCGTTGTCGATGGTCAGCTGGCCCTCGGCGTGGTTGCGGCCGGGCCGACCCGAGGCGCCGGCGAAGATCACGTCGTCCATGCCCTGGCCGCGCATGGCCTTGGCCGAGTTGGCGCCCATGACCCAGCGCAGGCTCTCCAGCACATTGGACTTGCCGCAGCCGTTGGGGCCGACGATGCCGGTCAGGCCCGGCTCGATATGGAATTCCACCGGGTCCACGAAGGACTTGAAGCCCGCGATGCGGAGGCGGAGGAACTCCACGGCCCGTCAGCGTCCCTGAGGCGCCAGGCGGTTCATCTCGGCCTCGAAGTCGCTGAGTGCATGGTCCTGCATGCGTCGGCCGTTGATGAAGAAGGTGGGGGTGCTCTGAACGCCGTCGGCCACGGCCTGGGCCTCGCGGGCATGGATGCGCTCCAGCGCCGGGCGGTCTTCCAGGCAGCGCTCGACGCCAGTCTCGTCCAGCCCGCCCACGCGCGCCGCCGTCAGCAGCCAGGGCGAGGCCTGGCCGGTGCGGAACAGCTCCGCCTGACCGGCGAACAGGCTGGCCATGACGTCGAAATAGGCGCTCGCCGGGGCGCACCGGGCGATGGCGGTGGCGGCCATGGCCAGGGTCGGCGGCGCGGTCATGATCTCGCGCAGCACGATGCGCGCGCGGCCGGTGTCCACATAGCGCGCCCGCAGCGTCGGGAACTCGGTCGTCGCCCACTCGCCGCAGTGCCCGCAGGTGGGCGAGACATAGGCGATGATGGTCACCGGGGCGTCGGCGCGGCCCAGCACCCGGTCCTCGGCCGTCACGGACGCGGGCGCGGCGACGGCCGTGACGGGAAGCGTGAGGGCCAGGGCCAGCCCGATCAGACCGCGCCGCGCCAGTTTCATGGGATCAGCCTTCGCCTTCCAGCAGCGGGTCGATCACCGAGGCCAGGCTCTCCAGCGAGGGATCGGTGACATGGCGGCCGTTGACGGTGAAATAGGGCGTACCGGTCACGCCGGCGCGCGTGGCCGCGCTGACCCGCTCCTCCATGGCCAGGATGGCGTCGCGGTCGGTGACGCACTGGGTGAATTCCTGCTCGCTCATGCCGGCGTCGGCGGCGATGCGCAGCAGGCTCTGACGCGGGCTGACGCCCTGCTGCCACTCGCGCTGGGACCGCATGATCTGGTCCACCACCTCGAAATAGCGGTCTTCGCCGGCGCAGCGCGCCAGCAGGAACCCGGCCACGGCGATGTCCTGGGGCGGGGTGGGCAATTCGCGGAAGATGAAGCGCACGCGGTTGTTGTCGACGTAACGCTCGTCGAACTGGGGCTTCACCTGCTCGTTCCAGGCGGCGCAGACGCCGCAGGTGACCGAGGCGTATTCGACCACGGTGACGACGGCGTCTTCGCCCGCGCCCTTGACCATGTCGCCCTGGGCCGGGGCGGACGTCCCGCCGCCTCCGCAGGCGGCCAGGGCCAGGGCGGCGCCGAGCGAGGCGGTCACAAGGGCGGCGCGGCGGGTCAGGAAAGCGGTGGCGCGCATGGGCGGCTCCTCAAACGGATGATGTCGCAGGGTCGCGTGATTCTGGAATGATCGCGCGTTGTTCCTACTGTCGAGAACAGGCGTGGCGAAGGTTTGTCAACGCCGATCGGGGCGGCTGTCCCCAAGCACGGCGCGTCCCAGCTTCATCAGGGCGGATTTCAGGCCGTCCGGCGCGGTTTCGACGGAACGGGCCAGGTCGGCCTCGGCGGCGGCGTCCAGGGGGACGGCCCTGGGGCGTGAGCGGGCGGGCGAGGGCGCTTCCGTCAGGGCGCGCACGGGGCCTTGCGAGATGCGCAGCTTCTCCACCGATCCGGCGCCCAGGAACAGGTTCACCCGCTCCAGGATGTCGGCGGACTGATGCTGGACCAGCAGGGCGGCGGCGCCCGCCACGCGCAGTTCCAGCGTGCCGCCCGCATTGGCCCGGCCGCGCGTCAGCTTGATCGGTTCCGTGACGCGGGCCAGCCGCTCGCCGACGATCTCGCGCCAGCGGGGTTGCAGCGCCTCGGCGCCGCGCCCGAATTTCTTGTCCAGTTCGCGGATCAGGGGCGCCAGGGAGCGTCCGGCCGGCGGGGCCGGGCGGGGCGCGGGCCGCGTCTTTCGCCGCGCCAGGATCTCGCGGGTTTCGGCGTCTGTGGGCAGGGGGCGGCGCATGGCCCTATATAGCCGCGATCATGACGCCCGGCTCCCCTGAATTCGTCGACGCGATGCGCGCCGCCCTCTTGGACTGGTACGACGCCCATGCGCGCGACCTGCCGTGGCGCGCGGGGCCGGGGACGCGGGCGGACCCCTACCGCGTCTGGCTGTCCGAGGTGATGCTGCAGCAGACCACGGTTCCGCACGCCACGCCCTATTTCCTTGAGTTCACGCGGCGCTGGCCGACGGTGGGCGATCTGGCGGCCGTGGAGGACGGGGACCTGATGGCCGCCTGGGCGGGGCTGGGCTACTACGCCCGCGCCCGCAACCTCTTGGCCTGCGCGCGGTCGGTGGCGGGCGGACATGAGGGCGTGTTTCCGGATACGGAAGGCGGACTGCTGGCCCTGCCGGGGGTGGGCGCCTACACCGCCGCCGCCGTGGCCGCCATCGCCTTCGACCGCCCGGCCAATGTGGTGGACGGCAATGTGGAGCGGGTCATGGCCCGCCTGTTCGCGCTCGAAGCGCCGCTGCCCGCCGCCAAGCCCGAGCTGAAACGACTGGCGGCCCTGCTGGTGCGGGATCATCGGCCCGGCGACTGGGCCCAGGCGCTGATGGACCTGGGCGCCATCGTGTGCCGGCCCAGGGCGCCGCTGTGCGACCGTTGTCCCGTCGCCTTCGCCTGCGAAGGGCTGAAGACCGGGGCGCCGGAGCGCTATCCGTTGAAGACGCCCAAGGCCGCGCGGCCCCGGCGGCGCGGCGCGGTGTTCGTGCTGCGCGACGGGCACGGGCGCGTGGCGCTGGAGCGGCGGCCGGACAGGGGCCTGCTCGGCGGCATGCTGGGCCTGCCCACCAGCGGCTGGGACGAGGCGGGCGCGGGCGTCGAGGCGGCGCCGGTGCGGGCGGACTGGCGCGCGCGTGGCGAGGTGGAGCACGTCTTCACCCATTTCTCGCTCACCCTGACGGTGTTCGAGGCGGCGGGCTCTGGGGATTTCGTATGGATGGAAACCGATGAGGCGGCCCAGGCCCTGCCCAGCGTGTTCAGGAAGGCGTTGAGGCTGTAATCCTCCGTCACCCTCGGGCTTGTCCCGAGGGCCCATCGTTGATGAGCGCACAATCCGAGGCCGCCGTGGCGGTGGTGCGAGCGACTGCCCGTTTGCGCCCGGTTCTCCCGTGGGTCCTCGGGACAAGCCCGAGGATGACGGAGAGGGTTTGATCCGCGCGGAGCGGAGAGGGACGTCACACGTCCTCCAGCGATTTCCTCAGCCGGTCGGCCATGGCGAAGAAGCGTTCGCGCACCTCGGCGGCGTAGGGGTTGTCGCGCTGGATGGCCGTGAAGACCTCGGGCGCGTCGTGGCGCACCATGTCCGTGGCCTGAACCAGACGATCGAAGCTGGCGGTGGTCAGGCGCGCGGGCAGCGGCTCCATGCCGGTCAGCACCTTGGCGATCAGGTGGGTCAGGCCCTGGACCACGGCGGCCTCGCGGTCGTGATCCTCGGCGCTGACCACGAACGTCCTGAGCCCCAGCACGGCGCGGCAGAAGGCGGCGGTGCGGCGCGCCTCGCGGTCTCCGCGCACCGGGCACACGGCGATGCGCAGGCCCGCCACGCCGTCCTTCGCGCTCTGGGGACCGAACAGGGGATGCAGACCCACGATGCGGACGTGTTCGGGCAGGCCCGCCAGCATGGCCTGGACCGGCTTCACCTTGACCGAGCCCACGTCCATGACCACTGCGCCGGGGGCCAGGTGCGGGGCGATCCGGGCCACGACCGCCGCCATGGCCTCCACCGGCACGGCCAGGATGACGATGGGGCAGGACGCGGCCTCGGCCAGCGGGACGGCTGTGCCATGCTCCGGCGCGGCGCCGTCGCGGTCGAAGATCTTCAGGTCGAAATGCGGCGCCAGGTGGCGCGCCATCAGCCGTCCGAAGGCGCCGTGGCCGATGACGCCGATGCAGGCGCGTGGGCCGCTCATGACGCGGCCAGGGTCTCCTGGAACCGAACGGGACGGCCGTGGGCCTGACCGATCAGTTCGCCGTCCTTCATCACCACGCGGCCGCGCACGATGGTGGCCATGGGCCAGCCGGTCGCCTCGAACCCGTCGAAGGGCGTCCATCCGGCGCGGGTGGCCTGCTGGTCGTGGGTGATGACGCGCTTCGCCTTCAGATCCACGAGCGTCAGGTCGGCGTCATAGCCCTCGGCCAGACGTCCCTTGCCCGCGATGTTGAAGATGCGCTGGGCCCCGGCCGAGGTCAGGTCGATGAACCGCTCCAGCGTCATCCTGCCGTTCGCCACATGGGTCAGCATGATCGGCACAAGCGTCTGCACCCCCGGCATGCCCGACGGCGAGGCGGGATAGGGCCGGGCCTTCTCCTCGGCGGTGTGCGGCGCGTGGTCGGAGCCCAGCACGTCCACCACGCCTTGCTGAATCCCCCGCCACAGCCCGGCGATGTGCGGGGCGTTGCGGATGGGCGGGTTCATCTGGGCGTAGCCTTTCAGCCGCGCATAGGCTTCGTCGCCGTCCAGGGTCAGGTGCTGGGGCGTCACCTCGACGGTGGCCACGTCCTTGTGGGCGGCGAGGAATTCGATCTCCTCGGCGGTGGTGACGTGCAGCACATGGATGCGCTTGCCCGTCTCGCGCGCCAGGCGCACCAGGCGGCGGGTGGACATGATGGCGCTTTCGGCGTCGCGCACCTCCGGGTGGCTGGTCCAGTCTCCGGCGCGGGCCAGGCTGCGGCGTTCCTCCAGCCGGTATTCGTCCTCGGAATGGAAGGTGGCGCGGCGGCTGACGTTGTTCAGGACTTTCCTCACCCCGTCGTCGTCGGCGATCAGAAGGTCGCCGGTGGAGGCGCCCATGAACACCTTGACCCCACAGCAGCCGGGCAGGCGCTCCAGCTCGCCCAGATGGTCCGCGTTCTCGTGGGTGCCGCCGATGTAGAAGGCGTGGTCCGTCCACATGCGGTCGCGCGCCCGGTTCAGCTTGTCCTGGAGCGTGGCCGGATCGATGGTGTTGGGGTTGGTGTTCGGCATCTCGAACACCGCGACGACCCCGCCCAGGGCCGCCGCGCGGCTGCCGGTCTCAAGGTCTTCCTTCCACTCCAGGCCCGGCTCGCGGAAATGGACCTGAGTGTCGATGACGCCGGGCAGGACGGTCAGGCCCGAGGCGTCCACCACCTCGCCCGCGTCGGCTTGGCCGAGGTCGCCGATGAAGGCGATCCTGCCATCGCGCACCCCCACGTCGGCGCGGCCGCGCCCGGCGTGGTTGGCCACCTCGCCGCCGCGAACGATCAGGTCAAAAGTCTTTGTCATGTCGTCATCCTCGGGCTTGTCCCGAGGACCCATCCGTCAGCGTCTCGAAAGGAGGAGGCGACGCATCGGCGGGTCCGCGTCCGTCGCCCGCATATGCGGACAGGCGGGCCCTCGGGACAAGCCCGAGGATGACGGATTCTGGGATTCAGGCCTTGCCAGCGCGTTCGGCCAGCAGGGCGCGGGCCGCTTCAAGCACCGGCTCCACCGGCAGGTCCATCATATGCTGGATGGCCTGGTTCAGGCCGGGGTCGACGGCGCGGAAATCCTCCAGCGTGCGGGGGCCGCGCACCGAGCGGCCGTTCCACGGCCCCACCCGCGCCTCGTCCGACGGGCCGAACACGGCGACGGACGGAACGCCCGCCGCCACCGCCAGCTGCGTCCACAGGGAATCCTGGCCCAGATAGAGTTCGGCCCGCGACAGGGCGGCGGCGGCCTGGAGCGGGGTCAGCCGCCCTTGCGCCTCGATCACCCGGTGGCGGTGCACGGCGAAGCGGATGGTGTGAGCGGCGTCCCGGTCGGCTTCCTCGCCCACGATCAGCAGCCGCCCGCCCGCCATGGGGCCGCCGTCGCCCAGGAGAGCCGCCGCGATCTTGGCGAAGCGTTCGGCGGGCCAGCGCTTGCCGATCCAGTCCACGCCGGGGCCGACCGCCAGGATGGGGCCGGGGCCGTGGCCGACCACGGCGTCCGCGGCCTGGCGCGTCTCCTCACCGAAGAACAGGCGGGGCGGCGGCGTCTCATCCAGTTTCAGCACCCGCGCGGCCTCGATCACCGCGTGGACGGGTTCGTCCGCCGGATCCGGCGTCTCGCGCACCGCACGCTTCTGACGGCGCAGGCGGCCGGAGATCTGACTGCCCCGCTGATCCACGATCAGGCCCCAGTCGACGGCGCGCGTCTGGTTCCACAGATTGATCCAGTCCAGCCGCCCCTCGCGCTCCAGCACGATCAGGCGCTCCAGCCCCGGCGTGTCGGCGAACAGGGGCGCGGACGTGCGCGAGCCGACCACGGTCAGGGCCGCGCCCGGCACGCTTTCGGCCAGATAGGCGAGCACGCCCGACGACAGGATCGCGGCCTGCGCGTCCGCCTCGGCGATATAGAGAATCGGGAAGGGCTTGCTCATTGCGCGGATCATACCGTCACGCGCGGCGGGTTTCGCCCTCCCGTGAGCGGACAATCGGCCTATATCCACCGTCATGAGCCTTTCCATCGCCCGCCTGACCAGCCGCGCCGCCGTGCGCGTGACCGGCCCCGACGCCCGGCCGTTCCTGCACAACCTGCTGACCCAGGACGTGGAGGGGCTGCGGCCGGGGGAATTGCGCTATGGCGCCCTGCTGTCGCCGCCGGGGCGGATGCTGATGGACCTGTTCCTGCTGGGGCTTGAGGATGGGGTGCTTCTGGACGTGGCGGCGGATCGGCGCGAGGCGCTGATCCAGCGGCTGACGCTGTATCGGCTGCGGGCCAGGGTGGAGATCGCGGCGTCGGACGCGCCTGTGTTCGCGGTCATTCCTCCCCCCCTGGGGGAGGGGGACCATGCGCAGCATGGTGGAGGG
>JAEZCL010000122.1 GCA_023433585.1 Pseudomonadota bacterium
GACGACCGCGAGGCCACTGCTGCTCCACCTGAGCACGTTGCCTCCCCGCGCGAGCGCAGCCCTCGGCGGAGACCGCCATCCCCCGCCGGGCCAGTTCGGCATCGAGATCTTCACCGAGCGTCGGTGCTGGTGTCATCGACGCTCACTGACGCCGATCTCCTTGGCCAGGTCGACGAATCCCTGCCAGGCCGCCGGCGCGAAGGCCAGCGTCGCGCCGGCCCGGTCCTTGGTGTCCCGGACCAGCACGACGCCCGCGAGGTTGTCGGCGACCTCCACACAAGAGCCGCCGTTGTTGCCGCTCTTCGTGCTCTTGCGCCATCGCGCAGCGGTCATGTCCATGATCCTGCCGCTTCCATGATCAGGTCTAGTGACTGGGTTCGGGAGAGGGCCTCGCCCCTGATGCGCTCCCACCTACGGCTGAGCGTAGCAACGGCCGCAGCCTCATTAAGTAGCTGCGCGGACGCCTGGCTGTCGACGTGCGCGACATGTTCACCGGTGGGCAGTTCGGCGAGGATGAAGCCGCCACCGAGCCCCGGATACATGCCGATGTCCCTCGGCACGACGTGTATCTGCACACCGGGCAGGGCTGCGCAGTGGACCAGGTGCTCAAGCTGCTCCCGCATCAGCTCCCGGTCGCCGTAGGCCGACTGATGCAGTACGCCCTCGAAGATGACCGCGACGACCAGAGGCGGCCGGTCCCGACGGAGGATCGCCTGTCGTTCGAGCCGCGAGGCGACCAGCTCATCGATTTCCGCTGCGGTCAGCGCCTCGCCGGTCAGCGTCGCGCGTGCATATGCCTCGGTCTGCAACAGCCCGGGCACCCATGTGTGCTCGAACCAGCGGATCGACACGGCGTCCCGCTCCCAGTCGACCCACTCACGCAGCCACGGCGGTTCACGGCGCTTGAGGACGTCCGGCCAAAGATCCCCGACGTCCCGGCCGAGGAGCGCCGCCACCTGGGCACGTCGCCGAGGCTGCGGAATACGTCCCGGAGAGACCCAACGGGCCGCCGTCTTCGGATCCACGCCGATCTGAGCTGCAAGGCTCTCCGCCGTCTCACCGGCTTCGGCCATCGCCACCTGGAGCGCGTGGTTCATCCTTCCTCCCTCATGGACGTCCCGAACGTCTCGGCACCATACATCAACGCTGTGTATTGGTCCCATAGCTCTCAGCAAAGCTGACCTCCAGGCGACACAGCCGGTGCTCGGACGTCCGGCGGCCACAGGACCAGGGATGTCGGGCGAGCCGCCCGACGCAGCCCCCCTGGCAGGAGAGGAAACTCATGCCCGACAGCAGGCCGAGGGCGGGTCGACGCGACGCAACGGCGAATGACAGCCCGCTCAAGGCGGGAGACCTCCTCTGCCTCGACCGCAGGGCAAGCGTTCAGTTCTTTCGCCCGATCACCGTTCGCGTGATCCGGGAGATCGAGGATCGCCAGCCATACGACGGCTGGGCATGGATCGAGGCGTACGAGTTCAACGCCCGAGGCACCGCAGTCACCAAGCGGGAACTTTTCGTGTATTTGGCTGGTCTGCACCGACTGGAATCAACAACTCGGGAGCGCATGTCCAGCAGCAGCCGCACTTACGCGGCCACGCGGCTGCGAGGGCTGGGGTGAGCACGGGCGCTCGCGCGCATCTGCCTATGCGCCCACTCTGGATCTGCAAACGCTGCGCTTATCCGTGGCCGTGCGCGGAGGCTCGACTCGCACTGCTCGCCGAGTACGCGAACGATCGTGTCGCCCTGTCGATCTACCTGTGTGGGCAGCTCTATGACGCAGCCCACGAGCTACATCGCCTCAACCCGTACGAGGCTCCCAGCCCACAAGTGTTGTTCGCTCGATTCGTCGGCTGGGCACGGCCGCGCCCGCCACTTCCTCCCGTGCCGAGCAGCCCTTGATGCGTCACGTCGACAGACGGCCGGGCGACGAGACGTATCAGCTCACGCCGGCCGGCGGGCGCAGGCCGTCCAGCGCGATGGCCAGCACGCGGTCGCGCTGGGCCGGGTCCGGGAACTGGTACGCGGCCAGCCCGCTGATCAGCCGGATCACGTCGTCGAAGCCGGCGTCCGGCCGGGCTTCCCCGGCAGCCTGGGCGCGGCGCAGCAGCGGCTCGCCGGTCGCATAGATCTCGGTGCGGCAGCTGCGGAACACCTCGGAGTCGTGCACCAGCTCCTCGGCCAGCGCCCGCTTGGTGGCCACGTAGGCGACGAACCGGTGCAGCCAGCCGACCAGGGCGTCCCACGGCGGCTCGTCGGCCAGGTCGGCGGCGGAGGCGCTGAGCGCGCGCACCTCCTCGACGTAGACCGCCTCGAACAGGTCCCGCCGCTGCGGGAAGTTGCGGTAGAGCGTGCCGATGCCCACGCCCGCCCGGCGGGCGATCTCCTCCAGCGACGCGCCCGCGCCGTGCTCGCCGAAGACCTCGCGGGCGGCGGCGATCAGCGCGTCGTAGTTGCGGCGGGCGTCGGCCCGTTTCGGGCGGCGGGAGAAGACCTCGCCGGGCACGTCGGCGTCGGCCATGAGGCGCGTCACCCCTTCCGCCTTGCAACCGGAGGCACCCCTCCGCTAGGTTAATGGAGGCACGCCTCCGGTTACTGACCGGAGCCACCCCTCCGGATAGCTTACTCCGGACTTCCGGCCGCCCTCCGGCCACGCGATCCTCGCGCCACGACACGGACCCGGGAGGTCCCACCATGCCCGCCGACCGCTGAGCGCCCGCGCAACCCGGCCGCCACCGCCGCACGACCGCGCGAGCGGCCACCAGTCTCGTACCGACAACGGGGAGTTCTCCCACATGATCCACTCATCAGGGCGCGGCTCGCGCCGCCTCACCTTCCTCGTGCTGGCCGCCGGCACCGGATTCTTCGCGATGCTCCAGTCGCTGATCACGCCGGTGCTGCCCACCATCCAGCACGACCTGCACACCTCGCCCAACACGGTGACCTGGGTGCTCACCGCGTACCTG
>JAEZCL010000154.1 GCA_023433585.1 Pseudomonadota bacterium
GGCGCGCGCGGGGGGCGCCGGGGCGGGGGCGCTTCGGCAAGACAGCGCGCCCATGTCGCCGAGCCCTCCCCACCCGGCCGCTGCGCGGCCCCCCTCCCCAGGACGGGGAGGGAGAGGGTTCTGTGTCTCCCCACCCGGGCCGAGCTGAAGCGCGCCGCCCTGCTGTCCCTGATCGCCACGGCGCTGTGTCTGCTCTGGCCGCTGGGCGCGCTGGCGCAAGAGGCGGCGAGCGGGTCGGCCATCAATATCGACCTGGGCACGGGCGCGGGCTTGTCCGAACGGGTGGTGCAGCTGGTCGGTCTCATCACCGTGCTGTCGCTGGCGCCGTCCATCGTCATCATGACCACCAGCTTCATCCGCATCGTGGTGGTGTTGTCGCTGCTCCGGACCGCCTTGGGGATGCAGCAGTCGCCGCCCAATGCGGTGCTGGTGTCGCTGGCGCTGTTCCTGTCGGCCGTGGTCATGGCGCCCACCTGGCAGGCGGCCTACGATTCCGGCATCCGGCCCCTGATGGACCAGCAGATGGAGCTGCCCCAGGCGTTCGACGCGGCGGCCGAGCCGGTCAAGGGCTTCATGCTGGATCAGGTGGGCCCGCGCGACCTGGAGCTGTTCGTGCGCATGTCGCGCATCGATCCGCCCGAAAGCGCCCAGGACCTGCCCCTGCGGGTGGTCACCCCGGCCTTCATGATCTCGGAGCTCAAGCGCGCCTTCGAGATCGGCTTTTTGCTGTTCGTGCCGTTCCTGGTCATCGACCTGGTGGTGGCCAGCGTGCTGATGTCCATGGGCATGATGATGCTGCCGCCGGTCATCATCAGCCTGCCGTTCAAGCTGATCTTCTTCGTCCTGGTGGACGGCTGGCGGCTGGTGGCCGGGTCACTGGTGGAGAGCTTCCAGCGGGCCTCCGGGACCGGTTAGAGCATGTCCCGCAGCCAGGCGATCAGCGGCTCGTCCGCCGGGGGCATGGGGTAGTCCTTGAGGCGGTTCGGCTTCACCCACGCCAGGGCGGCGTGCTCATGGCGCGTCACCGTCCCCTCCCATCGCCGGCACAGATAGAGCGGCATCAGCAGGTGGAACGTCTCATAGGCGTGGCTGGCGAAGACGAACGGCGCCAGGCAGGCTTCCTTGGTTTCGATCCCCAGTTCCTCGCGCAATTCGCGGATCAGGGCGGCTTCCGGTCGTTCGCCCGGCTCCACCTTGCCGCCGGGAAACTCCCACAGCCCGGCCATCTGTTTGCCCTCGGGCCGCTGGGCGATCAGCACGCGCCCGTCCGCGTCAATGAGCGCGGCGGCGACGACAAGAATGGTGGGAAGATCGGTCATGGAAAACGCCTCCCTCTATATCTGACCGCCGAAATCCAGACGGTTCCTTCATCGAAAGCGTAGAAAACCGTGACACGGCGATCGAAGCTGATGCGATGCAGCGTGTCATCCAGCGCCCGCCCCATGAGCGGGAAATCCGCCAGCGGCTCGCACCGCGCGCGAATGTCGGCGATGAAGTTCAGCGCGGCGCGAGGCGAATCTTCAGCGATGAGGTCGTAAATCGCCGCCAGATCGAATTCCGCCGACGGCAGATAGACGATGCGTCGACTCAATCCTGCTCTCGCTTGAGCCGGGCTTCGTGACGGGCCAGCAGGTTCG
Source organism: Pseudomonadota bacterium (assembly GCA_023433585.1). Taxonomy (GTDB): domain Bacteria; phylum Pseudomonadota; class Alphaproteobacteria; order Caulobacterales; family Caulobacteraceae; genus Brevundimonas. The sequence continues at coordinate 1,638 of JAEZCL010000154.1, forward strand.
TCCAGAGTTGGTCGGAGGTCAGAGGCGGACGCGGGTCCATCATGGCGCGCTCATGCTGACGGCGCGCCCATGCGACCGCCTCGGCCGAAGGCGTTTCGCTGTTCAGATCGTCCCACAGCGCCTCGCTGACGAACGGGCCCTCTTCATGCATGTACGGTGCGGCGGGTTTCGGCTTCGCGTTCATGCCTGCCATCCTACCACGATCAGCTACGGTAATCGCCGTTGATCTCGATGTAGCCCTTGGTCAGGTCGCAGGTCCACACGGTGGCGGCGGCGCGGCCCGAGGCCACGTCGACGGTGATCTGAAGCTCCGGGTTCTTCATGTAGGCGCTCATTTTCGCCTCGTCGTAGTCGGCGGCCGGCGCCCCGTCGCGGGCGGCCCAGTGAGGGCCGAAACGGATCGACAGGCGGTCGCGGTCCACCGGCTCGTCGGTCTTGCCCACGGCCATGACCACCCGGCCCCAGTTGGCGTCCTCGCCGGCGATGGCGGTCTTGACCAGGGGGCTGTCGGCGATGGAGCGGGCCAGCTTGCGCGCCGAGGCGGGGGACCGGGCGTTCTCCACCGTGATCTGGACGAACTTGCGCGCGCCCTCGCCGTCACGCACCAGCTGATGGGCCAGGTCCAGCATCACCGCGTCCAGCGCCCGGCCGAAATCCGCCAGGCGGCGGTCGCCCACCCGTCCGATGCGCGGCGCGCCCGAGGCCCCGGTGGCGAACAGCAGGCAGGTGTCGTTGGTGGAGGTGTCCCCGTCCACCGTCACGCTGTTGAAGGTGGTGCGCACATGCAGGTTCAACAGCGCGCGCAGCACGTTGGGACGGATGTCCGCGTCGGTCACGATGAAGGCCAACATGGTGGCCATGTCCGGCGCGATCATGCCCGAGCCCTTGGCGATGCCGGCGATGCGGACCTTCACTCCCTCGATCTTCGCCTCGGCGAAGGCGCCCTTGGGGAAGGTGTCGGTGGTCATGATCGCCTGGCCGGCGGCGGCCCAGTTGTCCGCCTTGAGGCCCGCCTTCACGTCCGCCATGCGCGCGGCGATCCTGCGGTCGTCCAGCACCACGCCGATCACCCCGGTGGAGGCCAGCATCACGTCGCGCTGGCGGCAGTCGAAGCGCTTGGCGGCCTCCGATGCCGTGCGCCGGGCGGCGTCGGCGCCGGCCTTGCCGGTGAAGGCGTTGGCGCATCCGGCGTTGACCACCAGGGCGCGCACGTTCTGCCCGCCATGTTCCGCCTCCAGATGGCGGCGGCACCAGTCCACCGGCGCCGAGCCCACCTGGTGACGGGTGAACACGCCCGCGCAACTGGTCCCCTCGGCGAAACGGAACACGGTCAGGTCGTGGCGATCATGCTTGTAGAACCCGGCGCGGGCCGTGGCGATCTCCACCCCGCCGATCGGAGGAATGTCGGGGAAGGGCGTGGCCAGGGGCGACACGGCCAGCCCCGGCTTGCCGGTTGCGGCGGCCTTGGCGGGCGTGACGCGCTTCAGCGCCGAAGCGAACGGATCCAGCGCCTTTTCGATGGGGCCGGCGGTCCCTTTGCGGGACGAAGGCGGCTTGCTCATGCCTCGGCGCCTTCCTCGGGCGCGACGGGCGGCGCCGACGCCGGCTCTTCCGGCGCGCCGGGCACGGCCAGCGGGTCGCCGGTCAGCATGACCTCCACTTCGGCGCGGCCGCGCAGCAGCTCCAGGAGACGGCGCACCTCCTCATAAGTCAGATAGCGCACGATCTGGGGCCGGGCCTGCTCCAGGGTGGGGGGAGTCTCGCGCCGCCGGTCCTCGACCCGCAGCACGGCCCAACCGCCCTCGGTCTCGAACGGGCCCACGGTGTCGCCGGCGGCGGCGGTCCTCAGCGCGGCGGCGTAGTCGGCGGGCATGACGTCCAGGGTGGAATAGCCCAGGTCGCCGCCGGAAAAGCGCGTGGCTTCGTCGGTGGAGCGCTCCATGGCCAGCTGTTCGAAGTTCGCCCCGGCGGCCAGCATGCCGCGCACCGCGTCCGCGTCTTCTCGCGAGGCCGACAGGATCAGGCGCAGCCGGATCTCCTCGGAGTTGCGGGCCAGACGAAGCTGTTCCTGATAGAGCGCCTGGACCGCCTGGTCGGAAATGGCGCGGTTGACCGTGGTCTCGACCAGCATGTCGCCCAGGATGCGTTCGCGGGTGGCCTCCAGCCGCCGCTGAGCCAGGGGGCTGTCGGCCAGTCCCCGGCGTTCGGCCTCGCGGGCCAGGAGTTTCTGGTCGATCACCTCGTCCAGGACCCGGCGGAACAGGTCCGATGACACGTCCAGCGGCTCGCCCTCGCCGATCAGCCCCTGGGCCACCGCCTCGCGCTTGACGTCAGAGGCCCAGATGGCCTGTCCCTCCACGCGCGCCACGGCCTGGTCGCCGGCCTGCGGCGGCGTGTCGTCGCCGGCGCCGCGGCCGCACGCGGCCAGGGCCAGGATCATGGCCAGAAGGGTCAGCTTGGACAGGCTCGACCGCATGAAACGCTCCTTGAAGGCCGGGCCCGCCGCCGCCGCCGTTCCCCGTGGGGTGAACCGTGCCGCAAAAGCCCTCGCGTTGACAGGGGATAGGCCGGTGCTTAAGTCTCGCCCGCGCCCAAGTCGAGGGGTTTTCGATCGACCGCCCGCCCCCGGAAATCCTTGTTCCGGGCGTGGTCAGGCGGAGGTCCGGCCCCGTTCGTCGCCCGGCGTCGCCGCCGACCCCTGTTTGGGCCCCTGACGCAGAACGAGTCCCCGCTCGACCGCCTTATCCGGATATTTCATGCTCGGCTTCGCCAAAAAGTTTTTCGGCTCCCCCAATGACCGCCAGGTCAAGGACTTCATGGCCCAGGTTCAGCGCATCAACGTGCTGGAGCCCAAGATGGAGGCCCTCAGCGACGACGAACTGCGCATGATGACGCAGATGTTCCGTGACCGCCTGGCGGGCGGCGAAAGCCTGGACAAGATTCTGAACGAAGCCTTCGCCGTGGTGCGCGAGGCGTCCCGGCGCGTGCTGGGCCAGCGTCAGTACGACGTGCAGCTGGCCGGCGGCATGATCCTGCACAAGGGCGGCATCTCCGAGATGCGCACCGGCGAGGGCAAGACCCTGGTGGCCGTGGCGCCGGTCTATCTGAATGCGCTCAACGGCAAGGGCGTGCACGTCATTACGGTGAACGACTACCTGGCCCGCCGCGACGCCGAATGGATGGGCCGTGTCTATCGCTTCCTGGGCCTTGAGGTCGGTGTGATCGTCAACGGCCTGTCGCAGGGCCAGCGCCAGGCGTCCTACGCCGCGGACATCACCTACGGCACCAACAACGAGTTCGGCTTCGACTATCTGCGCGACAATCTGGTCTATGACCGGCGCGAGATGGTCCAGCGGGGGCACCACTACGCCATCGTCGACGAGGTGGACTCCATCCTGATCGACGAAGCGCGCACGCCGCTGATTATTTCGGGCCCCACCGACGACCGGTCCGAATTGTATCTGACCGTCGACGCCATCGTGAAGGAACTGGTCAAGGACAAGGAGACCTATGACCACGACGAGAAGCAGCGCCAGGCCCTGCTGACCGAGATCGGCTCGGAACGGGTCGAGGACATCCTCAAGGAGCGGGGTCTGCTGGCCGAGGGCACCCTGGACCTCTACGACGCGCCCAACGTCACCCTGGTGCACCACGTCAACCAGGCCCTGCGCGCCAACACCCTGTACCACCGGGACAAGGACTACATCGTCAAGGGCGGCGAGGTCATCCTGATCGACGAGTTCACCGGCCGCATGATGCAGGGCCGCCGGCTGTCCGAGGGGCTGCACCAGGCCATCGAGGCCAAGGAAGGCGCCAAGATCCAGCCCGAGAACCAGACCCTGGCCTCGGTGACGATCCAGAATTATTTCCGCCTGTATGAGAAGCTGTCGGGCATGACCGGCACCGCCGCCACCGAGGCGTCGGAATTCCACGACATCTACAAGATGGACGTGCTGGAGGTGCCGACCCACCGGCCGATCCAGCGCATCGACCATGATGACGAGGTCTATCGCACCGCTGCGGAGAAGAACCAGGCCATCGTTCAGCTGATCGCCGACCGCCATGCGGCCGGCCAGCCGATCCTGGTGGGCACCGTGTCCATCGAGAAGTCCGAGGACCTGTCCGAGCTGCTTCAGAAGCACGCCTGGGAAGTGGAGATCTGGCGGATCAAGCCGGTCTGGACGCGCACCGAGCTTGAGATCGACTCTACCGGCGCAAAGCTGCTGGAGAAGCTGGGCGTTGGCGCCTTCGAAGTCGAAACCAAGAGCGGCAAGGGCGTTCCTCACAACGTTCTGAATGCTCGTCACC
>JAEZCL010000018.1 GCA_023433585.1 Pseudomonadota bacterium
CAGCGCGACCGCGCCCGCGCTGCGGCCGCTGGAGCCGCCGCCGCCGCCCACCGACTGCACGAAGACCGCATAGGAATCCGCGCCCGTGGTGGCCACCAGGGCGCCGTCCTCGATGGTGACGCCCGCCTGGTCGCCGTCGCCACCCGCCGCGCCGCCCGAGCCCATCACCCAGCCGCCGCTGGAATCGCCGCCATCGCCGCCGCCGCCGCCGATGGACTGGGCGAACAGGCCGAACGCCGCCTCGCCCGAGGTGCGCGTCTCCGAGCCGGTGCGCGCGATGATGTGAACCGAGCCGCCGTCGCCGCCCGCGCCGCCGTCGTCGCCGAAGGTGGCCAGGCCGCCGGAATCCCCGGCCCGCCCGCCCGAGCCGCCGATGGACTGGGCCAGAACCCCGTGGGCGCGCAGGCCGCTGGTCTGGATGACGCCGCCCTGACTGACCACGACGTCGCCGCCGTTTCCGCCCGAGCTGCCGCCGCCGCCGTCGCCGATGAGGCCGAAGCTGTCGCCGCCGCCGCCCGCCGCGCCGCCCAGACTCTGGGCCAGAATCCCGATCGCCTCACGCCCGGAGGTGGAGATCGCGCCGGTGAAATTGACCGTGACGTCGCCGCCCCGGCCGGGATTGCCGCCGCCGCCGCCCGAGCCCGCGATATAGCCGGTCCCGCCGTCGCCGCCCCGTCCGCTGCGGCTCTGGGCGAATATGCCGTGGGACTCCCGGCCCGAGGTCACGATCGTGGCGGCCACGTTCGCATTGACGGTTCCGCCGCGTCCGGCCCGGCCCCCGCTCGCACCCTTCAGATTGCCCCAGCCGTCGCCGCCGTCGCCGCCGTTGCCGCCGATGCTGGAGGCCACGACCCCCGGCAGTTCGTGCGACGTGGTGGTGATGGTCGTCGCCCCGACGTTCGCATTGACCGTCGGGCCGTTCGCGCCGTTGCCGCCTGAGGTCGGACTCTTGCCCACCGTGGCGCAGCCCAGCCCCGGAATGCAGGTCTTGATCCCGGCGCCGTCACGGCCGTTCGAGCCGTTCGAACCGCGCCGCGAATTGACGTAATTGTTCACGTCGCCGGCCGCCGAGGGGAAGGTGACGGCGCTGTCGCCCGTGCCGTCATCGCCCGGCGGGAAATCAGGCACGGCGTCCAGCAGGGCGCTGATGTCGGTGACGATGCTGAAGGCGCCCGGCGCGCCCAGGCCGTCCACCACGTCGATGCCGACCACCCGCCCGTCGATGTCGGTGGTCACCGCCGTGACCGTATAGGTGGTGGGGACGCCGTTCTCGTCATGGACGGTGAACGTCTCGCCGATCACCGTGGCGAGGATGATGAGGTTGCCCGCGTCAGTGACGACGGTGCCGTCCCCCGTCACCTCGACGATCTCCTCGTTCAGGCCCGTCTCGGGATTGAGGATCATGTCGCCGACCGCGACCACGGGAATGCCCGCGGCGATGATGGCGATGGGCGAGGCCGAGGTCATCAGCCCGGCGGCCGCCGGCAGCGGGGCCGACAAGGCCACACCCGCCCCCACGATCCCGGCGATGCGCCTCAGGGTCCGCACGAAACGCCTGCGCGCGCTTCTGCCGTCGGCGGTCCGCCGACAGGGGGACGACGAAACGGTCAGAACATGCTCCAGCCGCGCCAAGACCTGTGACAGGGCGGCCGCGCCCGGTTCGTTCACGTCTTCCAGCAGGGCGATCAGGTCGCGCGTCTGCGCGCGGGCGGCGATGCGTTCGGCCCGGCCCAGACCATTGACCTCCACCAGCGGGAGCAGCTGTTCGACCAGGCCCGCCACGCGGTCCAACTTCGTTGCTCTGACCATGGCCCCCGCCCCTATGCACTTACCCCAGTCGCACACACGCGACCCATGCACGCGCAACGATGCTGAATTATTGAGCATCAAGGCGTAACTGCGATCGCAGCGTTCACTAAATACCATAAACGAGGTAGTGAACAGGAACCGAACCAAGCTCTCAAACAAGAAGCCAGCGATCAAATTCTTTCAGCAGGCGAATCTATTTTCAGCATCGTCACCAGATGGGGGATTCCGGTGAAGGGGTTCAGAGGAGGCTGTCTGCTCAATTCTCCCCTCGGGTGAATTCCGCGACGGAATCCGCATGTCGTCGCGTTGGGATGATATGGCCCCGGATTTCGAGGCCCGGGCCGAGGGGGTCCGTTAAAGACATGGGAGGTCTTTCATGATGGATCGTCGTTCACTGCTCGCCGCCGGCGGCGCGTTGACCCTGGCCGGCGCCCTTCCCGGGATCGCGAGCGCTCAGCCGGCCGCGCCGGACGGCCTGATGACCGCGCGCATTCCCGGCGCGGGCCAGGCCGTGCCGGTGATCGGCGTCGGCACAGCCCGGCGCTACGCCGACCCGGAGGGCGACGAAGCCTGGGCCGCCCTGCGCGCCGCCCTGGCCCGTTTCGTGGCGCTGGGCGGCCAGATCATCGACACCGCCCCGTCCTATGGCCAGGCCGAAGCCGTGGTCGGCCGCCTGGTTGAAGAGCTGGGCGCGCGCGACCGGTTGTTCCTGGCCACCAAGGTGGGCGTCGACAGCCGCGAGGAGGGGCTGGCCCAGATCACGCAAAGCTTCGCCGACCTGCGCACCGACCGCATCGACCTGATCGCCGTGCACAACCTGCGCGACATCGACAATCAGCTGGACATCCTGCGCGACCTGAAGGCCGGCGGCCGCATCCGCGCGGTGGGCGCCACCACCTCCTTCAAGCGGCAGTACGCCGATTTCGAGGCCATGATGCGCCGCCAGGCGCTGGACGTGATCCAGATCGACTACGCCCTGGACAACCGCGAGGCGGCGGACCGCATCCTGCCCCTGGCCCAGGATCTGGGCCTGGCGGTGATGATAAACCTGCCGTTCGGGCGCGGCCGCCTGTTCGAGGCCACCCAGGGCCGCCCGTTGCCCGACTGGGCCGCCGAGATCGGGGTCGAGTCCTGGGCCCAGATGTTCCTGAAATACATCGTCTCCCATCCCGCCCGCCCCATCGCCATCCCCGGCATGGCCCAGGCGCGCTATGTGGACGACAACCTCGGGGCCGCCCGCCCGCCGCTGCCGGACGCCGACATGAGGCGGCGGATGGAGCGGTACATCGATGAACTCTGACACGGGCGGCGCGGCCGTCCGCCCCCCGTCCCGCCCAGGGATTCTGGCCATAAGGCCGGAGGAACGCCCCGCCGTGATCGGGGGGTTCCTGCTCTTCTTCCTGCTGTTCACCAGCTGGTTCATGCTGCGGCCGGTGCGCGAGACCTTCGGCATCGCGGGCGGCGTGGGCAATCTGCAGTGGCTGTTCACCGCCACCTTCCTGTCGACCCTGGTGGTGGTGCCGATCTACGGCTGGGCGGCCGCGCGGCTGCCACGACGGCGCCTGCTGCCGATCGCCTATCTGATTTCGGCCGTGGTCATGACCGGCTTCGGCGTCTCCCTGGCGCTGGATCCCGGCAATGTGTGGGTCGCGCGGGTCTTCTATGTCTGGTCCTCGGTCTTCAATCTGTTCGTCATCTCCATCGCCTGGAGCCTGCTGGCCGACGTGCTGGACCGTGACCAGAGCCAGCGCATGTTCGGCCAGATCGCCGCCGGCGCCAGTCTCGGCGGCCTGACCGGCCCGGTGCTCAGCGGCCTGCTGGTGGCGCCCCTGGGCGAGGCCGGGCTGCTGTTTCTGTCGACCGGCCTGCTCGTGGCCACCCTCGTCTGCGTCGCCTGGCTGCTGCGCTGGCGCGACCGCATGGGGCCGCGCGCCGACGGCCATCAGCCGCCCCGGATCGGCGGCTCCATCTGGGGCGGGCTCAAGCTGATCGCCGGATCGCCCTATCTGCTGGCCGTCGCCGCTTTCGTGCTGTTGCTGACCTCGGTGACGACCTTCCTCTATTTCGAGCAGGCCCGCATCGTGGCCGAGACCTTCCCCGACCGCACCCGTCAGACCCAGGTGTTCAGCGCCATCGACGCGGGGGTCCAGGCCTCGACCATCTTCATCCAGTTGTTCCTGACCGGCTGGCTGGCGCGACGGCTGGGGGTGATCGTGCTGCTGACGCTGACGCCGGTGGTCATGGTGTTCGGTTTCGGCCTGCTGGCCCTGGCCGCCCCCTTCCCTGTGCTGGTGTTCGTCATGGTGGTGCGTCGCGTCGGCGAATACGCCTTGGTGCGCCCGGGACGAGAGATGCTGTTCGCCCCGCTGGACGCCGAGACCAAATACAAGGCCAAGAACGCCATCGACACCTTCGTCTATCGCGGCGGCGACATGCTGTCGGCCTGGCTGAGCACCGGCGTCACCGCCATCGGTTCGGCGGCGGCGGCGGCGGTTCTCGGCGCGGGCATCGCCGCCCTGTGGGCCGTAACGGGCGCCTTCATCGGCCGCCGCCACGACGCGGCGGCCGACGGCCCCAGGCCGCGCGGCTTTCGCTCAGGCGGCTGAAGCGACCGCCACGGCGGTGTTGCTGCTGTTCCTGAACCTGATCGCCCTGGCCGGCGGCCCGCCCCGCTTCAGCCCGGGCCGGACTTTCGTCCCGACGGGGCCTCCATGAAGTGATGGCCCAGCCTGCCAAAATTCACCCCCCGCCATACCCGCCGATGATCGGCAGCACCTCGCCGGTGATGTAGCTGGAGCATTGCGGCGAGGCGAAGAACACGAACGCCGGGGCGATCTCCTCGGGCTGGGCCGGGCGGCCCATCACCGTGCCGGAGCCGAACTTGCTGACGCCTTCCGCGTCCCGGTCCGCCGGGTTCAGGGGCGTCCACACCGGCCCCGGCGCCACCACGTTGACGCGGACGCCCTTGCCCGCCAGGTGCGCGCCCAGCGATCGGGCGAAGGCATGTATCCCGCCCTTGGTCAGGGAATAGTCCAAGAGCTTGTCGTTGCCGGTGATGCCCGTCACCGATCCGGTCATGACGATGGAGCCACCCGGCTTCATGTGCGGAACCGCCGCCTGGGCCAAGTGGAAATAGCCGTAGAGGTTGGTCTTCAGGGTGCGGTCGAACTGCTCGGCCGTGATGTCGGCGAAGTCCTGGGCGTGCTGCTGGAATGCCGCATTGTTCACCAACACGTCCAGCCGCCCGAACGCCTTCAGCGTCTCGTCCACCGCGTGTTTCGCAAAGGCCGGGTCCGACACGTCGCCGGCCAGCATGATGGCGCGCCTGCCTTCCGCCTCCACCGCCTTTTTCGTCGCCTCGGCGTCCCGCGCCTCGTCCAGATGGCAGATGGCGATGTCCGCACCCTCGCGCGCGAACAGCACCGCCACCGCCCGCCCGATGCCGCTGTCCGCCCCGGTGATCAGGGCGGCGAACCCCTCCAGCTTGCCCGACCCTTTCCAGTAGGGCGCGTCATACATGGGGGCGGGGTCCAGCCGATGCTCCTCGCCCGGCTTCTTCTGATGCTGTTTGGGAAACGGCGGAACCGGATATTCCCGCGCCCCCGCCTGCACCGCCTTGTCGCCGCCCTCCTCGCCGGAGGACCCGCCCGCCTTCGCATCAATCGGCGCCTGTATCGCCCGCCCCTCCTCGGCCGCCTTCTCACCCTCCCGCTCAAATCGCTCCGTGCGGTCCATGTCCGGTTCCTTTCGTGACGTCACAGGACAATCAGGACGGAACACGATGGTTCCGTCTCTTCCCCGCCTTGCTGGGGATGAGCGCTAATACCCCACCACCGCCGGCAGGCCCTGCCACAGGATCGAGACCACCGCGACGCCCGCGCCCGTGGCCGCCACCGCGCTCACAAACCCCGCCATTTCGTCGCCGGCGCGGCGCCAGCGCCGGCCCGCGTCCAGGGTCAGCCAGCCCGCCGCGATCAGGCACACCAGGGTGAACACCCCCACAGCCCCGCGCGCCACGGGATGGTCGGCGCCGCCCGCCACGTCGGCCACGCTGGCGATGACATAGACGCCCAGGAAATGGACCGCCCACACGACCAGGCCGCCCAGCATATAGGCCCAGGCCTTCATACGCCCACCCCCGGAAACAGCCGCGTCAGCAGGGCCGCCAATCCGGCTTGCGAAGCCACGAACACATGGAACAGAGCGATCACGTCGAATGTGGTCGGCCGCGCGGGATGCACCCGTCCCTTCGCCCACCGCATCACGACGTAAAGCGCCATCAGGGCGCAGACGATGACATAGAACCCCTGCCAGCCCAGGAAGGCGAACACCGTCGCCCCCTGCCCCGTCCGCGCCGGGTCCAGCCCCGCCGCCGTCCAGGTGGACCAGTCCGTCCACCACGCGGCGCCGATCAGGGCGGCGGCCAGCACCACCATGCCCGTGGCGACGGTCGGCGCGCGCGGCCGGTCCAGCCTCACCGCCCTGCGCGCGACCAGCATCAGGGCGATCGCCAGGACGTAGCCGCCGACCACCGCGACCAGGCTCCACATCGCCGGCGGGTCGATCCACAGGTCCGGCCGTCGGCTCCACAGAAAGACATAGGAAAACGCGCTCATGGCCGCGATCACCCCGGCCACGAACAACAGGATGGTCATAGCCCACCAGCCGTGCCCCATGGTTCCGCTCGCATAGGTCGGCACGCGGATGCCTGCGCCGATGTCCACCGTGGCCTTCGACATGGGCTCATCCAGCTTCCAGGCCCAGCCCATCATGGCGACCACGGCGATGACGCCCGCCACCGCCGCCGCCCCATAGGCGCCGGGCACCAGCAGCAGGAAGAACACCGCCGTGAAGATCGCCGCCCAGAAATGCCAGGGCGACGGCCGGGGCATCCGCGCCAGATACTGCGGCTCGGCGTTCAGGGGGCTGGTGACCAGGGTCTCGCGCTCGCCGGTCGCGGTGCGCGGCAGGAAATAGCGCCCCTGCTCCACCTCTTCGGCCAGGCCCGGCTGATCCCACAGGGGATAGAGGCTCTTCACCACCGGGATCGAGCGCACCGAGTAAAGTCCGGTGGGCAGCCACTCCAGGCCCGGCCCGCCATAGACGTTCCCGGCATTGTCGTCGGTCGCGGGGCGGAAATTCCTTATCAGATCAATGAGGACGATCAGGACGCCGACAGCGAAGATGAAGGCCCCCACCGTCGAGATCAGGTTCACCAGGTCCAGCCCCCGCCCCGGCAGATAGGTGAACACCCGTCGGGGCATCCCCATCAGCCCGGTCAGGTGCATGGGCAGGAAGGTGACGTGCATCCCCGTGAACATCAACCAGAAAGCGGCCTTGCCCCATCGCTCCGACAGGGCCCGGCGGCTGGCCATGGGCGCCCAAAAATAGAGCGCCGCGAACACCGGGAACACCATCCCGCCGATCAGGACGTAGTGCAGGTGCGCGACGATGAAATAGGTGTCGTGAACCACCCAGTCGAACGGGACCATGGCCACCATCACCCCCGTCAGCCCGCCCATGACGAAGGTGAAGAGACCGCCGATGATGAACAGGCCGGGCGTGTTGAAGCGCATCTTTCCCGCCGCCATGGTGGCGATCCAGGCGAACACCTGCACCCCCGCCGGGATGCTGACGGCCATGGACGCGGCGGAGAAGAAGCCCACCGACATGGCGGGCATGCCGGTGGTGAACATGTGGGGCGACCACACCCCGAAGCTGATGAAGCCGGTGGCCAGCATGGCCATGACCACCAGCCGGTGGCCGATCAGCGGGTGCCTCGCCACCGCCGGGATCATCGCCGACATGGCCCCCGCCGCCGGCAGGAAGATGATGTAAACCTCCGGGTGGCCGAAGAACCAGAACAGGTGCTGCCACAGCAGCGGATCGCCGCCGCGCGCGGCGTCGAAGAACGGCCAGTCGAACAGCCGCTCCAGCTCCATCAGGGTGGTGGCCAGGATCACCGATGGAAAGGCGATGATGATCATGACCGCGAAGATCAGCATGGCCCAGGCGAAGATCGGCATCCTGGCCAGGGTCATCCCCGGCGCCCGGGTGCGCATGACCCCGACGATGATCTCGATGGCCCCGGCGATGGCCGAGATTTCGATGAAGCCGATGCCCAGCAGCCAGAAATCGGCGTTGATCCCCGGCGAATAGGTCTTGCTGCTCAGGGGCGGATACATGAACCACCCGCCGTCCGGCGCCAGGCTGAAGAAGATCGAGCCGAAGAACACCAGCCCGCCCACCACATAGGCCCACAGCGCATAAGCCCCCAGGCGCGGGAACGGCAGGTCGCGCGCGCCCAGCATCTGGGGCAGCAGCAGCACCGCGATCGCCTCCACCATGGGCACGGCGAACAGGAACATCATCACCGTGCCGTGCATGGTGAAAAGCTGGTTGTAGGTGTCCACGCCCACCAGGCCGGCCTCGGGCACGGCCAGTTGCGCCCGCATCACCAGCGCCAGGATTCCCGCCAGGATGAAGAACAGGAAGGCCGCCCCGACGAACAGAATGCCCACATAATTGTTGTTGATCGCCGTGAACCAGCCCCAGCCCTTCGGCCCGCACCAGACGTCCGCCAGCGCCTCCAGCTCCCCCTCAGGCCGCTCACCCTCGGTCGGAAAGCGGTCATAGAGGCGGTGGTCGAACCCGGTCTCGGATTTCATTCCAGACCGTCCAGATAGGCCGCAACCGCCTGCAATTCGTCGCCGGACATCGTCGTGTAGGCCGGCATCCGGTTGCCCGGCTTGATGCCCTGACTGTCCGCGATCCACCCGGCCAGCGTGCCGCGATTGTTGGCCAGGATTCCGGCCCCGATGGTGCGTCGTCCAGCCACATGGGTCAGGTCCGGCCCCGCCAGTCCGGTAGCCCCCTCCAGCCCCCGCACCACGTGACAGGCGCCGCAGCCATAGTCCTGAAACACCGCCATGCCCTGCACGGCCAGGGCGTCCGTCGGCGCGGCCGCCGACGCCGCCTCCCGCGCCCGCCAGGCGTCGAACTCAGCCCTCGGCATGGCCACCACCACCAGCCCCATCAGGGCATGCGGCCCGCCGCAGTATTCAGCGCATTGTCCGCCGTAAGTTCCGGCTTCATTCGCCTGTAATCGAAGGATATTTCTTCTCCCCGGAATCATGTCCAGCTTGGGACCCAGGCGCGGAATCCAGAAGCTGTGAATGACGTCGGCGGACTCCAGTTCAAAGGTCACCGGCTCGCCCACCGGGATGCGCACCTCATTGGCCGACTGCACGGCTTCGCGCCCCTGATCGTCCAGATAGGCGACCCGCCACCACCACATTTCTCCCGTCACCCGCACCCGCATTTCGCCCGGCTCGGGCTCGCCCGTCAGGGCCGAGGTCAGCGACAGGCCCCAGATCAGAAGCGCGCTCAGCACCACCACCGGAAAGGCCAGGCCGGCGAACCAGATCAATCGTTGATTCCCAAGCCATCGTTTCAGCCCCGGCCGCCCCGCCAGCGCCATCACGAGGGCGGCGATCACCACCAGCAACACCCCCGCGCCCATGATGAACACGCCCCACGACAGGGTCGTCAGCGGCTCGGCGAACGGCCCGGCCGGGCTCAGCACCGGCGGCGGCCATCCGGCGAACGGTTCAGTGTTCATGGAGTCAAGGCTCATAGAGATAGGCGGCGATGTCACGGGCCTCCTCCAGACTCAGGGGCATGGGCGGCATGGGCGATCCGGGATCAACCGACGGCGCATCGCGCAGATAGGGGATCAGGCTCTCGGGCCGGTTCGGCAGTCCCGAGCCGATCAGCGCCCGATCCCCCATGCCGTGCAGCGGCGGCCCCACACGCCCCTTGGGCCAGTCGATGCCCGGAATGTCGTGACAGGCGCCGCACCCGGCCTGACGCGCGATCTCCAGACCCCGCGCCGGGTCGGCCGAGGGAATCCGGCGCGGTTCAGCCTCGACCCCGCCGCCGCACCCGGCGCCCACCAGGGCCAGAACCACCGCGCCCGCCAACCCTGTCGCCCCCTGTCCTGCCATCCAGACCTAACCCAGCGTGGCCTGTAGGGTTCCGCTCACTTCCCGTTCTGGGAACGTCATCCGGAAACGCGGTCGGCCCTGTTGCATTGGCTTCGGGTGACGCGAGCGGCGAGTTGGTCTGATCCGCAGGCCGTGCTGTCGGGCTTCTCGAAGGCGAAGGCGCTCAACGGCGAGCGCGTACGCTTCGAGGTGGCCGGCGGGGACTATCGGATGATCGTGGCCTTCGACTTTCCGCGACAGGTCGCTTTCATTAAATTCATCGGGACCCATGCGGAGTACGACCGCGTGGACGCCCTCACCGTTTCGCGGTTCTAGGAGGCCGCCCATGGATATTCGCCCTGTTCGCACCGACGAGGATCACGCCGCAGCCGTGCGGGAGATCGAAGCCCTCTGGGGGGCTGCGCCCGGCACAAAGGACGGCGACCGCCTGGATATCCTGGTGACGCTCGTGGACGCCTATGAATCCGCCCGCTGGCCGCTGCCCGACACCGATCCGGTGGAAGCCATTCGCAGCAGCATGGCCATGGAAGGGCGCGATCAGGCTGATCTGGCGACGTTGCTGGGGTCGCCCTCACGCGCATCGGAAATTCTCCGCCGAAAACGTGGACTGACCCTGCCTATGATCTGGGCTCTACACCGGCAATGGGGCATTCCCGCCGAAGCCCTGGTCCAGCCTTACGAAACGCGACGCCACGGATAGCGGAACCGGCCCCTCCACCCGGCGTTCGCCAAGCGATGCCGTTTCGCCCGCCTATGTCCGTCGTTCTGGCCGTCGCCGCCCTGGCCGCCTGCGCGCCGGGCGCCGACGACTATGAGGACCCCTTCACCACCACGGGCGAGGTCATCGCCCTGTCCGGCGGAGACGCGATGGCCCGGGGCGCCTGCATCACCTGCCACGGCGTCAACGGCGAGGGCGACGGCGCCGACACGCCGCGCCTGGCGGGGCTGGATCCCGGCTATATCCAGAAACAGCTCGAGGACTACGCCGCCGACCTGCGGCCCGATCCGGTCATGTCCCCCATCGCCCGGCGCCTCAGCCACGCGGATCGCGCGCGCGTCGCCGCATATTACGGCGCCATGCCTCCGGCCCTCGCCGATCCGCTCGGCGCCGACCCGGCCCTGATCGCCGAGGGGCGCACGCTCTATCATCAGGGCCTGCCCGGCCACCGCGCCTGTGCGGCGTGTCACGGGGCCGACGGCCGGGGTCTGGGCGCCGGCTATCCGCCCGTGGCGGGCCAGACCGCCGCCTACACCGCCCATCAGCTGCGCCAGTGGAAGACCGCCCAGCGCCGCAACGATCCCCGCGACGTCATGGGCGCCGTCAGCCGGCCGCTTTCCGAACGCCAGATCGACGCCGTTTCCGCTTACGCGGCATCGCTGCCTCATCGGTCGGAATGATCTCGATGGGCTCGCCCTCCAGCGTGTCCAGCACGGGCGCCATGCCAGGCAGCACATTGTCCTTGTCGAACAGATAGTGTTTCAGCGCCGCCGCCACGTGGCCGATAATCAGGAACGTGATCCCCCAGATCATGAAATAGTGGATGCGCTCGGCCGCCCATTGCAGGTTCCACAGCATCTCCTGCGACAGGCTCCCGACCGGCAGACGCGGCGCCGGAACCAGTCCGCCCAGCATCAGCTGCATCTCCGGCGCCGTGGCCGACAGCATCAGCCAGCCCGACAGCGGCAACCCCACGATGAAGACATAGAACAAGAGGTGCGTGACCCGCGACACCCGGTTCTCCCAGCCCGGCGTGTCCGCATCGTTGACCGGGCCGGGGATCATCAGCCGCCAGACCGCCCTCAGCACCGCCAGCAGCAGGATCAGCAATCCGGCGTCGGCATGCAGCTGAAAGGCGCTGACCTTGTCGCCACCCGCCGGTATCGCCGACATCCACCAGCCCCAGACCAGCTGGAACAGCACCAGCGCCGCCATGGTCCAGTGGAACGTGATCGCCACCGGCGACCAGCGCCCCTCGGACGAATGAGCGTCCGCCCAGGCCCTCAGCCGCCGGATCATGCGGCCTGCTCCGCCTCGCCGTCGCCCAGCCCGATCCGCCGCGCCAAGAGGGCCAGAGCCCCGGCCAGATAGGCGCCCGCCGCCGGCGCCCACATGATGAGGCCGCCCGCCTGCTGATCTTCCAGAGGGCTCAGCCCCCAGGCCAGGGTCGTGGTGAAATGAGGCGCATAAAGGGGCTCCCGAGCAAAGACGATCAACGCGCCCAGCACGCCCATCTGCACCATGGTCGCCAGCAAGGCGGGCAGACCATGCTGGACCGGCGCCAGCCTGACCCCGCGCCAGAACATCAACGCCGTCCCGATCAGACCCGCCTGCATCACCCAGTAGGTCATGTCGTTCGTCAGCGACCAGCCATAGGGCCCGGGCGCGTGCCAGAACCACAGCAGCACCGCCTGCGCTCCCGTCGCGGTCCAGATCAGGCTGCGCCCGCCGAACAGGGTCGATAACCATCCGCGCGGCGCGGCGAGGACCAGCAGCCCCGCCGCCAGGGTCATCACCACCACATGATGCCCCACCCGCGCGGCGAACAACGCCGAAGTCAGGGCGCACAGCGGCGATATGAAGGCCGCGGCCATCAGGCCCCATCCCCCCGCGAAGGCCGCTCGCTCCCAGCCCCCGGCCCGCCTGCCCCAGGTCATGACGTAGGCGAGCGCCACGGCGGCCAGCGCCGCGATCAGCACGGGCTCCAGATTCCACGCAGCCCAGATCCCGCCAGGCGACGGCGCGGGTCCGCAATAGGGTTGGAATGCCATTGAGCTCATGGCCTCCGCCAGGGCGTCCGGTCGTTCCGCATGCCCTCTCAATCCCGGCGTAGCGGGGTGGTTCCCGCCGGACCCTGTCTAGGCAGGCTCCGGGCAAGCCGCTATGACGGCGCCCAGGCTGGCGCCGCGCCTGCCTGCGGCCCCGTGGGCCGGATTTCTTGAAGACGAACGACAGTGAGCGAGTCGCACCCCAGATGGCGATGATACGGATCAGCCTTCCCGACGGTTCCGAGCGCGAGGCGCCGCGCGGCGTGACCCCGGCGGAGATCGCCGCCGCCATCGGGCCGGGCCTGGCCAAGGCCGCCCTGGCCGCGCGGGTGGACGGCGAGGTCCGCGACCTGAACCGCCCCATCGAGGCCGACGCCAGCCTGGCCCTCATCACCGCCCGCGACGAGGCCGACGCGCTGGAATTGGTCCGCCATGACTACGCCCACGTCCTGGCCGAGGCGGTGCAGGTGCTGTTTCCGGGGACCCAGATCACCTTCGGCCCGGCCACCGACGACGGCTTCTATTACGACTTCGCCCCGGCCGAGCGGCCTTTCACCGAAGAGGACCTGCCCCGCATCGAAGACGAGATGCGCCGCATCATCGCCGCCGACAAGCCGCTGCGCCGCGAGGTCTGGACCCGCCAGAGGCTGATCGAGCGCTGGACGCAGCAGGGTGAGAGCTTCAAGGCCGAGTGGGCCGCCGAGCTGCCCGAGGACGAGGAACTGACCGTCTACTGGTCCGGCGACGACTGGCTGGACATGTGCCGGGGGCCGCACCTGGCCTCCACCGGCAAGCTGGACCCCAGGGCCTTCAAGCTGACGCGCGTGTCCGGCGCCTACTGGCGCGGCGACCAGAGCAACGCCATGCTCAGCCGCATCTACGGCACCGGCTGGCTCAACAAGAAACAGCTGGACGAGCACCTTCACCGGCTTGAGGAAGCCGCCAAGCGCGACCACCGCCGCCTGGGTCAGGACATGGACCTGTTCCACCTTCAGTCCGAGGCGCAAGGGTCGGTCTTCTGGCATCCCAAGGGCTACCGCATCTGGCGCGAACTGGAGGCCTACATCCGTCGCCGCCAGGACGCCGCCGGCTATGTGGAGGTCAAGACGCCCCAGCTGATGGACGCGCGCCAGTGGGAGCGCTCGGGCCACTGGGGCAAGTACCGCGAGAACATGTTCGTGGTGCCCGACGAGACGCCCTCCACGGACGAGAACAAGCCGATCCTATCGGGCAAGGCCAGCCTGATGGCGCTCAAGCCCATGAACTGCCCCGCGCACGTGCTGGTCTTCCGCCAGGGCATCACGTCCTATCGCGACCTGCCGATCCGCATGGCCGAATTCGGCTGCTGCCACAGGAACGAGCCGCACGGCGCCCTGCACGGCATCATGCGGGTGCGCCAGTTCACCCAGGACGACGCCCACATCTTCTGCCGTCCCGACCAGTTGATCCCCGAGATCATCGCCTTCTGCGACATGCTGGATCAGGTCTATCGGGAGCTGGGCTTCGACCAGTACGAGATCAAGCTCGCCCTCAGGCCCGAGCAGCGCTACGGCTCGGACGAGGACTGGGACCGCGCCGAGCAGATCCTGCGCGACGCCGTGGTCCAGTCCGGCCGCGCCACGGATGAATACGGCTGGGAGGAGCTGCCCGGCGAAGGCGCCTTCTATGCGCCCAAGCTGGAGTTCCACCTGACCGACGCCATCGGCCGCAAGTGGCAGGTGGGCACCATCCAGGCCGATACGGTTCTGCCCGAACGCCTGGACGCCACCTATGTGGCCGAAAACGGCGAGCGCGAGCATCCGATCATGCTCCACCGCGCCATCCTGGGCACCTTCGAGCGCTTCATCGGCATCATGATCGAGCACTATGCGGGCCGGCTGCCGACATGGCTTGCGCCGGTTCAGGCGGTGGTGGCCACCATCGTTTCGGACGCCGACCCGTATGCGAACGAGGTGGCGGCGAAGCTGGCGGCCGCCGGCATCCGCGTCGAGACCGACCTGCGCAACGAGAAGATCAACTACAAGGTGCGCGAGCACTCGCTGCAGAAGGTCCCCTACCTCCTGGTCGTCGGCCGCCGCGAGGCCGAGGAGGGCAAGGTGGCCATCCGCACCCTGGGCCAGGAAGGCCAGAAGATCCTGTCCGTCGAGGACGCCCTGGCCCTGCTGCGCGCCGAGGCGACCCCGCCGGATTTGCGGACGGCGTAGCCGCAAGGCCAGGCCCGCACCTCCGCCACCGATGTGACGCGGGTGAGACTATGCCGCAGAAGCGCCCTTCGGCGCCGCGCTCTCGGCGATGGCGGCGAGGACGTCGGTGATGCGGTAAGGCTTGGCGACCCAGGCGGCCACCGCGTCCACGTTCTCCGCCGCTCCGGCCACATCGCCGGACAGGAAGATAGAGGCGACCCCCCAGCGGGCGCTCAGCTCTCGCGCCAGGTCCGGCCCGGACCCGGCGCCCTCCAGGTTGATGTCCAACAGGGCGATGTCCACGGCGTGAAGCCCGGCCAAAACCGAAGCGGCCTCCGCCGTCGCCACGGGGCCGATCACCGCGTGGCCGGCCTCGGCCAGCCCGTCGACCAGCATCTGGGCGGTGTCCGGCTCGTCCTCGACGACGAGCACGGTCAGGGGCGCGGTCAGGGGCCAGACGGCTTCGGGCGCATCCGGCGCCTCGTCCGCGCCGCCGCGCCGCTTGACCAGAACATCACGCAGACGCCCCCACAGGGCGGCCGGTTCGCTGGCTTCGACCCGGTCCAGGTCGAAGATGCGCGCCAGCGAGCGCAGTTCGTCCAGATCCCGCCCGGCAAGGTCCTGTCCAGGCGTCGACAGCAGGGAATCATAGCGCCCCACCAGGTGCTGAAGTCCGTCGGCAGCCGACGTCGCGGTCGGAATGTGAGCGTGGGAGCCGTCCATGTGCCCTCCTCGGTGTAGTCCTGAATGACGAGACAGCCGGCCCCGCGCCCGGAACTTGTGAGGCCGACGCCGCCCCGTAAAGGGCCGCCAACGGTTTTGTTACTGATCGTAACAGCGTCGCAGGGGATTGTGGGGATAACCGCCGCCTGTCACCGACGGCGAGTGAACACGGCCTCGACCTCCGTTTCGTCGGCGGTCAGGGTGACGCGGCAGCGATCCCCCGCGTCGAACGGCTCGCAGCCACGCCATTCGACGCGCCAGTCCGATCCATAGGCGCCCACGTCGCTGGCGTTCAGGAGGATCTCGGAACCCGTGGGGCGACGTATCCAGCACAGGCGCGGACGGCCCAGATCGGCCCAGCGATGCTCGCGCGCGCCGCATCGCACCCCCGTCGGCTCGCTACGCACCAGGCTCTCCATGCGCAGGGCGCCGGCGACCGTAACGGTCAGCAGCGGGTCGATCGGCGTCGCCACAACCGTCACGTCATCCACGATCGTATAGCCCTGATCCGGCGCATTCTGCGCGCCGCCCGCCAGCATCGCCGCCGCCAGAACCGAGATAATCATGCCGCACTCCACCAAGGTCGACGGAGCCTTTAGGCGGCCTGCAAGCGCATGACCAGATGCAACAGGAACGATCGTTTGCTCCACCCCGTCCCCTTGCGTAAACAAGGCGTTCCTCCCCTTTTTCCGCAACGCTTTCGGAATCACGCATGTCCAGCCTGCAGTCCTCCGCCCTCGCTCGCGTCAAGCCGTCCGCCACCCTGGCCGTGACCGCCAAGGCGCGCGAGCTGAAACGGGCCGGGCGCGACGTCATCGGCCTGGGCGCCGGAGAGCCGGACTTCGACACCCCGGACAACATCAAGGCCGCCGCCATCGAGGCCATCCGGCGCGGCGACACCAAATACACCGACATCGACGGCACGCCCGAGCTGAAGGCCGCCGTCGCCGCCAAGTTCGCGCGTGAGAACGGTCTCACCTACGAGACGAACCAGATCCATGTGGCCCCCGGCGGCAAGGCGGTGATCTACAACGCCCTGCTGGCCACCCTGTCGCCCGGCGACGAGGTGATCGTGCCCGCGCCCTACTGGGTCAGCTATCCGGACATGGTGCTGCTGGCCGGCGGCGAACCGGTCGTCGTGACCGGTCAGGCGGCGGACGGCTTCAAGCTGCGCCCCGAGGTGCTCGAGGCCGCCATAACGCCCCGCACCCGCTGGCTGATCCTCAACAGCCCGTCCAACCCCACCGGCGCCGCCTATTCCCGCGCCGAGCTGGACTCTCTCGCGGACGTGCTGCGCCGCCACCCGCACGTCTGGGTCCTGACCGACGACATGTACGAGCATCTGGTCTATGGCGACTTTGAATATACGACCATCGCCCAGGTCGCGCCCGACCTCTACGACCGCACCCTGACGGTCAACGGCGTGTCGAAAGCCTACGCCATGACCGGCTGGCGCATCGGCTACGCGGGCGGGCCCAAGCCCCTGATCGACCTGATGCGCAAGGCGGCGGGCCAGACCACGTCCAACCCCGCCTCCATCAGCCAGGCCGCGGCGGTCGAGGCCCTGAACGGCCCGCAGGACTTCATGGCCGAGCGCCGCGCCGCCTTCGAGAGCCGCCGCGACCTGGTGGTCTCCATGCTGAACCAGGCGGCGGGCCTGACCTGCGCCACGCCGGAGGGCGCCTTCTACGTCTATCCGTCAGCCGAGGGGCTGATCGGGAAAAAGACAGCCTCCGGCGTCGTCATCGACAACGACGAGACCTTCGCCCGCGAACTGCTGGAGGCCGAGGGCGTGGCGGTGGTGCACGGCGCCGCCTTCGGCCTGTCGCCCTTCTTCCGCATCAGCTACGCCACGTCCGAGGATGTGCTGGAGGAAGCCTGCACCCGCATCCAGCGGTTCTGCGCCGGCCTGGCCTGACGGTCGGAACCGCGCCGCTCTCCCGAGGGTTCATCACGCATGAGCCTCAAGGGAGAGACGCCATGAAGGTGCGCGACATCATGAGCCGGGACGTGCAGGTGGCCCGCCCCGGCGACACCCTCCAGACCGTGGCCGGGCGCATGGCGGCGGGCGATTTCGGCTTCATGCCGGTGGCCGAGGGCGACCGCCTGGTCGGAACCGTCACCGACCGTGACCTGGCGGTGCGCGGCCTGGCGGGCGGGGCGACCGGCGACACTCGCGTGGCCGAGGTCATGAGCCATGACGTCGAATGGCGCCGCGACGACGAGGATCTGAAGGACGTGCTGAACTGCATGTCCGACAAACAGATCCGGCGCCTTCCCATCCTCGACAAGGACGACCGCCTCGTCGGCGTGGTCTCCCTCGGCGACCTGTCGACCCGCGTGAAGGAGAAATACGCCGGCGAGGCTCTGGAGGAAATTTCCCGCCCGCACTGAGCGCCCGGGTTTCCCTCTCCCACTGGGAGAGGGCTGCGCGCAGCGGGATGCGAAGCAGACCGCTTCTGAGGCGCGCAGGGTGAGGGTCGGATGTCTGCGTGCTGACACACCCGCCCCTCATCCCCCGCGCGCAGAACCTTCGCGCTGCGCGCTCCGATGCGCGGGTTCCCCCTTCTCCCAACGGGAGAAGGGCGGTGCGCCAAGGTCCAAAACCTACAGCGCCGTTCCCGTCGCCTCTCCGACCGCGCGGCGGGCTTCGGCGATGGCGGCTTCGGTGGTGGTTTCGCCCACCTGGATCTGGTCGGCCAGGCCCATCAGGATCGGGCCAGTGACGGCGCCGTACTGGGGTTCTTCCTCAAGCGTGACCCCGCCGTTCGCGGTGATGGCCGCGTCCCAGAATCCGCGCACGGCGGCCCAATATTCGGACGTGGCGGCCCAATAGGCGTCGCCCGGCGCCGGATCGAAGTCGCTGGAGTGGTTGTAGGTGTTGACCACGTCCTCGTGGACATAGGCGATCAGGTCGCCCGCATCCCCCTGGCCTTCGCCCAGCTTCACATTGTCCTGCAGATGCACCCAGCCGGTGGGCGTCAGGGTGTGCCGGTTGGTCCCCACATAGCGGTCATAGACCGGCCCGCGAACGGCGTCGCGGCGGGCCAGCGGGCGGGTGGTCGCATCGCTGGTCCACTGGGCGTAGCCGTTGTCGAAACTCCAATGGCCGACGCCGCCGTAGCGGGGCGAGTCGTCGGTCTGCCACACGGTCTGGGACCAGGCGCCGGCGCGCTCGGCCTCGGAGACCGGCGTCAGGGTCCAGTGATCCGGCCCGGCGTAGGTCAGCACCGTTTCAGGCTGATAGGTCCAGTCCTGACGCCAGTGCTTGATGACGTGGGTCTGGCCCTCGTGCTCCATGACCAGGGTCTGCTGCAGCACGATGTGCTCGCCGGTGTCCTCGATCACCCGCACGATCTCGTAGCCGCCCGACCGCTTGGGATCCAGCGGCTCATAGCCGGGCGTGAGGGCGACCGTCTCGCGCATGTCGAAACGCACGTGATAGTCCCCGACCTGGGACAGGATCGCCTGGCGTTCCTGTGCGAAGCGGGCCTGCTCGAAACGGGCCTGCGCCGCCTGGGCGGACGCGGGGGAGGCCGCAGGGGCGCTTTGGGCCAGGGCGGGCGTGGCGGCCAGGGCGGCCAGGACGGCGGCCAGGGTGATGGCGGCGGGTCGGCGCATGGTTCGATTCCTGTTGCTATTGGTTCTCGTTATCTTCCTGTCGGATCAGTAGCGCAAGACCAGCGAGACCGAGAAATTGCGACCCGGCTGGGTGTAGGCGTCCACGATGGTCGAGGTGGACGACAGGCCGGCGATGTCGCTCCACCAGCCGTAGGTCTCGTCGAAGACGTTGAACACGCCCGCGCGCAGGGTGACGTTGTCGCTGACGTTCCAGTAGGCGGTCAGGTCCAGCAGGGTGAAGTCATCGCCGGTGAAACAGGCCGCATAGCAACCCAGCCCGTCGGTCTCGGCCTCGTCCTTCCGGGCCGACCAGGTGACGATGGCCTGCCCGCCCCAGCGTCCGGCCGGTTCGGCGTAGCCGACGCCCGCCACCAGCTTGACGGGATCGACGGACGGCAGGGCCGCGCGGACCCCCGCCTCGTGCTGCTCGCCGTCGGCGTAGGAGAAGGCGGTGGTGAAGCTGAAGCCGTTGTCCCAATGAATGTCGCCGCGCGCCTCGAAGCCATGCACCGTGACGCTGCCCAGGTTCACATACTGATAGACCGCCGGGTCCGCCGGGGTGAACGAACCGCCCACCACGATCTGGCTGATGAAGTCGTCATAGTCCGAGCGGAACGCCGCCAGCGACAGGCGCCCGTTCCCGCCCACCACGGCGATGTCGCGGAACCGCAGTCCGGCCTCGATGCTGCTCGAGGTCTCCGGCCCCAGGTCCGGATTGGGGACCGAGACATAGCCGAACAGCGGGTTCGAAAAGGCGTTGTTCACCTGCATCGGCGACGGCGCCTTGAAGCCTTCGGCCACATTGGCGAACAGGCCGAAGGTTTCGATGGGCCAATAGACCACGCCCAGCTTGGGCGAGACATGGCTGTCGCTCTGCCCCTCGACGACGCCGCCGGTGTAGAGCGCATCCGCCTCGGGCGTCAGTTCGTACCAGTCATAACGCACGGCGGGCGTGACGCTGAGGCGTCCGTCCAGGAAGCTGATCTCGTCCTGGATGAACAGGCCCGCCAGGCTGTAGTCGGTGATCGGGAACGGCCGGTTGGGGAAGGTCTCGCCGGTCCCCGGGATCGTCCCGCCCCGGATCGCCTCCTGGATCGTGTAGGACCAGTCGCCGCCGAAGGTGACGCGGTGCTCCACCGGCCCGCCCCGGCCGAAGGTCCGCCGGCCCTCGGCGTTCACGCCGTAAACCCGGTTGTCGAAGGTGACGTCGCGGGTGCGGTCCGCCGCTGGGTCGCGGTCCTCGAAGGTGAACTGGCGCGTGGTCGAATCCTGCCAGAACACGGCCCACGAACCCCGGTCCAGGCCGAAGGCGTCGGTGAAGCGGTGATCCAGGCTGACCCGGTCGCGCTGCTGCTCGTCCTCGCCCAGCACCTGCAGCACGGCGTTCGGCGAGAACGGCGGCGTGGCCGGCGCCCGGCTACTCAGTGAATCCCCTGACATCTCGGAATCGAAGTGGTCATAGGTCAGGCGCAGCCGATGGTTCGGCGCCGCGCGCCACACCAGCTTGCCCAGCACGGCGTTGGACGAGAAATCCATAGGATTGGGCGCCGTGCGGGACGGTCCCTCGCTGAAGTTTTCGCCCTGGGTCTCGGTCTCGCTCGCATCGCGGCGGGTGTAGGCCAGCAGACCCGACAGGTTTCCGCTCGACCCGGCCAGCGCCAGCCCCTCGGTCCAGCCCTCGTCGGCCGAAGCATAGCCGACCCGTCCGCGCGCCGTGAAGCTCTCGCCGCGCAGCATGTCTTCCGGGTCCTTGGTGGTGAAGCTGACCGCCCCCGCGATGCCGTCCGAACCGTAGAGCGCCGAGGCCGGGCCGCGCAGAATCTCGACCCGCTGCATCAGGTCCAGATCGTTGTAGCCGCCCCGCCCCACGTTCTGGGCTCCGAAGCTGAAGCCGTCCGGCATGCGGATGCCGTCCGTCACGATCAGCACCCGGTCGCCGCCCATGCCGCGAATGGTGAAGCCCGAGGCGCCGTCGCGCCCGGCGCCGGACAGGGCCGCATTGAAGCGCTGCGGGCTGGTGGGCACGCTGACGCCCGGCTCGAACCGCACAAGGTCCTTGATGTCGGTGTAGAGGTTCTCCTCGATCTCCTCGGCGGTGATGACGCTGACGGTGACAGGGATCTCGTCGGCGCGCGCCTCGTTCCGGGTGCCGATCACCGTGACCGGAGCGACTTCCGAAGGCGCCGCGTCCACCTCCGCCCAGGCTGGTGTGGAGGCCAGGGTCAGGACGGCCGTGGTGGAAAGCAGAAGCGTGCGCATGAGTGGAAGCCCCGGTTATTTGTTGTGCGGCGCAATTAATGCGAACGATTTGCAGACGCAATATCAATATTTATTTCGGGCTCGAAACCGACCGCTAACCCCGTTGCGGCAGGGTGCGGGCCGGGTTTCAGAGCATGAGGGTCGGGACATGGCGCGGGCGCAGTTCCAGAAGGGTCAGAAGGTCTGGGTCGAGTGCGTCGGCGCCTGGGCCCACATCGAGAAGGTCCAGCCGGTCTGGGCCAAGGGCTTCGAGGAGCCGGTGCGGGTCACCTATGACGTCGGCCTGGGGCGGGAGTTCACCGCCGGCGAGTTGATGCTGCCCCAGGAGGACGCCGCGGCCGCCGACATGGGCGACTGGCGCCTGCTGCGCGCGCGCAACAAGTGGCAACTGGCCGAGGACTGCCAGCATCACCCCTTCCCCGGCACCTATCCCGTCGTGGTCACCGATCCGGCCGACTGGGGCGGCTGGCGCGTGCCCGGCGCCGAATATGACCGCGATCCCGAACGCATCGAGGCCCAGGCCCGCCTGATCGCCGCGGCCCCGATGCTGATGAAACTGGCCGAGGACCTGGCCGCCTCGGTGGACGAGAATGTCGACGAGGCCCCGCCGGAGCTGATCCGCCTGGCCCGCGCCGCGCGCGAGATGCTCGGGACGGTCAAGACCATTCCGGCCGCGCCGGGAGCGATCCCGTCGCCGGAGACCGCCGGCGCGGCCTGATCCATCCCCTGATCCGTTCCCTGCGGGCCTCGACACGAATCTGCGACGCACCCTAGGCTGTGCGTCTTCACGAATCGTGCGGGAGAGGCGCGTTGCGGGCCGACGAACGCCGCGGGAAAAAGCCAGGCCGGCGGGCGTCCGACAAGGCGGCGTCCAGTCTGACCATGCCCGTGTGGATCCGGATCGCGGTCCTGATCGCCGCCCTCGGCCTGTCCATCTACTCCCTGCTCTATGCCCGCCAGGCCGGAGACCGCCCCCGCGAACAGGCCGAATCCATCGCCCAGGCGCTTCAGACCCGTTCCGACCTGGCCGCAGCCCGGATGGACGCTGACGCCGCGCGCGCCATGATCGGCCTGACCACGGCGGCGCGCGCGCTGGCCGCATCCCCTGCCCGGCCCCTGGACGCCGCCGAGG
>JAEZCL010000206.1 GCA_023433585.1 Pseudomonadota bacterium
CTCGCCACACTGGTCGTCACCACACTCCCGCTCGCCTCCCTCGTCGCATGCGGAGATGACGACGGAGCTAGTCCCGCCGTCGTCGCCACAACACGCGACGCCGCTGCGCCCATCTGCCCCCAGGCGCCGCCGCCCGAGAAGCCTGGCGCCTCGTGCGACGTTACGATCGAGTCGCCGCCGCTCCGACCCGGGCGCCACGTTCCCGAAGGAACAGCGCTCACCTACTGCTCGAACCCGCCGACGTCCGGCGATCACTATCCGGTGTGGGCGGACTACCAGGAGTACGCGGCGCCGGTGGAGTGGCCGTACCTCGTTCACTCGATGGAGCATGGCGCGGTCGTCCTGCTCTACAAGTGCGACCCTCCGGGCTGCCCCGAGGTCGTCGATCAGCTCAAGCGGGTGCGCGACAACGCCGCTGCCGATCCGGTCTGCACCGAGATCGGAGGGACGAAGCGGATCATCATCGCGCCGAGCACGACGATCCCATCGAAGGTCGCCGCCGCGACGTGGCGCAGGACCTATCGGGCCTCCTGTGTCGACGTCCCCACCCTCGAGGCGTTCGTCCGCGACAACTACGCCAAGGGCCCGGAAGACCACTGCGCTCCCGGGCGGACGTTCTGAAAGGCGCGACCGGCGCTCCGCCGGCGAGCTCCGCGGAACGCTCGTCGGCCAGCCGCCGAGTCTCCGGGACACGTGTTCCGCCCACGGCGCTCGGCTTCTCCCGCGCTTGCACGTAGGAGAAGCCGCGCTCGGCGTCGGGATCGACCGATCTACGCCGTCGGCGTCGCGGGCGGCTGCCCCTTCGCGGTAAGACCCTGCCGCAGCCCGTCGTGACGGGGCCGGGGGCGTGAGCTAGGCGCGCGCGTTCAGGCCGTCGCGGACGAGGCGGCCGCGAGTTCGTGCGGCAGCGGCGGCTCGCGATCGTCGAGCGCGGCCTCCGCGGCAGCACGCAGGTACTTCGCGGGATCGACGCCAGCGAGCTTGGCGGACTCGATCAGCGAATAGAAGACAGCGGCGACCTCGGTCCCGCGCTTCGAGCGCGAGCCGTAGTGGTTCTTCCGCCCGACGACCACGCCGCGGATCGCGCGCTCGACGGCGTTGTTGTCGAGCGGGACCCGCGGGTGCTCGAGAAAGAGCGTGGCCTTCGACCAGCGTGCAGCCATGTAGTCGATCGCCTTCGCGAGCCGACTCCCGGGCGTGCAGTGCACGTCGACGCACCACTTCTGGATCCGAGCGAGGACGTCGCGCGATTCGGTCTGTCGCAATCGAAGTCGTTCCGCGTCTCCGTCGGGACCTGCCGTCGCTCGGTCTTCGATCGCGTACAGCTCGCGAATCAGGCCGAGGATCTGCTCCGTCTCTCTTGGAAACGCGCTCTCGCAATCGACGAAGCCTCGTCGGATGTGCGCCCAGCATTGCGCGAGCCGTAGTCCTTCGACCTTCGCTGCGAGCCCATCGTACACGGCATAGCCGTCGGTGACGGCGATCCCCTTGTACCCTGCAAGCAGCGACCGAGCCGCCTTCATGCTGCGGTTGTCGTGGATCTCGTAGTAGACGCCCTTCGGATTCGCGAGGGTCCAGGCGTACCAACGGGCGGCGTCCGGACGGCCCAACACCGGCCACGGCGTCTCGTCCACGAAGTTGACCGGCTCATCGAGGAGCTCCGCGCCGAGGCGGTCGTACGCTTTCCAGAGCGGCCGCGCGAGCGCTTCGATCTGATCGTAGAGCGTCTGCGAGTCGACCTTGAGGCCGTCACGCGCCATCATTCGGACCTGCCGCTCGAGCGGAAGGTGGTCGGCGTACTTCGCGATCGCCACACTGACCGCGAACCCGAGGCTGTAGCGGCCGCCGCGGATCAGGCGCTTCGGCCCCGGCGCCGTCTCGATGCAGGCGCCGCACCGGCATCGGTACTTCTTCCGAAGGTGCTTGCGGATGACGAACTCGCGTTCGATGACGTCGATCTCTTCGGAGTCCTCCGTCTGCCCGGCGATCTCCTCGAGCGCGCCACCGCAGGCGGTGCACGCGCGATCGGCTTCGTCGAGCGCGTGCTCTTCGGGGATCACGCCGAGCTCGGGCTGTCGGCGCGGGCCGTGTCCTCGACGCGGGGCCTTTGGTTCCGCCGACGCCTCTCCGCTCGCGTCGTCGCCTTTGCGCCGCTCAGAGCTCTTGCCGAAGAGCATCTGATTCTTCTTTGCGAGCTCGCCCTGCAGGCGCTGCAGCTCCAGCTGCAGCGCGACGCGATCCTTACCTTGCGCGACGGCGAGTTGCTGCGCGAGCTCCACGACGCGGGCGGTGAGCCGTCGATTCTCCGCTTCGAGGAGCAGTGCCGCCTGGCGCAGCACTTCGGGGTCCTTCTCGTTGCGCAGGTCGACGGCCACGGCATCCTCGTTATCGTCATGACCCGACGACGACGCAAGCAACGATGACGATGAGATCCGATCGAGACGGTGGTCGCGCTCACGTGAACGCGACGTGACGCTCGGAAGGCGTCCACACGGGCGGGCTCAGTCGTCGTCGTCCGACGAGCTCGCTTCCCTCGAGGAAGAGCGCGAGCTCGCTCATGGTCCACACGAGAGCGTCATCGCCGCGCCGGTCCCATGGCGCAGCGAAGCGTCCCTTCTCGATCCGCTTTGCCAGCACGCAAAGGCCGGTGCCGTCCCAGAACAGCACCTTCGCCCGGCGACGATTCTTCCCGACGAACAGGAAGAGGCTGCCG
>JAEZCL010000207.1 GCA_023433585.1 Pseudomonadota bacterium
ACCTCTGCGGCGGCCTGGGCCTCGGCCTGGGCGATCTTGCGTTCGGCCATCTGCTGGCGGCGGGCCAGCGACTCTTCCAGCCGCTCACGGGTCTCGACCTCCATGCGCCGGGCGTCCGCCTCGGCGGGGGCCCGCATCTCGGCGGCCTGGGCCTCGGCCTCGGCCTTCTCCTGACGGATCTGGGCCAGCAGGGCCTCGGCCTCGGCGCGCAGGCGGGCGGCCTCGTCCAGTTCGGCCTGGATCTTGGCGCCCTTGGCGTCCAGCGCCCCGGCCAGCAGCTTCGGCACCCCGACCAGGATCAGAATGCCGAAGAACAGCAGCAGGCCGACGGCCACCCACAGTTCGGCGTTGCTCAGATCATAGAGGTGCGGATCAAAGAACAGCATGTCAGGCGCCCTTCACGGCGGCGGCCGCCTGGGCGGCGGCGACCTTCTCGCCCGTCAGGCGCTCGACGATGGCGGCGGCGCTGTCGGCGGCGATGGTCGAAACATTCTTCATGGCCGCGTCGCGGGTCTTGCCGATGGCGGCTTCGGCCTCGGCGATGCGGGCGGAGACCACGGCCTCCTCCTCGGCCGCGCGGCGGTTGGCCGCCTCGGTGACGCGGGTCTTGGCGGCGGCGGCGGTGGCGCGGGCCTGACCGCGCGCCTGTTCGACCTCGGCCTTGGCGGCTTCGGCCTGACCGGCCGCCTCGGCCTGCACCTGGCGCGCCGCCTCGATGGCGCCCGAGATGCTGTCGGCGCGCTCGTCCAGGACCCGTCGCATCCTGGGCGCGAAGACCTTGGCGATCAGCAGGTAGAGGACGACGAACAGGACCAGCAGATAGATGATCTGCCCGCCCCAGTGCTGGAACTCGAATTGGGGCAGGCCGCTGCCCTCCTCCGGACCATGCGCGGCCTCGGCGGTCGACGTGTACGTTTCGCCGACACCCACGGGGGTTTCGACAGGATTGGGAACGTCGGTCGGAACAGCGGTGCTCATGAGCTCGTCAGTCTGGAATTCAGGGAAAGGCGGCCGTCCTCAGGCGAGGCGGCCGCCCTCCAAACTAAGATCAAACGAAGTAGATCAGCAGGCCCAGAACGAAGGCCAGGATGCCCAGGGCTTCGGCCAGGGCCGCGCCCACGAACAGGTTGCCGATCTGGGCGCCGGCGGCCGACGGGTTGCGCAGGGCGCCCGCCAGGAAGTTGCCGAAGATGGTGCCCACGCCGATGCCGGCGCCGATCATTCCGAGGGTGGCGAGGCCGGCGCCGATGGCCTTGGCGGCTTCTACTTCCATGATTTTCTAGTCCTAGTCTTGAGTGGGTTGAGGGGATGAAGGTTCGGATACGTCCCTAATGGGCATGATCCAGATTGACCACATCGTTCAGGTAGATGCAGGTCAGAACGGCGAACACGAAGGCTTGCAGGAAAGCCACCAGGAACTCCAGCGCGGTCAGCCCCAGCACCATGCCCAGCGACAGGCCCGCCGCCGGCAGGCCCAGCAGGCCGAAGCCGCCGCCGGCCGCCAGCGCGCCCAGCGACACCACGAAGCCCGCAAACACCTTCAGCGCCACGTGGCCGCCCAGCATGTTGCCGAACAGACGAAGCGCCAGGGTCAGGGGGCGCAGCATGAAGGCGATGAACTCGATGAAGCCCACGATGGGGCGCATCACCAGCGGCGCGCCGGTGGGCCAGAACAGCAGGAAGAATTTGAAACCGTTCTTGGCGAAGCCGATCACCAGCACCAGGCCGAACGTCAGCATGGCGAAGGTCGCGGTCACCGCCAGCTGCGCCGTCGCGGTGAAGGTCAGGAACATGCCCAGCACGTTCATGGCCAGGATCAGGGTGAAGATCGTGAACACGAACGGGAAATACTTCTTCCCGTCATGGCCGATGATCGAGTCCGTCAGATTGCCGATCAGGCCGAACAGGGTCTCGCCCGCCGCCTGCAGCCGGCCCGGAACCACCTTGGCGCGCCCGGTGACCAATTGCAGGAACAGCACGACCAGGCCGAACGCGATCGTCATGGCCACGTGGGAATTGGTGATGGCCAGATCGACCACGCCCAGGCCGGGAACGGTCACGTCGGGCAGATCGACGATCTTGACGATCTCAAACTGATGAATCGGATCGGCCATCTAGCCCTTCAGTCCCCTAGTTTTCTTCGTCTTCCTCGAAGGGAGCCGCCTGCGGCTCGCCTTCAAGTTTCGCCTGCGCCATCAGACGGTTCGCCGTGCGGCGCGCCATCCATATCGAAATGGCGAAGCCCACCAGGACTCCGCCGATCATTCCCCAGGGCCGCGTCCCGGCGAACTGGTCCACGACAAACCCGACCGCCACGCCCACGAACACGCCGCCGAGAAGCTCGGCGAGTATGCGCCACGCCTGGCTGGACGCTTTCGCCGCCGCCCCGTGATGGGTGGACGGGCGGGTCGTGCGCGCCTCCAGATCGGATGCGCTCTTCTGGAGACGTGCGATCGTCTCTTCGCGCGATTCCGGCGGCAGGGACATGGTTTCTCGGCTCAGCGCCCCGATGCGAATTTCCTTGCTGGAAACGGCGTCGGGAGGGGTCTGAATTCGGCGCGGAACCTATAGAGGGCGCGCCCGTCGGTCAAGGCGGCGCGACAGAATGTCAACTGGCTGATTTCACTTAAATTTATTGCCGGACAAGCGGGCTCATCCGGCGCGCTCCGGATTCAGGCCGCCCGCGCGGGCGCGGCTTGCGCCGAAACCGGCCGCTCCAGCCGCATGGGCGAGAATCGCCCATAGGCCACGGCGCGCAGCAGCCATTCCATCGGCCCGAAGCGGAAATGGCGCAGCCACAGCACGCTGGCCGCGCCCTGAAACACCCACACCGCCGCCGCCAGGCCCCACAGGCCCGCCCAGCTCAGATGGTCCCACCAGCCCAGGCCGTAGAACAGCGCCGCCGCGATCAGGGACTGGCCCAGATAGTTGGTCAGGGCCATGCGGCCGATGGCCTTCAGCCCGATGCCCAGCACGGGAAACAGGTTCAGCTTCCACAGCACGACGATCAGGCCCAGATGCCCGAAGGTCATGCCCCATCGGCCCAGCTCATAGGTCGAGGCCGGCAGCCATAGCTCGGGCGAGAATCCCACGTGCCACAGGCTCAGCGCCTCCCACAGGTTGAACGTCAGCCCCACCGCATATCCGACGCCCGACAGGACCGCATAGAACGCCATGGGCCGCTCGCCGGTGATGACGCCGAGTTTGTAGAGCGCCATGCCCATGAACATGAAGGCGATGGATTCCAGCACGATGATGATGGCGTAGGGGCTGGCGGCGTAGGCCGTCCATTCGTGGACGCTCCACTTCAGCACCGACAGATAGCCCCCCGTGCGCGCCTCGACCTCGCCGCTCAGCGCTTCCGGGCTGGGATCACGGAAGGTCATGGCCTCGTCATGGGCGGCGATGGCGGCCAGCTGAGGGGCCGTCAGAACCGCGCCGGACGCCTGGGCCTCGATGGCGGCGCGGCCGTCGCGGATGTCCTGGGCCCGCTCATGGCGTTCCGCGCCGGTCTTGAGCATCAGGACGGCGATGATCGCCGCCGCCAGCAGCAGCAGGACGCGCGGGCCGGCCCGGCGGAAGGCGAACAGGAACAGGCCGGATATGCCGTAGATATACAGCACGTCGCCCGGGAACAGCAGTCCGGCGAAGTTCACGACCCCCAGCGCCACCAGGGCGATGCAGCGCCGGAAATAGATGTCGGCGGCCGCAATGGCGTCTTTCTCCTGGCCGCCGCGCATGACGATCAGGATCATCCCGGCGCCGAACAGCAGGGTGAACAGCCCGCGCATGGAGCCTTCGAAGGCCACGTCATGGACGAACCAGACGATCCAGTCCGGATTGTTCAGAACCGCCGGCAGGCTCGGGAAATACCGCACCGTGGACGAGCCCATGGCGATGATGTTCATCAAGAGGATGCCGCACAGGGCGAACCCGCGCAGCACGTCCATGACCTCGAAACGCTGGTCGGCCCGGGTCGGGGCCGGGACAGCGGCGCTCATCCCCGCGCCTCGGCCGGGCGCGGCGCAGCGCCGATCCAGCGGCCGCGCCGCAGGGGCGGCAGGCTCCAGTAGGCGATGGCGCGGAAGGCCCATTCCGCCGGTCCCATGCGGAACAGCCTGAGCCAGGCGAGGCTGAACAGGGCCTGCCCCGTCCAGATCGCGGCGGCCAGGGCCCACAGGCTCCACCATCCCAGCCGGTCATAGAGACCCAGGCCGTAGAACAGCACCGCGCACACCGCCGACTGTCCCAGATAATTGGTCATGGCCATGCGTCCCATGGCCTTCAGGCCCGTTCCGATGACGCCCGCAACCCCCGCCTTCCAGACCGCGACGACCGCGCCCAGATAGCCCAGCGCCAGGGCCAGCCGGCCGACCTCGCCGGTCAGGGCGGGCGTCCACACGGCCGGATCGAAGCCGGCGCGCCACAGGGTCGATATCTCCCAGGCGTTGATCGCCAGGCCGATCGCCAGCCCCCCGGCGGCCAGCCGCAGATAGAACCGCATCGACCGCGCCCCGGTCATGACGCCCAGCCGGAACAGGCCCATGCCCAGCATCATGAAGGCGACCGTGCGCCCCACCGACAGCACCGCCCCCTTGGCCAGGGCCCAGTCGGTGAAGGCCGCCGCGCTCCACAGGGCGACGGCCGGATAGCTTCCGTGGGCGCGCACCGCCGCCTCGGCGGCCAGGGTCTCGGCCGAAGGGGTCAGGGCGGCCATGGCCGCGGCATGGGCGGCCGGATCGGCGGCCAGCACCGTCGCCGCGCGCCAGTCCCCCAGGGCGTCGGCCAGCGAGAACAGCACGATCAGCATCGCCGACAGCGCCAGCAGCACCCGTCCGTCCAGCTTCCGGAACACGAACAGGAACAGCGCCGCCACGCCGTAGATGTAGAGGATGTCGCCCGGCCACAGCAGCACCACCGCATTGCCGATCCCCAGCGCCATCAGCAGCATGGCCCGGCGGAAATGCACGTCGGCCACGCCGGGACGGTCCGCCCGCGCGCCCCAGGCCGTCAGCAGCACGACCCCGGCGCCGAACAGCAGGGTGAACAGGGCCCGCATGGAGCCCTCGACGAACAGGCCCTGCAGCGTCCAGGCGGCCCAGTCCGGATTCGTCAGCACGGCCGGAAAGTCAGGATAGGCCCGCGACCAGGGCCGGCCCATGGCCGCGATGTTGGCCAGCAGGATCCCGCACAGGGCGAAGCCCCGCAGCAGGTCCAGCACCTCGTACCGTTCGCCCTCGGCGGTGGGTTGGATCGTTCGCCCGTTCATCCGGCCGCGCCGGATGATCCGGCGCCTCCTATGGCGGGGTGACGCTCACGCCCGCTTCGACCAGGCGCGCGTGCAATTCCCGAACCGCCCGACCCAGGACGTTCCCATCCTGTCCCCGGACGACCAGACTGGTTCCCATATTACCTGAAGTTCATGGCCGACTGGATGGGAACCAAATGATAATTCCGGATTCTAACCCGTGATTTCCACGAGCATTTCCACCGCCTCATCCTCCCCGACGCCGACAACCTTCAGCGTCCCGGAATGAACCACCGCCCACGACGACGAAAGCACATCATTCTCCTCCCCATCGCCGCCGGGCGATGGGGACGGACAGACCGCGCCAGCGGTCAGGAGGGGGCGGCGCCGGCAGTCTGTGATTATCCCGCAAACACCCGGCCGCCCCCGCCTGGCGGCCTTCGGCCCGCCGGTCCTCCCCATCCGCCTTCGCAGATGGAGAGGTGAACGCACCGCGCCCCCTCTCCCTCCCCTTCATGGGGAGGGGGGCCGCGCAGC
>JAEZCL010000278.1 GCA_023433585.1 Pseudomonadota bacterium
CCCCCATGTCGCTTCGCTCGTGGGGGAGGAGCACGAAGGCATCATCGGAAACCGTCAGCTTCATCGCCGGGCGTCGCCCGTTAGGCTGATCCCATGACCGTCATCCGCACCGTCCTGCACACTGACCTGTCGCTGGATCAGGTCCGTCGTCGTCTGAAGGCCGCCGTGGACGAGCCGGGACAGAGGCTGGGGCGCAGTCCGGTCAGGGGAAAAATCCGCAGCCACACGGCCGGGCTCTATCAGCGCCGGGCGTTCAACAACCCGTTCCGCATCCGCATGGGCGTGATCTTCGAGCCGGACGACGAGAACGCAGGCGACGGCACGACCCTTCACTGCACCGCGACCATCGACAACTGGGGGCGGGCGCTGCTGACCGGCGTCACGCTCATCTACGGCGCCGTCGTCATGGTCGTTTATGCGGAGACCGGTTCGCGCGGGGGCCTGACCCTGGCGGTGCTGACGGCCGGGGCGCTGGGCATCGGCGTGGTCTATGCGCTGGGGCGTCACCTGTCGCGGGATGAGCCGGCCTTCCTCGAGGCGTTCCTGATCGAAACCCTGGACGCCCGGGTGGTGGACAGGCCGCGCTCCCGCTAAACCGGCCCCATGACCGACCATCCCTCCGCCGGCCGCTTCGAGGGCCGCGAGCATATCCTGCCGGTGCGCGTCTATTACGAGGACACCGATTTCACCGGCCTCGTCTATCACGCCAACTATGTGCGCTATTTCGAGCGGGGGCGGTCGGATTTCCTGCGCCTGGCGGGCGTCGGCCACGCCGACCTGCTGGCGGGCGAGACGCCCCTGGCCTTCGTCATCACGGCCATGGACCTGCGGTTCCTGAAGGCGGCGCGCATCGACGACGCCCTGATCGTGCGCACCACCTATGACGCCGTGCGCGGCCCGCGCCTGAGCATCCGCCAGGTCATCGAGCGGGGCGGCGAGGTGCTGTGCCGCGCCGAGGTCGAGGCCGCCGTGATCGACCTGGGCGGTCGCCCGCGCCGGGCGCCGCCCGCCCTGATCGCGGCGATCACGCCGTGGCTGGGGCCCGATACGGTCTGACATTTCCGTGTTCGCGCGCCCGGAACCTCCGCCGCCCCATGACGCGGAGCCCGCATCGCCCTAGAGATCGGTCGAATCGATGATTCCCGTTAACCCTTGCGCCTTGAAATCGTCACCTCGTGCGGATGGATAGGCCCGAACCTTGCAAGGACCGGGCGCAATCGCCCGCCCACGCCGTCCAGGGACTAGAAGATGGTCGAAGTCGCTCCTCACGCCGCCTCCATGCTGAATCCGATCGCGCTGTTCATGACCGCCGACTGGGTGGTCAAGGTGGTGATGGTCGGCCTTGTCATCGCCTCGCTGTGGTCGTGGGCCGTGATCCTGGACAAGATTTTCCGCTTCGGCGCCCTGAACCGGGCCGCCAACGCCTTTGAGCGGGAGCTGTCGTCCGGGCGCTCGCTGGAGGACATGGCGAACCAGGCGGGGCCGTCGCCGTCACATCCCCTGCCGCGCATGCTGGTGCTGGCCATGTCCGAATGGCGGGCCTCGCGCGGCCAGGCCCTGAGCGAGCATCAGGGCGCCATGCTGATCTCGCGCATCGACCGGGCGCTGGACTCCGTCATCGCCCGCGAGGGCCAGAAGGTGGAGGAGGGTCTGGGCGTCCTGTCGGTGGTGGCCACCTCCTCGCCCTTCATCGGTCTGTTCGGCACGGTGTGGGGCATCATGAACGCCTTTTCGGCCATCGCCTCGGCCGGGAACACCAACCTGACCACGGTCGCGCCGGCCATCGCCGAGGCCCTGTTCGCCACCGCCCTGGGCCTGGCGGCCGCCATTCCCGCCTACATGGCCTACAACAAGTTCTCCATCGACGCGGGCAAGTTCACCGGCCGTCTGGAGAGCTTCGCCGACGACCTGCAGGCCGCCGTGGCGCGTCGGCTGGGCGGGGCGCCGGCCAACCCGCCGCCGCCGCCTTCGGACTTCTCCGGCTTCAACCGGGGGCGCTGAGCCATGGCCCTGGGTTCCGGACCGGGCGCGGGCGGGCATGTGCGGGGCCGCCGCCGCGCCAAGAAGCGCCCCTTGAGCGAGATCAACGTCACGCCCCTGGTGGACGTGATGCTGGTGCTGCTCATCATTTTCATGATCTCGGCGCCGCTGCTGACCGTGGGCGTGCCGCTGGAGTTGCCGCGCACGGACGCCGCCGCCGTGGAGGCCGACAACGAGCCCATCAGCGTCTCGATCGAGCGTTCCGGCGCCATCCATGTGGATCAGGACCCCGCCACCCTGGACCAGCTGGGCCCGCGCGTGGCCGCCATCGCCGGTGCGGGCGTGACGGATCGGCCCATCTTCGTGCGCGCCGACGGCGCCGCGCCCTATGAGGCGGTGGCGCGGGTGATGGCGCGGCTGTCGGCCACGGGTTTCACCAAGATCAATCTCATCACCGACACCGCCCCGACGGCCGCCCCGCGCCCCGCCGCGCCGGTCACGCTCCAGGACGAGGGCTGAGCCCATGCGTCGTCCCGGCCTCGCCACGATCGGATCGATCGGGCTGCATGCGGCCGTGGTGGCGCTCGCCCTCATTCCCTGGCCGCGCAAGGATGCGCCGGTGATGGTGTCCTCGGTGCCGGTGTCGATCATCTCCAGCGAGCAGGCCGCCGCCGCCGTCGCCGACAATCCGTCCGACGAACTGATCGAGGAAGCGGACGTCGCGGCGGAAGAACTGGACGCCGAAACGCCCGAGACCGAGCCGACCCCGCCCGAACCGGCCCCGCCCCAGTCGCGGCCGCCCGAGCCCGCACCGCCGGAGCAGGCCCAGACCCGCCGTCCCGATCCCGCGC
>JAEZCL010000307.1 GCA_023433585.1 Pseudomonadota bacterium
TGGCGGTGGTGGATTTCGACGTGCACCACGGCAACGGCACCCAGGCGGCGTTCGAGACGGACCCGACCCTGTTCCTGGGCTCCATCCACCAGATGCCGCTGTATCCCGGCACGGGCGCGGCGGACGAGACGGGCGTCGGCAACATCATCAACGCGCCGGTCCCGCCCCATGCGGCGCAGACGACGTGGCGGGCGGCGTTTTCCGGCGTGGTCATTCCGGCGCTGGACGCCTTCGATCCGGACCTGGTGATCGTCTCGGCCGGTTTCGACGCCCACCGGCGCGACCCGCTGGCCCACCAGTCGCTGGAGGCCGAGGACTTCGCCTGGGCCACACGGGCGGTGATCGAGGTCGCGCGCGCCCGGTGCGGCGGCAAGGTTGTGTCATCGCTCGAGGGCGGTTACGACCTCACCGGACTGGGCCAGTCGGCCGTCGCCCACCTCAGGGCGCTAGGGGAGGAATAGACGCGCAAATCCTTGTGGAGCGCCGCGTCCGGTCATGACGATCCATAGCCTTCCAGAAGAATCGTCGCCCCAGACGGCCGCTTCGGCGACCGCATCGTCCGCGCGCCCCGTCGGCGCCATCACCCTGGCGCGGCACGGACGCCCGGCCCTGTCGCGCAAGGTGCTGCTGACGTCCCAGGGCTATCGCGACTGGTGGGCGGCCTATGAGGAGGGCGGGCTGTGCCGGAAACAGGCGCCGCCCCAGGGCCTGCTGGACACCGCCGGGCGGGCGGGCGCCATCTTCGTCTCCACCCGGCCGCGCGCGCTGGAGACCGCCGGCCATGTGGCGAACGGCCGGGACGTCCTCGCCGATCCGGTGTTCATCGAGGCCCCCCTGCCCCCGCCCGCCTTTCCCGGCTGGGTCCGGCTGTCGCCGCGCTGGTGGGGCGTGGTGTCGCGCATCTGGTGGTGGGCCTTCGACTTCCATCCCGACGGCGAGGAAAGCCGCGACCAGGCCCGCGAACGGGCGATGCGGGCCGCGGACCTCCTGATCGAACACGCCGAGCGGGGGGATGAGGTGCTGGTGCTGGCCCACGGCTTCTTCAACGCCATGATCGGCCATCGGCTGAAGGCGCTGGGCTGGCGCTGCACCCGCGACCAGGGGTTCCGTTACTGGTCCAGCCGCCGGTTCGAGAAACGCTAGAGACGTTCTGCCCCGTTGCCCCGGCCGGTGCGCGTCTCTAGGGTCGGCGCGATTCTCCGGATGCGCGAAACACCATGGCCGACGACCCCAAGACCATTCCCGCCGACCTCAGCTTCGAGGACGCCCTGGCCCAGCTGGAGCAGATCGTCTCCGAACTGGAATCAGGCCAGGCGCCGCTGGAGCGCTCCATCGAGATCTATGAACGCGGCGCCGCGCTGAAGGCGCACTGCGAGGCGCGGCTGAAGGCCGCCCAGCTGCGCGTCGAGAAGATCGTCGTCGGCGCGGACGGCCAGGCCAAGGGGGCCGAGCCCGCCGAGTTCTCGTGATGGCCGCCCCCGCCGATCAGATCGCCTTCGACGACTTCCTGAAGGTGGATATCCGGGTGGGTCAGGTCGTGAAGGCCGAGCCTTTCCCCGAGGCGCGCAAGCCCGCCTACAAGCTGACCATCGACTTCGGCCCGGAGATCGGGATCCGGAAGTCCTCGGCCCAGATCACGAAACACTACACGCTGGACGATCTGCACGGGCGCAAGGTCGCCGCCGTGGTCAATTTCCCGCCGCGCCAGATCGGGCCGGTGATGTCCGAGGTGCTGACCCTGGGCTTTCCCGACGCCGACGGCGAGGTGGTGCTGGTCGGCGTGGACCGCGAGGTTCCGGTCGGAGGCCGCCTGTTTTGAAGACCCCGCTGGCCGCCAATTCGCCCGAACAGGCGGTCGCGGACCGGGTGGCCGAGGTGGCCGACCTGGTCACCGTGGCGCTGGACGAACTGCTGCCGCGCGCCGAAGGGCCCGAGTCCCGGCTGACCGAGGCCATGCGTTACGCCGCCCTGGGGCCGGGCAAGCGGCTGAGGCCGTTCTTCGCGCTGGAGGGCGGACGGCTGTTCGACCTGGAGGAGCGCCCGGTGCTGCGCGCCGCCTGCGCGCTGGAGTGCGTGCACGCCTATTCCCTGATCCATGACGACCTGCCGTGCATGGACGACGACGACATGCGCCGGGGCCGCCCCACCCTGCACCGGGCCTATGACGAGGCCACCGCCGTGCTGGCGGGCGACGCGCTGCAGACCGCCGCCTTCGACATCATCCTGGACGAGGACACCCACGACGACGCAGGAGTGCGCTGCGAGCTGGCGCGGCGGCTGTCGCTGGCGTCCGGCGCGCGGGGCATGGCCGGCGGCCAGATGATCGACCTGATGGGGGTGCGCGACGATCTGGGCGGGGTGGCGCGGATGCAGCGGCTGAAGACCGGCGCCCTCATCACCTATGCGTTCGAGATTCCCCTGATTATCGCCCATGCGCGCGAGGAGCACCGCGCCGCCCTGACCGCCTTCGCCCACGACCTGGGCCTGGCCTATCAGATCGTGGACGACCTCCTGGACGTGGAAGGGGACGAGGATCTGCTGGGCAAGGCGGCCGGGGGCAAGGACGCCGCGCGAGGCAAGACCAATTTCGTCACCCTGCTGGGGCCGGAGGCGGCGCGCGAGCGGGTGGCGCATCTGGCCGACCAGGCGCGGGCGCACCTGGCGCCGTTCGGCGGCGACGCCGAAATGCTGAAAGCCAGCGTCGATCATGTGCTTCGCCGCCGAAGCTGAGCCGTAACCCCCAGAAAATCGCCTCATGACGGTTGGGTCCTGCATCGGGACACCTACATGAAGCGTTGAACCCCGAGCACCCGATCCAAGGAGACGATCATGGCCTTCACTCTGCCCCCCCTGCCCTACGCCTACGACGCCCTGGAGCCGGCGATCGACAAGGAGACCATGACCTTCCACCACGACAAGCACCACCAGACCTATGTCGACAACCTGAACAAGGCGGTCGAGGCGGACGCCGGCCTTCAGGGCAAGTCGATGGAGGAGATGTTCAAGACCATCTCCAAACTGCCCAAGGCGGTGCGCAACAACGGCGGCGGGCACTGGAACCACGCCCTGTTCTGGGAGCTGCTGGCGCCGCAGGGTGAGACGGGCGAGCCGTCGGCCGAGCTGGCCGCCGCCATCGACAGCGACCTGGGCGGCATGGACAAGTTCAAGGAAGCCTTCAACGCGGCGGGCGCGGGCCAGTTCGGCTCGGGCTGGGCCTGGCTAATCGTCCAGGACGGCAAGCTGAAGGTCACCTCCACCCCCAACCAGGACAATCCCCTGATGGACGTGGCCGACGAGAAGGGCGCCGTGATCCTGGGCGCCGACGTGTGGGAGCACGCCTATTACCTGAAGTACCAGAACCGCCGGGCCGACTATCTCAAGGCGTTCTGGTCGGTGGTGAACTGGAAAAAGGTCAACGACCTCTACGCCGCCGCCAAGGGCTGATGATGACAGCGCCCCGCCCGACCGGCGGGGCGTTTTCTTTTCCGAAGGAACGAAGATGACCCCGACCTTCCGCCTGGCCTCGGCCGCCCTGACCCTGGCCGTCCTGATGGGCGCCGCCGCCTGCAGCCAGCCTGCGGAGACCCCGGCGCCCGCCGAACAGGCCGCGGCCATTCCCGCCAGTGCGGACGTGCATCCGTTCACGGTCGGCGAACTGCATCTGGCCGCGCTCAGGGACGGCGAACTCAACCCGCCGGTCGACCAGACGCCCTGGGGGCAGGCCTCGGTGGTTTCGGACATCCTGACCGAAGCCGGAGAATCCGGTGATGCGGTCCATCTGTCGGTCCAGCCGCTGCTGGTGCGCGACGGCGACCGCATCGTCCTCATCGACACGGGCGCAGGCGGGCAGATGGGTACGGCGAACGGACTGCCCGGCGCCCTCAGCGCCGCCGGAATCGCGCCGGACGAGGTGACAGACATCCTGATCTCTCACGCCCACGGGGATCATGTGGGCGGCCTGCTGAACGCCGAGGGCGGCCTGGCCTATCCCAACGCCGTCATCCGCTTCAGCGCGTCGGAATGGGCAGCGGCCCAGGCGGGGGCGGAGGCGGCCGGTCCTCTGGTGGCCGCCATCACGCCGCGCGTGGAGACCTTTGAGCCGGGGGCCCAGGTGACGCCCTCGATCACCGCCGTGGCGCTGGACGGCCATACGCCGGGTCATGCCGGCTATCGCATCGCCTCGGGCGGCGAGGAACTGCTCTACATCGGCGACGCCATGCACAGCTCGGTCATTTCTGTCGGGCGGCCCGAGTTGCAGAACGCCTGGGACAGCGACAGCGCCGCCGCCGTCGCCACCCGCCAGAGCCTGGCCCAACGCGGCGTGGACGGGAGCCTGCGCTATTACGGCCCCCACTTCCCCTTCCCCGGCGTGGGCCGCATCGAGCGGCGCGACGACGCCTTCGCATGGGTTCCGGAATCCTGAGCAAGGCTTGACGTCAGGCGGGCGGGCCGTCATAAGCCCGCCCTTCTCGCATCCGGTTCGCCGGAGGCGGGTTTCATGACGGACGATGCGTGGACCGCCGTTGAGATCGCATTCCCAATAACGGGATGCCGGGCCGCATCAGCATTGAAGAGCGACATATGTCCAAGCGCCACAGCGCCAAGTACAAACTCGACCGCGCCATGGGTGAAAACCTGTGGGGCCGGGCCAAGTCTCCGGTCAACAAGCGTTCCTACGGCCCCGGCCAGCACGGCCAGCGCCGCAAGAACAAGGTGTCGGACTTCGGCATCCAGCTGAAAGCCAAGCAGAAGCTGAAGGGCTACTACGGCAACATCACCGAAAAGCAGTTCGCCCGCACCTACGCCGAAGCGACCCGCCGTAAGGGCAACGCCTCGGAAAACCTGATCGGCCTGCTGGAATCGCGCCTGGACGCCATCGTCTATCGCGCCAAGTTCGTGCCCACCGTCTGGGCCGCCCGCCAATTCGTCAGCCACGGCCACGTGACCGTCAACGGCAAGAAGGTGGACATCGCCTCCTACCGCGTGAAGGTCGGCGACGTGGTCGAGGTCAAGGAGAAGTCCCGCTCCATGGCCCTGGTGCTGGAAGCCCAGCAGTCGTCCGAGCGCGACGTGCCGGACTATCTGGAGCTGGGTGATCGCGGCTTCTCGATCCGTTACGTGCGCGTCCCCGAACTGGCCGACGTGCCCTATGCCGTGAAGATGGAGCCGAACCTGGTGGTGGAATACTACTCCTCGTAA
This sequence comes from Pseudomonadota bacterium, assembly GCA_023433585.1. Taxonomy (GTDB): domain Bacteria; phylum Pseudomonadota; class Alphaproteobacteria; order Caulobacterales; family Caulobacteraceae; genus Brevundimonas. The sequence continues at coordinate 5,200 of JAEZCL010000307.1, forward strand.
TCCAGACCGCTTACACGAAGACACAGAGGGCTCCGGAGCGATCCGGGGCCCTCTTTTCGTGTGTGTGGACGCCTTGCGGATTGTTCACGTGCCTTTCGGGCCGCCCTGAGCCACCGTTGCGATGGAGACGGTGTCCGCTGGGAGGCAAGCATGGATCATGAGGACAGGCTGAAGGATCTGGAGCGCCGCCACCACCGGCTGACCATCCAGTCACGCATCCAGTTCGGGGTGATCGCGGTCATGGCGGCGGGGCTGCTCGCGGGTTTCGCGGCGCGTGACGGCGGGGTCCTGAGGGTGTCGGAGCTGGTGGTGGTCGACCCCCAGGGCGTGGAGCGGGTGCGGATCGGCGGCGACCTGCCGGACGCCGTAGTGGACGGCCGGACGCTGGTCCGGGGCGAGGCCGCCGCCGGTGTTCTGCTTTACGACGCAGCGGGGCATGAGCGGGGCGGCTATGTGACCATGGAGCCATCGGGCAACGTCATGCTGACCCTGGACGACCGCCGGAGTCGGATGAAGGCCCTGTTCGTCGCCGGCGGCGAGAACGGCGCGGCTTTGCGGATCGGGGACGGAGGCGGGTCACTGGACATGAGAAGCGATGCGGACGGCGCGCGCATGACCATCGTCGACGGCGGACAGGTCGCCGTGCAGACGCCTGTGATCGCCATGGGGCCGGAGCCGTGCTCTGCCTATCGCGGCGCGCTGGAGACACTTTCGCACGAGCGGGTGATTCAGGAGTGCCGCAGCCGATTCACGGCTGAGGCCTGTCATGTCTGTCTGGAGGGTTGATGGACGCCGTCCGGGGGTGCGGTTCGGCGCGGGATGAGGCACAATGGGATTCCATGATCTCCCCCGGGAGGGATTCTTGATCCGAAACATCGCCCTCTGTGTCCTCATGACGCCGCTCGTGACCGGGTGCGCGATGCTGGATCACGTCCGGGCGATGGGCGAGCCGGCGGACGCGGGCCCGCGCGAAATCAGGGTCAGCACCGAGGGCATGCCCGGATCGCTGGAGCCCATTCATGCGGCGGCGGTGATCGGCGATCGGGCGATCTTCCGGGTCACCACGGCGGGCTGCACGGACCGGGACGACATCCTGCCGGTGGTGACCATGGTTGAGAACGAGGCGATCGTCACCCTGCGCCGCATGGAGGACGATTTCTGTCAGGCCTATGATCCCGAAGGGCTGGAGCTGGTCTGGACCTTCGAGGAGCTGGGCCTGGCGCCCGGCCAGCGAGTGCGGATCAACAACCCCTGGCTGAGCACGCTTTAGGTTGAGGGTTCATACAAGTCACTGATTTTTCTAGCGTTAACTAGCCTGCCGTTATCGCCGGGCCATACGCTCGGTCTGGGCAAGGTGAACCCGGAACACTCCGTGATTATGGATTCCCGGCACAGGCTTGTCCCGGGCGGGCCGCGCCAGCGGCGCGATCCGGGGCCGGGAATGACGGGTGGGGAGCATGAGGCCCCAACTTAGACTCCAGGGCGAAAAAACAGTGCAATTGGAGTCTTGCGTTTGCTGATTTCATTGGAGATTTTCGTTGCTCGTCATTGCTGTCCGCCAGGAGTCCAACGTCGGACCCGGTTGAGAATTTCGCCGGGCTCGCTCATCAGGGATTCCGTCACGCCGCCGCGCATGACGAAGGCAAGCGTCTGAGCCCCCGGCCGAGGTCCATTCTGAAGGCGCCCGAGAGGGCCGTGCGGAAAACACCGGCGGACACGGCGAAACCCTTTCGGGTCAAAGCGCCAGCCGCCGGAAATGCGGGATCAGGCAGGGCGCTCATGTTCCCCCACCCGTCATTCCCGGGCCTGTCCCGGGAATCCATAGTCACGGGAGCGTTTCGGGCTGATCTTGCCCTGACCGAGCGTATGGATCGCCGGGACAGGCCCGGCGATGACGGAAGAATGCGAGTAAAATAGCCTAGGCGGTCAACGCCCGGGGCAGCTTGAAGGTGACGGTCTCGCGCGCGCCTTCGTCCTCGCTGAGGGTCACGTCGAAATGCTCGCTCAGGGCCGCGATGAGGCCCTGGATCAGCGCCTCGGGCGCCGAGGCGCCGGCGGTCACCCCGACCGACCTCACGCCGTCGAACCAGGCCCAGTCGATGTGCGCGGCGTCATCCACCAGGCGCGCGTCCCGAGCGCCGGCGCGCAGGGCCACCTCGACCAGACGCACGGAGTTGGAGGAATTGGCCGATCCCACCACCAGCACCATGTCCGAGCCCCGGGCCAGCCGCTTCACCGCTTCCTGGCGATTGGTGGTGGCGTAGCAGATGTCTTCCTTGTGCGGGTCGGGCAGGTCCGGGAAACGGGCCTTCAGCGTGCGCACGATCTCGGCGGTGTCGTCCAGCGACAGGGTGGTCTGGGTCACATAGGCCAGGGGCGCGTCGTTCGGCGGGACGAAGGCGCGCGCATCCTCCACCGTCTCGACCAGGCTGATGGCGCCGGGATCGAGCTGGCCCATGGTGCCCACCACCTCCGGGTGGCCCGCATGGCCGATCAGGATGATGTGGCGCCCGGCCGCGTGATGGCGCTCGGCCTCCACATGCACCTTGGACACCAGCGGACAGGTGGCGTCCAGGAACAGCAGCTCGCGGGAACGCGCCGCGGCGGGCACCGACTTGGGCACCCCGTGGGCCGAGAACACCACCGGCCGGTCGTCGGGGCATTCGTCCAGCTCCTTGACGAACACGGCGCCCAGGGCGCGCAGCCGCTCGACCACATGGCGGTTGTGGACGATCTCGTGGCGCACATAGACCGGGGCGCCGTATTTCTCGAGCGCCCGCTCCACGATCTGGATGGCCCGGTCCACCCCGGCGCAGAAGCCGCGCGGGGTCGCCAGACGCACGGTCAGGGCGCGGCGTTCAGAGCTGGACGGAGCGGTGACGGTCATGACGCTTAACTAGGCGGTTGCGTGCGGCGGCGCCAGCGTGGCGGTGTCGCGTTGCGGCGCCTCGCTTTAGCCGCTATCAGCGATGAACCTCGCCCGCCCGCGTTCACCGGCGACGGGCCCCTTCTGGCCGTGCGGATACATTCATGCGTCGTCTCTCCCTCGCCCTGATCGTCGCGGCCGCCGCCGTCGTCGCCCTGCCTAACGACAGCCGGGCCCAGACCCGGCCGGGTCAGGAGACCGGCCAGAGCGAAGTCCGCCGCCAGGACGACGGCTGGAACACGCCGCGCCTGCGCCTGAATCGGCAGGTCAACGCGGGGCCGTGCCCGTTCGTGAAGATCCTCTATGACGCCGCGCGTTATGTGGAGATGCCCTTCGATCAGCCGGCGACGGCCAATGTGGGCTTCACCGGAGAGATCCAGGGCGTGTCGGCGGACTGCGTCTATCGAGACGACGATCCGATCCGGGTCAGCATGAACATCCTGTTTGAACTGGGGCGCGGCGCCCAGGCCCAGGGCGACAACCGCACCTATCGCTACTGGATCGCGGTGACCGATCGCAACGCCGCCATCCTGAACAAGGAATATTTCGACCTGCCGGTGAACTTCCGCGGCCAGAGCCGGGTTTCGGTCGAGGAAGAGATTCGCGGCATCGTCATCCCGCGCGCCGAAATCACCACCAGCGGGTCGAACTTCGAGATTCTGATCGGATTCGAGGTCACGCCCGAGATGGCCGAGTTCAACCGCACCGGCAGCCGCTTCCGCATCAACGCCGGCACGGCGCAAAACCAGCAATGACCGATCTGAAGTCCGTCCTGGGCGAAGCGGTCGGGGCCGCCTTCGCCGCCGAAGGCGTGGACGCGGCCCTGGCGCGCGTCACCGCGTCGGACCGGCCCGACCTGGCCGACTTCCAGTCCAACGGCGCCCTGGCCGCCGCCAAGGCGATGAAGGCCAATCCGCGCGAACTGGCCGCGCGCGTGGCCGAGCGGCTGAAGGACGATCCGCGCCTGTCCGCCGTCGAGGTGGCCGGGCCGGGGTTCATCAATCTGAAGGTGGCCGAATCGGTCCTGGCCGAACGGGCCGAAGCGGTGGCGGCGGATGATGAGCGCGCGGGGGCAAGCCCGGTCGAGGCGTCGCGCAAGGTCATCATCGACTATGCCGGGCCGAACGTAGCCAAGCCCATGCACGTGGGCCACCTGCGGTCCTCCATCATCGGCGAGAGCCTGAAGCGGCTGTTCCGGTTCCGGGGCGACCAGGTGTGGGGCGACGCCCATTTCGGCGACTGGGGCTTCCAGATGGGCCTGCTGATCGTCGCCTGCGCCGACGAAGGACTGGCGGACGCTTTCATGGACGGCGAAGGCCCCTTCCCCGCCGAAAGCCCCGTGACGCTGGCGGACCTGGAGCGGCTCTATCCGCTGGCCGCCGCGAAGGCGAAGGAAGACGAGGCGTTCCGCGACCGGGCGCGCAAGGCGACGGCCGAGCTGCAGGCGGGCCGGGCCGGATACCGCGCCCTGTGGGCCCATTTCGTGGCCGTCAGCCGCACGGCGCTGGAGCGCGAGTTCTCGGCTCTGGGCGTGGATTTCGACCTGTGGAAGGGCGAGTCCGACGCCGACGCCTTCGTCCCCGCCATGGTAGCGGACCTGGAGAAGCAGGGGTTGCTGGTCGAGGATCAGGGCGCGCGCATCGTGCGGGTGGCGAAGGACGGCGACAAGCGCGAACTGCCGCCGCTTCTGGTCGTGTCGTCCGAAGGCTCGGCCATGTATGGAACCACCGATCTGGCGACCATCGTAGGGCGGCGCGAAGACCCCGGTTTCGACCTGATCCTCTATGTGGTGGACCAGCGCCAGGCGGACCATTTCGAGCAGGTGTTCCGCGCCGCCTATCTGGCCGGCTACGCCGAACAAGGCGCGCTGGAGCACCTGGGTTTCGGCACCATGAACGGGCCGGACGGCAAGCCGTTCAAGACCCGCGCGGGCGGGGTGCTGAAGCTGCACGACCTCATCACCATGGCCACGGACAAGGCGCGCGAGCGGCTGAAGGAAGCCGAACTGGGCGCGGACCAGCCCGAGGCCGAGTTCGAGGACATCGCCCGCAAGGTGGCGGTGGCGGCGCTGAAATTCGCCGACCTGTCGAACAACCGCACCACCAGCTATGTCTTCGACCTCGACCGCTTCATGAGCTTCGAGGGCAAGACGGGACCGTATCTGCTGTATCAGGCGGTGCGGATCAAATCCCTGCTGAGGAAGGCCGCCGATCAGGGCGCCGAGGCAGGCGCGATCGCGGTGGCCGAACCGGCCGAGCGCGACCTGGTCCTGACGCTGGACGCCTTCGACCAAGCGACGGCCGACGCCTATGACAAACGCAGCCCGCACCTGATCGCCGAGCACGCCTACCGGTTGGCGCAGAGCTTCTCGAGATTCTACGCCGCCTGCCCCGTCCTGGCCGCGCCGGACGAAGCCACCCGCGCCTCACGCTTGGCGTTATCCAAGGCCGCGCTGGACCAGCTGGAAATCGCCCTGGACCTGCTGGGCATCGCGACGCCGGAACGGATGTAGCGACTGGTCTTCGCGCCGGGCATCTGGCACTGTCGCCCCATGTCGGAAGACATCGTCATAGAACTTGATGATGAGTTCTTTGCCCGCTTTGAAGCGTTCGCCCGCTCCAACGGTCGAACCGCAGAAGAAGAAGCGCGTCTGGCGCTGGAGCTGGCCGCCGAAGAGTATGCGAAGGCCCATCCAGATGAATGACCTCTCCCCCTTCATCGCCGGCCTGCCCAAGGCGGAACTGCATCTGCATATCGAGGGCAGTCTGGAGCCGGAGCAGATGTTCGAATTCGCCCGGCGGAACCGGGTGGACCTGCCCTTCGCCAGTGTGGAGGAGGTCCGGGCGGCCTATGACTTCTCGAACCTGCAGGATTTCCTCGACATCTATTACGCGGGCGCGAATGTGCTCAGGACCGAGGACGATTTCCGGGACATGGCGCTGGCCTATTTCCGGCGGGCGGCGGCGGACAGCGTGCGTCATGCGGAGATTTTCTTTGACCCGCAAACCCATACGGATCGGGGTATTCCGTTCCAGGTGGTCGCCGACGGCCTGCTGGCGGGCATGGACAAGGCCCGGCGGGAGCTGGGCGTCACCTCGAAACTGATCCTGTGCTTTCTGCGGCATCTGGACGAGGACGCGGCCTTCGCCACTCTGAAAGCCGCTGAGCCATGGCTGGACCGGATCGAGGGGGTGGGGCTGGATTCCTCGGAGGTCGGGCATCCGCCGTCGAAGTTCGAGCGGGTGTTCGCCGCCGCCGGGTCGATGGGCCTCAAGCGCGTGGCCCACGCCGGGGAGGAAGGCCCGCCGGAGTATGTGTGGGAGGCGCTGGACCTGCTGAAGATCGACCGCATGGACCACGGCAACCGGTCCATGGAGGACCCGGCCCTGGTGCGGCGGCTGGCGGCCGAGGGCATGACCCTGACGGTCTGCCCCCTGTCGAACCACAAGCTGTGCGTGGTGGAGGACCTGACGAAACACCCCGTGCCGGAGATGTTGCGGCAGGGGCTGAACGTCACCCTGAACTCGGACGATCCGGCCTATTTCGGCGGCTATGTGAACCGGAACTACGAGGCCATGGCCGATCATGCGGGGGTGACACGCGAGCAGCTGATCCAGATCGCCCGCAACAGCTTCGAGGGCGCGTTCCTGCCCGACGAGGACAAGGCTCGGCACATCGCCGAGGTGGACGCCTACGCGGCGCGCGCCTGACGCGCTATATTGTCCCCATGACCCGCGACGAACTGCTGAAACGGCTGCGCGATCTGAAACCCTGGCTCGAGGAGCAGGGCATCGTCAATGTGCGTCTGTTCGGCAGCTACGCCCGTGACGAGGCCGGGCCGGACAGCGACGTGGATCTGTTGGTGGATGAACAGCGGCTTCTCTCCTATTTCGACCTTTTCGACCTGAAGGAAGCCCTTGAGACACGGATCGGCGTTCCGGTGGATATTTCCCCGGAGCGAAGCCTCAACCGCTATGTCCGGCATGCAGCCTTGCGAGACGCCATTGCCGTTTGACGCCAGGGACGCCGCCAATCTGGATTCGTTGAAACGCGCCTTGGAAACCATCGCGCGGCAGGTCGAGGGTGTCGATCTGGAGACCTTTCTCAGCGACCTTCATGTCGCCGACGCGGTGGCGCTTCAATTGATGGTGGTCGGAGAGCGCGCCAACAAGCTGTCATCCGAGTTCCGCTCAAATTTCCCCGATGTGGAATGGCCCAAGATCATTTCGCTGCGAAACCTTATCGCGCACGAATATGATCGGGTGGACAAGGCGCGCATCTGGGACATCGCAACCGAATTCGCGCCTGCACTCCACGACGCTCTTCCGGAGCCACCGCCGCCCGAGGCTTTCGACTGATGCTGTTGCCCTTCTTCACCGCGCTGAGGGACGCGCGCGTGCCGGTGTCGCTGAAGGAATGGCTGCATCTGATGCAGGCCATGGACGCGGGCGTGGCGGATGGGAAGGTGGAGGACTTCTATCACCTTTCGCGCGCGGTGCTGGTGAAGGACGAGAAGCATTACGACCGCTTCGACCAGGTGTTCGGCAAGGTGTTCCAGGGCGTCGAGACGGTCGGCGCAGGCGACGAGGTCACTGCCGACATCCCCGAAGACTGGCTGCGGCTGCTGAACGAGAAATACCTGACCGACGAGGAGAAGGCCCAGATCGAGGCCATGGGCGGCTTCGACAAGCTGATGGAGACGCTGAAACAGCGCCTGGAGGAGCAGCAGGGCCGTCACGAGGGCGGAAACCGCTGGATCGGCACGGGCGGAACCAGTCCCTTCGGCCACGGCGGCTACAATCCCGAGGGCGTACGTATCGGCGGCCAGGGACGGCATGGGCGTGCGGTCAAGGTCTGGGAAAAGCGCGAATACCGCAATCTGGACGACACGGTCGAGCTGGGCACGCGCAACATCAAGGTGGCGCTGCGCCGCCTGCGCCGGTTCGCCCGCCAGGGGGCGCCGGACGAACTGGACATGGACGCCACCATCGACGGCACGGCGCGCCAGGGCTGGCTGGACATCCACATGCGGCCCGAGCGGCGCAACACGATCAAGGTGCTGCTGTTCCTGGACGTGGGCGGGTCGATGGACGCCCATGTGAAGCTGTGCGAGGAGCTGTTCTCGGCGGCGAAGACCGAGTTCAGGAACCTGGAGTTCTTCTACTTCCACAACTGCCTGTATGAGGGCGTGTGGAAGGACAATCGGCGGCGCCAGTCGGAACAGACCGCCACCTGGGACCTGCTGCACAAATATCCGGGCGACTGGCGCGCCGTGTTCGTGGGCGACGCTACCATGAGCCCCTATGAGGTGACCATGCCGGGCGGCGCGGTCGAGCACTGGAACGAGGAGGCCGGCGCCGTCTGGCTGCAGCGGGCGCGGCGGCAGTGGGAGAAGTCGGTGTGGCTGAACCCCGTGCCCGAGCGGTTCTGGGGCTATACGCCGTCGGTCAGCCTGATCCGCGAGGTGATGGAGGAACGTATGTTCCCCCTGACGCTGGAGGGCCTGGAGCGGGCCATGCGCGAACTGGCGCGCTGACGTCAGAACAAATCAGTCTCCCGCCCCAGCGTCTGTGAAGCACCCTGCCCAAAATCGTGGAGGCGGCCATGTGGGTGTCTGTGGGGATGATGATGGCGGCGGCCCTGGCGGGCCAGGAACCGCCGACGGAACCGGCGCCGGACGACACTGCGGCGGCCTGGGGCTTCGACCTCTACGCGGAACGGCCTCGGCTCACCCTGGCCCAGCGCATGGAGCAGGACTGCGCCGAGGCGGCGCGCCCGGCCGACGAGGACGAGGCCGCCTGCCGCGAACGGATCACCGAGGCGGTGATCCAGGACTCCCTGTCGCGGGGAAACACGACCCAGCGCGTTCCCGAATGGACCGAAGAGAACGAACGGGAATGGGTCCAGGCGCCGCGCCGCAACCCGATCGATCGTCTGCGCGACTGCCGCCAGTCGTCGCAGCGGAGCCAGGACGGCGAACGCTCATCCTGGAGCGTGCGCTGCGGCGATCAGGACGGTCCCGCCGCACAGGCGCTGGACCGGCTGTTGCGCGACTGAGTGGAAAAAGGCGCGCCCCGATTCAGTTTGGGATCAGGAATTTGCGTCCAGGGAGTGAATCCGAGAATCGCCCGAGGCGCGCCGTCGAGTTGAAGCGTGACAATACGGCCGAGCCTTGTGCGCGAAATACCATATACACGGTAGGAAATGCGGCGTTGGCATCCCCGCGCCGAACCGACCGCCGCACGACAAAAGGCCCGCCGCGCGGGCGGGCCTTTCACGCTTCGAAAAGGGTCAGCCCTTCTTGAAGCTGTCCTTCACGCCGCCGACGGCGTTCTGAACCTTGCCTTCGGCATGCTTGGCCTTGCCTTCGGCCTCCAGCTTCTGGTCGCCGGACAGCTTGCCGGCGCCTTCCTTGAACTTGCCTTCGGCCTGTTTGGCGGCGCCTTCGATACGGTCCTTGTCGGGCATGAATTGCTCCCTTTCGCGGCGAGCGCCGAAATGGCCCCGCTTCGATCTGAATAACCGCCGAACGACGGCCGGAGTTCCGTCACGGCTTCACTCTACCGACCCGCGCGATCTCAGCCACAGGGCCACCGCCCAGGCGTGGGCGTCGTGGCGCAGGTTCGCCAGGGCGAAATGCGGATCAAGCCAGTGCAGTTCGTGGTCGTCCTCGACCTTGGCGGACGGATCCTCGTGGATCAGCGACACGGTCCAGAAACCGGCGAGGTTGTTGATCGCCTGCCCGTCCGATTTCAGGAAATACTGGCCGGCCTCGCCCAGCCGGTCGCCCGGCCGCGCGGTCAGGCCGGTCTCCTCGATGAATTCGCGCACCAGCGCCTGTCGCTCGGTTTCGTCGCCGTCGACGGCGCCGCCGGGCAGGTCGTAATAGCTCCCCTCGCCCCGGTCGACGCGCACGCAGGCCAGACGGCCCTCGCGGACCATCAGGCCGAAGGCGGTGGGGCGAGCGCGATACGACAGGCCGGCGATCGGAACGCCGAACTGCAGCCTCATCTCGCGCCCCGGAGGCGGTCGACATTCACGCGATGGTCCTTCTGCAAACTTGGACTCCTGAACGAAAAAACAGTCTAATTTTGGAGTCTAATGCGCGGTGTTCCGCGCGAACCCGATCATCATAGGGACCGGCGCGGCGACCGGGGGAAGAAAACGCGACTGCGGGGTCATAAGCCTTGTCCGAACAGGGATTGGTCGGGGCTGATGCGGGGGTTTTCAGGACAGGCACGGTTCGGTCAGCACATCTCCGTCAGACGTCCTGGCGGCTGAAGCGCCCCCCCTTCCGTCATCCTCGGGCTCGTCCCGAGGACCCATCGTTGATGCGCGCGCGATGCGAGGCCGCTCTGGCGGTGATGCGAACGGCTGTCCGCTCGCGCCCGGTTCCACCGTGGGTCCTCGGGACGAGCCCGAGGATGACGGAGAATATATGTTATCTTCAGTGAATCAATGAGTTATATAGCTCACTAAAGGTCGAAAGCCATCCGCGCGCGGACGCCCGCATGGTCCGGGTCGATCTCGAGCCGGGATTTCAGGCCGTGGGCCATGGCCGAGATGATCTTGGCGCCCAGCCCCGTGCCCTTGGCCTTTCCGTCGCCCATGCCGGGGCCGTCGTCCTCGACGGTCAGCACCGCGCGGTCGTCGCCGCGCCGCTCCACATGGACGCGGATGTCGCCGCCATGCCCCGGCTGATAGGCGTATTTGACCGCGTTGGTGACCAGTTCGGTGACCACCACGCCCAGGGAGACGGCCTGGTCGGTGTTCACGCGGATCGGGTCGGCGCGAAACAGGATGGAAGGCGAATCCGGCTCGGGGCACAGGGACTGGGCCAGTTCGTCCACCAGCCCCTGCAGATATTCATCCAGCGCCACGACAGCCATGTCGGCGGAGGTGTAGAGCCGGCGGTGCACCTGGGCCACCGCGTCGATGCGCACCTGGGCGTCCCGCAGCGCCAGGCGGGCGGGCTCGTCCCTGAGCTGGCGCAGTTGCAGCGAGATGAAGCTGGAGACCAGCTGAAGGCTGTTGCCCACCCGGTGGTTGACCTCGCGCAGCATGGCTTCGGCGCGGTCGCGGGCGGCGCGCACCTCTTCCTGAGCGGCCTCGTTGGCGCGGCTGAGACGGCGGCGCTCCAGCGCGTCCTCGAGCGCGGCGCGAAGAAGCGCGGTGAAATCCTCCGACACGTCCTTGATGACATAGTCGGCCGCCCCCGCCCGCAGGGCCGCCACGGCGAGGCGGCCGTCCTGGGCGCCCGTCACATAGACCACCGGCGGGGCCTCGGGGATGGCCAGGATGTCGGGCAGCACGTCCAGCCCGTCGCGCAGGGGCATGTAGTGATCCAGGGCGATCACGTCGAAGGTTTCCATGCGGGCGCGTTCAAGCCCCGCCTCCCCGTCCGGCGCACAGGTCACGGCGTATCCGTGACGGGTCAGTTCCTTCTCGACGAGGCGGGACAGGCCCCGGTCGTCGTCGATGTAGAGCAGCCGGGCACCGGATCCGGGCATGGCGTCAGATATCCGGCGCCTGCATCACCGAGAGGAACAGGCCCAGCTGCCGGATGGCCCCGGCGAAGGCCTCATAGTCCACCGGCTTGGTGATGTAGACATTGCAGCCCAGGTCGTAGCAGCGCTGAATCTCGACCTTGTCGTCGGTGGTGGTCAGGACGACGACGGGCGCGCGCTTCAGGCGTTCGTCGGCCTTGAGCCGCGCCAGGATGTCCGTGCCCTGCATGTCCGGCAGGTTCAGGTCCAGCAGCACCAGAAGCGGGCCGTTGGCGCGGATTTCCTCGGTGAACAGATACTCCAGCGCGGACGAACCGTCGGCGAAATGGCGAATCTCGTTGGAGATGTTGGCGCGGCGGATGTTCTTTTCGATCAGCTTGGCGTGGCCATGGTCATCCTCGACCATGACGATGGTTACGGCTGTGTGGCTCATACGGTTTCTCCCACCCCAACAGTCAGATGTTTGGGGAATTTCAGGCGGAAAGTCGAGCCTGTTCCCACCTCGGACTCGATCTCTATGGAGCCGCCCAGGCGCCGCACGCTGTTGCGCACGAAGGCCAGGCCCAGCCCCTCGCCGGGCCGATCCTGGCGGCCCGAGCGGCGGAACAGCTCGAAAATGCGCTCGTGGTCCCGCTCGGAAACGCCGCGCCCGTTGTCGCGGACCTCGTATTCGACCCAGCCGCCGTCGGGCGTTTCGCGTCCGGCGATCTCGATGCGCCCCGGACGGGTCGGATCCAGATATTTCACCGCGTTGTCGACCAGATTGCCGAAGATCTGCTCCATGGACAGACGGTCGCTGTCGAGCGCGGGCAGGTCGCCGACGATGATCTCGGCGCCGGCCTCTTCGGTTTGATGATGGACGCTGTCGGCGATCAGGCGGGCCATGGCGGTCATGTCGATCCGCTCGATCACCAGCGCCCGGCGCCCCTCGCGCGACAGCTTCAGGATGGCGTTGATGAGGCGGTCCATCTTGGCGGTGGAGGCGCGGATGAAGCCGATGGCCTCGGGCACGTCCTCGGTGACGGCCAGGACCGCGTCCTGTTCGATCTGGTCGGGCTGGTCGGAGCGAGCGCGGTCGATGTGGGCCTGGAACGCCTTGCCCGCCTGCTCCAGTTCGGAGGTGTAGCCCATGACGTTGACCAGCGGCGCGCGCAGGTCGTGGCTGACGATATAGGCGAAACGCTGGATCTCCTCATTGGCGCGGGTGAGGTCGGCGGTGCGTTCAACCACCGTCGATTCCAGATTCCGGTTCAGCAGCGCCACATCGTCATGAGCCGCCTTCAACTCCGCCAGATAGCGGCGGACCAGCATCAGGCTGATGAGCGCCAGGGCGATGATGACGATGGCAGCCACCGCATTGACGGCGATGGCGGCCATCGTGGCCTCACGCTGGGCGCGGTGACGCCGCTGGACGCGCGCCTCCTCGATGACGTCGATGGCGGCCACCTCGACGCGCATGGCGTCCATCAGCGCCTTGCCTTCGCCCCGGCGCAGCATCTGGACAGCCTCGCCGATGCGCCCGGTGCGGGCCAGATCGATGGTCTGGTCCATGATCTCGAGCCGCTGGCGCTTGAGGTCGCGCAGAATCTCGACCCGTTCGATTTCTTCGCGCACGTCGGCGATTGCGGCCAGCCGCTCGCCCGCCGCCGGCAGCTGCGCCTGGGCCTCGTCATGGATGGCCAGGAAATCCGGCCGCCCCGTCAGCAGGAACCCGCGCTGACCGGTCTCGGCGTCCACCATCAGCAGCAGCAGTTCGCGCGCCGCCAGCTGCATCTGCTGGCTGCGCTCGGCCTCGCGCGAATGGTCGGCGATGCGCTGAACCATGACGAAGGTGGCGATATTGATGACCAGCAGCAGCAGGATGGCCAGGCTGAGCAGACCCACGATGGCGCGGCCGATCGTCGGCGTGTTCACGAACAGCCGAAGGGCCTGAATTGTCGAGCGAAGATCCGGAGCCATCCCCTAACAGCTTTAGCGGCGCCGGGGGCGCTGTCCAGTCCGCGCCGGAACCGGAGGGTGACGCGGCCGGTTTCAGGCGTTAACCTAACCCGGCAGTCAAGGGGGCGTTCAGATGGTCTGGTGGTGGTGGATTCTGCCCGGAGCGGCGGCGCTGGCGGGAGCGATGCTGTTGCTGTCGGGGCTGGGAAGCCTGTTCCGGGGGCGGTTCCTGGGGGCGTTCGGCGGGGTGCTGTTCGGCGGCGGCTTTCTGGCCGCGGGCGTGGCGGCGATCCTGCTGGGCCTGAACGTCCAGAGTTATGCGCGGCTGAACCACGAGCGGCCGGTGGCGGCCATCAGCCTCAGCCAGATCCAGCCGCAGTTCTTCGAGGCGACCCTGACCCAGCCGGAAACGGCGACGGGCGGACCCTCCGCCACCGTCTATCCGGTGCACGGCGACGAATGGCGTATCGAGGCGCAGGTCCTGCGCTGGAAGCCGTGGGCCAACATCCTGGGCCTGAACACGCAGTATCGGCTGGACCGGTTGTCGGGACGCTATCAGGACACCCAGCAGGAGCTGACGGCGGTGCGCAGCGTGCATGACCTGCGCGGCGGCGACGTCGCGGGTGATCGGCCGCGCTGGTCGCTGGACGTGTGGGACGTGGCGCGGCGGTATCGGGACCATGTGAACGCGGTGGACACGCTCTATGGCTCGGGCGCCTACATGCCCATGGCCGACGGCGCGGAATACGAGGTGTTCATCACCCAGTCCGGCCTGATCGCCCGACCGACCAACGATGCGGCGCGCGCCGCCTCCGCCGGCGGGTGGAGCGAGACCGCCCCGCCGAATTAATTCGCTGACGCCTGTCGGTTCGGCCGTTACCCCTTCGTCTTTCAAGATGACGAGGGAAACCGATGCTGTACGCCATCCTCTGCTACAATGACGAAGACGCGGTCATGGCCTGGTCCCAGGCCGAAGACGACGCGGTCATGGCGAAACTGGACGTGGTGCACCAGCAGCTGCGCGACCAGAAGAAGCTGGGGCCGGCCCTGCGGCTGATGCCCACCAGCGCGGCCACGACCCTGCTGAAATCAAAGGATATGATCCTGGACGGACCCTACGCCGAGACCAAGGAGGCGCTGCTGGGCTTCTACATCGTCGACGTGGAGACCCTGGAGGAGGCGCACCGGATCGCCCGCGACCTGGGAAAGGCCAATCCGGGCGGCGCCTATGAGATGCGGCCGATCCGCCTCTATCTGCCCGGCGACGCCATGCCGGAAACGGCGGACGGATGACCGATCCGGTCTGGATCGAGGCGGCGCTGACCGGCGCCAGGCCCCAGGCGATGGCGGCGCTGCTGCGCCATTTCCGCGACCTGGACACCGCAGAAGAGGCGTTCCAGGAGGCCTGCCTGCGCGCCCTGAAGACCTGGCCGAAGAACGGGCCGCCGCGCGATCCGGCGGGCTGGCTGATCTTCGTGGGCCGGAACGCGGCGGTGGACCAGATCCGCAAGACCGGCCGCCTTCAGGGCTTGCCGGACGAGTCCGCCCTGTCCGACCTGGAGGATGTGGAACAGCCCCTGGCCGAACGGCTGGATCAGGCGGACTACCGCGACGACGTGCTGCGCTTGATGTTCGTGTGCTGTCATCCCGACCTGCCCGCCACCCAGCAGATCGCCCTGGCGCTGCGCATCGTCTCGGGGCTGTCGGTGAGGCGGATCGCGCGCGTGTTTCTGGTGGGCGAGGCGGCGATGGAGCAGCGCATCACCCGCGCCAAGACCAGGATCGCGGGCGCCGGCGTGCCGTTCGAGGCGCCGGGGCCGGTGGAGCGGGCCGAGCGCCTGGCCGCCGTCCTGGCCATGGCCTATCTGGTCTTCAACGAGGGCTATTCGGACGCGGCGCCCGACAGCGAGCGGGCGGCCCTGGCGGGCGAGGCGATCCGCCTGACGCGGCTGATCCTGAGGCTGTTTCCCGCCGAGCCGGAAGTCATGGGCCTGCTGGCCCTGATGCTGTTGCAGGACGCCCGCAGCCCGGCCCGCTTCGACGCCGACGGCGCACTGGTGCTGCTGGAGGAGCAGGATCGGGCCTTGTGGAGGCGCGACATGATCGCCGAGGGGCTGGCCCTGATCGACAAGGCCCTGCGCCACGCGCGGCCCGGCGCCTATCAGATCCAGGCCGCCATCGCGGCCCTGCACGCGCGGTCGCCGACGTTCGAGGCCACGGACTGGGCCGGGATCGCCCGGCTGTATGAGGCGCTGGAGCGGCGCCAGCCCTCGCCGGTGGTGACGCTGAACCGCGCGGTGGCGGTGTCGAAGACCGAGGGCGCCGAGGCCGCCCTGGACCTGATCGCGCCGCTGGCCGACCGGCTGGACGGCTATTTCCATTTCCATGGCCTGAAGGGCGCGCTGCTGACGCAGTTGGACCGCAAGGCCGAGGCCCGCGAGGCGTTCGGGCGCGCCATCGCCCTGGCCAACACGCCCGCCGAGGCCGCGCACATCCGCGATCACCTGGACCGGCTTCAGGCGTCCTGAGGCGCCGCCAGGCGCCGCCGCACCCGACGCGCCGCACGCCCCGCGATCAGGGCCAGAATGACGAGAAGGATGGGGACCAGCACCGGCGCCAGCAGCGCGAACAGGGCGGTGAAGAAGGCCAGCACATCCTCGAACAGCGACACCACCGGATTGGCCAGCCCGCCGGTCGCGGCGGTGGACGCCAGTCTCAATCCCCCCTGGGCCGCATTGAAGGCCAGGGCCGTGGGCGCGCCGACGATGATCCCGGCTACCGCCGCCAGCAGCGGGTCGACCCCCACGAACAGCGAACCGGCCGCCAGCGCCGCCGCCAGGGGCCGCACGACGAGGCCCAGGCCGCTGAGGGCGTTGTCCAGCACCGGAACCTTGTCGGCCGTGAACTCCACCGCCGCCGCCACGCCCAGGGCGGCGATGGCGGCGTCGGCGTGCAGCCAGCGCATCTGTTCGTTCAGCTCTATGCCGAACCAGCCGAAGCGCGCCGCCAGGGCCAGCATCAGCAGCGGCAGGAAGGTGCGAAGCCCCGTGGAGGCCGCCAGGCCCAGGCCCAGCAGGGCCGGAACGATCCAGACGGCGAACGGCGCGCCCCAGCCCTGGACCGTCGCCGTCAGGCCCGTCATCGTCTCCACAAGCTGTTCGATCATGCCCCGTCCTCCCCTGGGGCAGCAGAGCGCGCCAGGTCAGTCGCGGTCAAGCGTCAGCCGTCGTCAACCACGTCCGCCGCGTCCGGATGGCGCCGGAACCAGGCGACGGCGTAGGCGCACACGGGCGTCAGCCGCAGGCCCTCGGCGCGGGCGTGATCGGCCAGGCGGGCCATGAATTCACCCGAGGCGCCGGAACCGCGCAGTTCGGGCTCGGCCTCCACATGCAGGATGATCCTGCGGTCGTCCTGTTTCGCGTAGTCGGCCCACACCCGGCGCAATTCGCCCTGGGCGTCCGTGAATCCCTGCTCGAAGCGGTTCTCGGATGCGACGTCACGAAAATCAGTCATGGGAGACTCCTCTGAGCACGATATAAGACCTCAATCGCATCGGCGCAGGGGTGTTCCGATGCGGAATCTGACGATTGCGTGTGGAGGGCCCGGACATGAACATGAAGATGGGTGCGCTGATGGGTGTCGCCGTCCTCGGCCTGGCGGCCTGTGGCCGGGGCGAGCCCGCCGTGTCCGAGCCGTCGGCCGGCGAACCGGCC
>JAEZCL010000127.1 GCA_023433585.1 Pseudomonadota bacterium
CCGTCATGCGAAAACTCATCGAGGCCGCAAACCTCGTCCTCAAGCGCAACCAGCCTTGGCTCACGCCACAGAACAACTGACATGGTTGCTCCCCATCCGCCTTCGCGGATGGAGAGGTGAAGCGCACGATGTTCTCCCTCCCCTTCATGGGGAGGGGGCGGAGCCGAAGGCGAAGCGGGTGGGGGCGGCAAGGCGAAACAGCGCGCCCAAGCAGCGAGCCCCGGATCAAGTCCGGGGCGAGCGGTAGCGAAAGAGCCTATGTCGCCGAGCCCTCCCCACCCCGTCGTCGCTGCGCGCCGACGGCCCTCCCCATGAAGGGGAGGGAGAGGATCGGCGCCCGCCGGATGTCATTCCGCCCGCGTGAGACCCGCCGACACGCTTCTGTGGCCGATTTCCTGTGATGCTTGAACCGGGCGTGTCACACGCCACATACTCATCCGAATACCGTCGGAATCGGCGGGCGGTCCGGAGCGTTCGCCGGGTCGCGGGCCCGCGATGAACAACGGCCCGGCAAAGCAGTGAGCATCATGTCCGAGTCCAAGATCCTCCCCGTCCTGCCGCTTCGGGACATCGTCGTCTTCCCGCACATGGTCGTGCCTCTGTTCGTGGGGCGCGAGAAATCCGTGCGGGCGCTGGACGAGATCATGAAAGGCGAAAAGCAGATCCTGCTGGCGACCCAGAAGAACTCCGTCGATGACGATCCCGAGCCCGAGGCCATCTATCCCATCGGCGTGCTGGCCACGGTGCTGCAACTGCTCAAGCTGCCCGACGGCACGGTCAAGGTGCTGGTGGAGGGCAAGTCACGCGCCCGCCTGACGCGGTTCACCGAGCGCGAGGACTATTACGAAGCCGAAGCCGTCGACATCGACGACGAGGACGGTTCGGCCGAGGAGGCCGAAGCCCTGGTCCGCGCCGTGGTCGAGCAGTTCGACAGCTATGTGAAGCTGAACAAGAAGGTGCCGCCCGAGGCGCTCAGCTCCATCCCCGGCATCACCGATCCGTCCAAGCTTGCGGATTCGGTGGCTGCGCACCTCTCGGTGAAGATCACCGACAAGCAGACCCTGCTGGAGACGGTCAGCATCCCGCGCCGGCTGGAGAAGGTTTACGGCCTGATGGAGGGCGAGATCAGCGTCCTGCAGGTCGAGAAGAAGATCCGCTCGCGCGTCAAGCGCCAGATGGAAAAGACCCAGCGGGAATACTATCTCAACGAGCAGATGAAGGCGATCCAGCGCGAGCTGGGCGAGACCGACGACCAGCGCGACGAAATTCTCGAGCTGGAGACCCGCATCCGCAAGACCAAGCTGTCCAAGGAAGCGCGGACCAAGGCCGAGGCCGAGGTCAAGAAGCTGCGCAACATGTCGCCCATGTCGGCGGAATCCACCGTCGTGCGCAACTATCTGGACTGGCTGCTGTCGATCCCGTGGGGCAAGGCGCGCACCAAACCCATCGACCTGAACAAGGCCGAGGCGATCCTCGAGGAGGACCACTACGGCCTGGAGAAGGTCAAGGAGCGCATCGTCGAATATCTGGCGGTCCAGGCCCGCACCGGCAGCCTGAAGGGGCCGATCCTGTGCCTGGTCGGCCCGCCCGGCGTCGGCAAGACCTCGCTGGCCGCCTCCATCGCCAAGGCGACGGGGCGCGAATATGTGCGCATGTCGCTGGGCGGGGTGCGTGACGAGGCCGAGATTCGCGGCCACCGGCGCACCTACATCGGCTCCATGCCCGGCAAGATCATCCAGGCCATGAAGAAGGCCAAGACCACCAACGCCTTCGTGCTGCTGGACGAGATCGACAAGCTGGGCGCCGACTGGCGCGGCGACCCGTCTTCGGCCCTGCTGGAGGTGCTGGACCCGGCCCAGAACTCGACCTTCGGCGACCATTACCTGGAGGTCGACTACGACCTGTCCAACGTCATGTTCGTGACCACGGCCAACAGCCTGAACATGCCTCAACCTCTCTTGGACCGCATGGAGGTCATTCGCGTCGCCGGCTACACCGAGGACGAGAAGGTCGAGATCGCCATCCGCCACCTGCTGCCCAAGCTGGCCAAGGACCACGGCCTGAAGGACGGCGAGTGGATCGTGCCGGAAGACAGCATCCGCGACCTGATCCGCTACTACACCCGCGAGGCGGGCGTGCGGAACCTGGAGCGGGCGCTGGGCGGGCTGGCCCGCAAGGCCGTGCGCGAGATGGCCAAGACCGGCGCCCTGTCGATCACCGTGGACGCGGACAAGCTGGCCGAATACGCGGGCGTGCGGAAATATCGCCACGGCGAGACGGACGAGGAGGATCAGGTCGGCATCGTCACCGGCCTGGCCTGGACCGAGTTCGGCGGCGACATCCTGACCATCGAGGCCATCAAGATGCCCGGCCGCGGCCGCATGACCGTGACCGGCAACCTCAAGGACGTGATGAAGGAATCCATCTCGGCGGCCGCCAGCTATGTGCGGGCGCGGGCGCTGAGCTTCGGCGTCAAGCCGCCGGTGTTCGAGAAGACCGACATCCACGTGCACGTGCCCGACGGCGCCACGCCCAAGGACGGTCCCTCGGCGGGCGTGGCCATGACCGTGGCCATGGTTTCGGTCCTGACCGGCATCCCGATCCGCAAGGACATCGCCATGACCGGCGAGATCACCCTGCGCGGCCGCGTCACGGCCATCGGCGGACTGAAGGAGAAGCTGCTGGCCGCCCTGCGTTCCGGCGTGAAGACGGTGCTGATCCCGCAGGAGAACGAGAAGGACCTGGCCGACGTGCCCGACAATGTGAAGGCCGCGCTGGAGATCGTGCCGGTCTCCACCGCCGACGAGGCGCTGAAATGGGCTCTGACGGGGAATCTGACGCCGGTGGAATGGGACGAGGCCGTCGAGCCCCTGCCGCCCGTTTCGCCGCCTGTCCCGGGGGGTGAGACGGTCGTCAGCCACTGATCGGCGGAAAATCGGCCAAAAAAGCTGGGGAAACGGTCAAATTGAAGGGGTTCCGGACGGTTTCCCTTTTGACGCGAGGCCAAAGCTGGCCTTTAGTCGAGGGGTAAGCGGCTGAGTCGCCTTCAAGACAAAGGCTGCTCCCGCATAGGGCTGGAGAGAAACCCAATGACGAAAGCTGAACTCATCGCCGCCATCGCCGATGGCGCCGGCATCACCCGCGACCAGGCCAAGAAGTCCCTGGACGTGTTCACCGAGAGCGTGACCAACTCGCTGAAGGCCGGCAACGACGTGCGCCTGGTCGGTTTCGGCAGCTTCGTGGCCACCGAGCGCAAGGCGGGCCTGGCGCGCAATCCGCGCACCGGCGAAACCGTGCATCGTCCGGCCTCCAAGACCGCCCGCTTCCGCGTGGGCGAAGGCCTGAAGAGCGCCCTGAACGGCTAAGCCGCTCGCGCGTTGTTCGATGGGGCGCGGGCCATGCGGTCCGCGCCTTCATCAATTGTGAGGGCGGCTAGCTCAGCTGGAAGAGCATCTCGTTTACACCGAGAGGGTCGGCGGTTCGAACCCGTCGCCGCCCACCATTTTTCGCCGCCGCGCCAGCCCTGCGCGCACGGCTCCGGTTCGAGGCGCGGCCTCTCACCTTCGCCAGTCATCAGCTTTCGTGGATTGAGGCCGGTCGCCGGATGAGGGCATAGGATGAGCGATGCTGACCCTTGTCCTGATTACCGCTCTTTTCACCACGCCCGCGCCGGACGCCGTGTCCCATGCCCCGCCGCGCGAAGGCCATGAGGCGGTCGTGCCGCCGAAGAGCGTGATCCCTTCGGACCCCGCCCGCCAACGCCTGATCTTCGCCGGCAAGGTGGAGACCGCCTGGCGCCTGGCCGACGGCGTCCCCGTCCGATCAGAACCGGAAGCTTGCCCGTAGCAGCAGGGCGTAGCGCACGTAATCGTCCAGGAATTCGGCGTCGCCCTCGATGGCCAGCATGCCCAGTTCGTTGCCGACGTTCAGCCGGAAGCCGACGATCGGGCCGCCGCCTTCCAGGCTGTCGGCCACGAGGTCGAAGGCCGGGCCGCCGCTGAGGAAGCGGGCGGTGGTGACGCCGCCTTCGTGCGAGATGATCTGGCGCCAGCCCACCCGGATCTCGGGGCGCAGCCACTGGTTCTCGCCGAAGCCCATGCCGAAGTTCAGGGCTGCGGTAGTCGAGAAGATGTGGCCTTCACGATCCGCGATCGCCAGGTCGAAGCCGTCGCCGCCGCCGCTTTCCTCGAACCCGTCTTCATTCAGGCCGAAATATTCGACGATCACCTCGGGACGCAGGCTGTAGCGGCCATAGCTGCGTTCATAGGACGCGCCCGCAGCCGCCGTGATCGTATAGCCGTTCCAGTCCGCGTCGGCGCGGCGCAGGACGCCCTCGCCGACGAACTGGCGCACCGATTCGAAGCTGGCGTAGCCGCCCGCCGCCCGCGCCCAGGTGGTCCAGGCCCCGCCTTGGGCGCGCCAGTAGAGACCCAGTTCGAGCAGGTTGGCCGACAGCCGCTCCTCGGCCGCCGCGCCCGGCTCCTCCAGGTCGGAGGAGGTGAAGGCCGTGGACACGCCGATGGCGCCGAACGCGGTCCCGCGCTCCACGCCGCCCGCGAATCCGAAGCCTTCGGACTTGAAGCCGTAGGCGTCGCCGGTCTCCTTGTCGGCGTAGAAATTGATCTCCTGCAGCCAGGCGCTGGTCTCGCCGCGCGCCGCGCTGTTGTTGCGCCCCGCCAGGGCGCGGGTCACCGCGTCGACCCCGCTGGCCAGCGAGATCAGGGCGCCGCCGGAATGGTCGGGCAGCATCTGCTCATAGATGTGCAGCAGGCCTTCGCGATCATTCTGATTGAGGAAGGCGGCCCGCATCTCATCGTTGGCGTTCAGCGCCTCATACACGGCGTCGAACGCCGACGCCTCGGAGCGGATCATGCCGATCTCGCCGGCCGTGCGGCGACGCACATCGACATAGACCTGACCGGCCGCTTCGTCACCGCCCGCCTCGACCACGAACAGGAAGGGCGAGTTCTCCTCGAGGGAGCTGTCGTCGATCTGGCCGAGTTCAAGCGTGCCGGCATCGACGATGATGTAACGTGCGGGATCGTCCACCAGAGAGGTGAAGCGCACGCCCAGACCCGCCCCGTCGGCGAAGCTGGCCGTGCCCGAGACGTTGAAGCCGCCCGCCGTTCCAGCGGTCGGATCGACCGTGACGATCAGGTCGCCGTCGGCGCCCACCGTCAGGCTGCTGATGTCCAGCGCCTGGGCCTGTTGCGCGTCGAGCAGGCCGCCGGCGACGTCGATGGACAAGAGGCCGTCGGCGCCGGACAGGGCGCCACGCACCTCGGCGTCGCCGCTGATGCGCAGGGTGTCGGCGCCGCCGCCGAAATCGATGTCGCCGTAAACATAGCCGTCACGGATATCCAGGGTGTCGCCGCCGGATCCCAGCAGGATGCTCCCGACGATCACCGGCTCGGTGACGCCGCTGGCGGGCGGATTGTCCGGGTCGGTGTCGAGAACCAGCTGGGTGATGTTCACGCCCGTCGTGTTGGCGCTGACGTCAATGGCGACCCGGTCGCCGGTGACGACCTGCAGGTTTCCGTCCTCGTCTCGGGTGCTGACGATGCCGGCCTGGATGACTCCGATGTTCTGGATGTCGGTCAGGGTTCCGCTGAGGTCACGAATGGCGACGGCGTCTCCGGCCGGCCCGTTGATTCCGGCGCGAATGGCGCCGGAATTGTAGAGCGACGTCAGGGAAGCGCCCGCCTCGATCCGCAGGGCGGTGGCGACGTCCTCGCCTTCGGTGGTGCTGGAGCTGACGAGCGCGCCGGAATTGTAAAGTCTGGGCGTGACGGAGCCGTCGGCCAAGTGCAGCGCCGTGGCGTCCGCCTCGTGGGCCGAGGCCTGGATGCCGCCCTCGTTGCGGATGCCGCCTTCGATGGTCACGGCATGGCCGCCGTCGACGCCGATGCGCACGCCGGTGGCGGAGATTCCGTCAAAAACCCCTGACGCGGTCACGCTGCCCCGGTTGATGAAGCCATAGGCCATGTCGCCCGCGCCGACTTCGCCCAGGGTGATGTCGCGCGTGCCCGAGCCGATCTCGATGGCGGGGGCGGAGCCGAAGACGTTGATCGTGGCTGTGGTCTGCTCGACGTCGGGCACCCCGTCGTTGTCGCGGTCCGTCTCGTCGTCGTCGTCATCCTCGGCGGGGGGTGCGGTCGTGGCCAGGAGAACCCCGCCCGCCACATTGCCGGAGATGCGGACCGCCGGTCCGCCGATCAGGAGATCATCGGGGTCCAGCCCATCCATGATTTCCTGTGTGGGCGGACGGGTCGTGTAGCGGAAGCCGGTCGCCGAAATGGTGGAATCGATGCGCAGGGCTCCGTCGATGTCCCCCTCCAGCGACACGGCGGTGGAGCCTTCGCCCTGGACAGCGATGCCGCCGCCGATCCAGACGTCGCCCCCGACGTCGCCGGTGGCCCGAACGCCATAGGACTGATCGCCGGTCACCGTCACCGAACCGCGCATCACCAGGTCGCCGGTGAGGCCGGATTCGATGGAGACGCCGTAGGATTCGTCGCCTTCGACCACGATGGCGCCGTTGCGGCCCACCTGGACGTCGCCGTCCAGGGGCGCCGCGCCCATGACGCGGATGCCGTAGCGCTCCACACCTTCGGCGAAGGGACCGTCGAGGTCGCCGTCGCCATCCTCATCCTCGGCCGTGTAGCCGTCAGTGATGCGGATCGTGCCGTTCATGACGACTGAACCGGTGTTGCCGCCATGGACCAGGATGGCCGTGGCGCCGTCGGCGGCGTCCTCCATCTCGATGGAGCCGCCCTGATCGACCGTGACGTCGTTGTCGGAGTTCAGGGTGACCGCCGTTCCCGAATCCACCTCGATCTTTCCGCCCTGGGCGATGCGCACGTCGTCGGCCGCACCGCCGTTGGCGTTGGCGGTGAGGATCGGCGTCGTGCGCGTGTTCGAGATCACCGTCTCGGCGTGAACGACTCCGGCGGCGACGGCGAGTGGAGCGAGCGCGACGGCGGCCGCGAGCAGTTTACGCATAAAGAAGAACCCCTTGGTGACGCGCGCTCGATGACGACAAGGCCCCGATCATAATTCGGAGCCCAGCGACACGCCCCAAGTTTCCCGAATTTGAGGCGATTGCAAGGCCAACCTCTCATAGCGGCGATCAGCCGGCGGTGCAAAGGCGCGAGGCGATATGGCGCCAAGAAAGCTTGACGGCGTGGCATTTCGTTCTAACGCATCCAATCTTCACGTTTGTGCGTTGCAGCGACGTCGGAAAGGCGGAGCGGAATGATCGACGTTCAGGAAAACGAAGTTCAATTGATCCCGGGGCGCGACGAGAAGGTGGCCGACACCTTCAGTGCGGTGAAGGCCGCAGCGTCGGACCCGCGCATCCGCATGGTGGACACCACCATGCTCTATGCGCCGCGCTCGGGCGGGGTGAAACGCTATCTGCTGGCCAAGAAGACGTGGATCGAGGCCAACAGGCCGGGCGTGGCCCACACCCTGATCGTGCCCGGCGCGCGATACAGGGCGCGCGCCAACGGCGTCCTGAGCCTTCAGGCGCCCAAGCTGCCGTTCGGCGACGGCTATCGCTGGCCCACCTCCATCAGGCGTTGGAGCGCCTGGGTCGCGGCGACCCGTCCGCACCTGATCGAGGCGGGCGATCCCTACACACCGGGGCAGGCGGCCCTGGAGGCGGGGCAGAGGTCGGGCGCCCCGGTGATCGGATTCTGTCACTCGGACCCGGCGGCCCTGGCAGCGCTTCACTTCGGAGAATGGGCCAAGAAGCCGGTGGAGAAGCGCTGGTCGAAGCTGTTCTCGCAGTTCGACCGGGTGATCTCGCCCAGCCGCTACATCGCCCGGCGCCTGGAGGAGGCGAGGGTGCCGGGCATCGTGGTCCAGCCCCTGGGGGTCGAGGTGGACACCTTCCGGCCCGAGCGCGCGGACCGCGAGGGGCTGCTGAAGCAGCTGGGGCTGGGCGCCGACGCCCGCCTGCTGGTCTTCGCCGGACGCCCGGCGCGCGAGAAGAACATCGACGTGCTGATTCGCGCGGTCCAGATGCTGGGCGATCCCTATCATCTGGTGCTGGTGGGGGCGGGCATGGGCCTGCCGCGCGAGGATCGGGTGATTTCGCTGCCCTATGAATCGGACCCCAGGGCGGTGGCGCGGATCATCGGCAGCTGCGACGCCTTCGTCCACGCCAACGACCATGAGCCCTTCGGCCTGATCGTGCTGGAGGCCATGGCCTGCGGCCGGGCCGTGGTGGGCGTCAACGCCGGCGGCGTGGCCGAGACCGTGGACCGGGAGGTGGGCGAACTGGCGGACGCCGCCGAGCCAAAGGCCTTCGCCGCCGCCGTCGAGGCCCTGTTCGAGCGCGACGTGGAGGCGATCGGCCAGGCGGCGCGGGTCCGCGCGGTGGAGCGATTCGCCTGGAGCCGGGTCTTCGAGGACCTGTGCATGGTCTATGGCGAGGTCAGCGGCCAGGCGGCGTTCGTGCAGCCGGGCGAGGCCTATCCGGTCCACTGAGGCGCGGTGTTCGCTCGTCCCGTCCCGGCTCTCGCTTCGCTTCGGCCGGGATGACAAGGCGGGCCATTGGACTCCGACTGTGAAAAACAGTGCAATTGGAGTCCAGCTTTGGAGCCCTTGTCATTCCGGTGCTCCGCCAGGCGTCGGCCGGGATGACAGGGTGCGCCGTTGGACTCCGACCGCGAAAAACAGTGCAATTGGAGTCCAGCGAGGGGCTCCCTTGTCATCCCGGAAGCGCCGCAGGCGTTGTCCGGGACGGGCAGGATAAGGGCGCCGGGAAGGGGCGGGTGGAAAAAAGCTGAAAAAAATCGATGGGGTTGGAATCGCTGACGCCGCGCGCGGGAATGCGGGGATCAGCGGTCAGGCGGCGACGCGATCCATCCCTACGCCGCCCTGAGCAACGCATAGCCCTGTTCGGAACGGCGCACCTGGCCGTCGCGTTCGAGGGTGGAGAGCAGGCGCGAGACCTCGGGGGTGACGCCTCGGCCCTTGAAGCGGGCGGCCAGGGCTTCGGCGGGCTGGGGGGTTTCGGCTTCGGCCAGGGCGCCGCGGATCATCATCAGGCGCGCGCGGTCGTCGGCGGGCCATTTGACGCGGTCGGCGGCGGCGACGGGTTCCTCGATGAGTTGGCCGGTCTCGCGCCCGGCCACGCGGCGCGGCGCGAAGCGGGGGATCTGATAGTCGGGGCGCAGCCACTTGATGTCGCCACGCGCCTCCTCGGCGGCGCGCTGGGCGTTGAGCGCGACGAGATGGGCCAGGACGGTCTCGGTCCCCGCGTCGGCGGGCAAGCCGTACGCTTCAAGCACAAGCCGGTCGATCTCGACGTGCAGGTCGGCCAGGGCCAGGACGCTGCCGCGCTGGAAGTCCAGCGCCTCCTCGGGCGACATCCAGGCCGTATCGCCGTCTGGCGCAACATCTTGCCCTTCGTCTCGGGGGGGGGGGGGCGGGTTTAACCGGCCCGATGGGCTGCCGG